>CALGZY010000088.1 GCA_937934355.1 uncultured Collinsella sp. | reverse complement strand
CATTCTCGCTGCGCTGCGAAACTGCGCGCGGAGGAAATACCCCGCCACCCCGGGGCCCCCTCCTACGCGCGATCAGCCTGTCATTTAGAACGGAATATAAATTAGTGAGGCCCTGCCCAGTTGGCCAGGGCCTCGTTTTGTAAGGATGATTTGGGAGGTGGTGGAGGACCAGTCTTTTTGGGACGGGGCTAATTAGCTGGTTCTCCATCCCAATATCGATGAATCAACAAATCGCAACTGATCCCTAATCCAAAACCAGCTAATTTAGCCCCGTCCCAAAAAGACTGGTCAAGCTAACGGAACGCAGTAGCTAAAAATCTCCGTCCCAGAAAAATCATTGCGCAGGTAGGACGGCAAAGGTAGCTAGAAAAGCCCCATCCTAAATGAGCTACAAGATTTCGGCTAGGAGCGCTCGGCGCCCATTTGTTTTATCACTGCAGGTAGAAAGCGCGATGATGCGTGCATCGAAGCCAGCGCCGTCCGTGTCCGCATGCACCGCCGTCTGCGAGATATGCGCGAGCAGAGTCTGCATTGAGGCCTGGTCCAGGTTTCCCGGCCCAAAGATAATGTCATCACTCGCGGCAAACGAACACACAGCAACGATGCGCAGGCGGAACGCCCCATCTTTTGTGTAGAGCGTGCCCGTGCGGTGCAGGTCAAAGAAGCCCCTGTCTAAAAACCGGTCGACATCGCCAAACATCGCGCCGTTATCCATGTGGTGCGCATAGAGCAGATTGTAGGAATCGGTCATCGCGCGGCTGTTGCGCGTATCCAAAAACACCGCTCCCGAAACCGCGGACTCCCCCAACACGTTTTTGTTGAGATATTCCTGGTTATCTTTTCCCTGAACAAAGGGATAGTCGATGTTGGTGCCATCGATGGTGACCCATCCGACCACGTCGGGATTTTTGGCCATCAGTTCCTGCAGGCGTGCGCAATCGTTGACCCCGGTGGGTTTGTAGTGCAGCAGCTCATCGCTGATGAACCCGCCGTTCATAACGTTGTTTGTATCCCACAGCGAATAGCCCCCGTACAGCAGCATGAGCAGCACGAGAAAGCCGGCAAACCACGTAAGTACGCGGTCGCCGGCTCGTGCCAGCCGAGCTATGCGTTTAAGCTCCATCGGCTGTAATCCTCGCTGTTTTAACGGCGGTTACGACGAGGACGGAAGAAGACCACGCCCATCACGGCAGCAAACGCGACGATTGCCGCATAGGGAACGACCGTCCGAATAACATCGGTCGGAACGGTAACATCCTTGGTGTTGGTAAAGGTCACCGTGGTGTCAGAAGTACCGATACCCTGCGCGAGAAGAATATTGGACTTTGTTTCGTTGCCAGTCTCCCCAATCTTGTACGACGTTTCATAACCTTCCTTCGTCTTGTAGTCGTCCTCAGTTACGGCATACGTGTCCTCCGATGAAAGACCATAAAAGGTGACGGAGTCGCCGTCTCTAAGGTTCACCGAAACCGTAGATCCCGATTTGACTACAGCTTCGGGCGTAGAAGTACCGTCTTTTTTCACAGTGACGTACTTATAGGTTTCCCCGGCAGCGCCGTTAAGGCTGACACTAAACCGGAAGTCCTTATTCTTGTCACCCTGGTTGCCCTTGACGACCTTTGTGATGGTCAGCTTATGGGTGGCATATTTGTTCACAAAGCCTGCGGCCTTCCTACCCGAGCTTGCTTTGTCGCTAAGAAGAGTACAACCATTAACAACATAGCCCGAGCCGCCATTTTCTGCGTTTTCTACGTAAACATCGAGGAAGAGCTCCTTGTACGTAACGTTGAGGCCATCCAACGGTGGCGGCGTCTGCGTAATCTTATATCGATAGATGCCCGGAGCCGTAAACTTTGAGGTATCAAGGCTGACGTTCAACGGAGCGGTTATTGTCTTAGTAATGCCGTCGGCATTATCTTGGCTATGAAGACCTTGGGCAGAAAAATTAACGGAAGACGACGGAAGCGTGGCGCCACCGGGCACTCCAGCAGAAACAGGCATGTTGTTACTCGTGCTCGCAAGCTCACTCGTCTCCGCCGGCGCAATCGAATAGCCGAACTCCGCATTCGGCTCCACGGCGTTCTTATTCATGGTAAGCGTCGAGGTGATTGTGACCTTGTTGTCATTTACCGGCAGATGCGGAGTAGCAGAGCCCTCCTCCGCCCACGCCGGCGCAGCAACTCCCACCAAAGCCAGCAGCATCGTGGCGGCCACAACTGCAAACGCCGCCAGTCGCCTCTTTCCAGTTTTCATGTTGTATCCTTCCTCTCGGGCACATGCCCTTAATAAAACCAGGCTTCGTGCCTACAGGTTCGACCTGCGCAGCACGCTGATCACGTTGCCTTTGATCTGCGAACGGGCAATCGGTCCATACAGGCGACTGTCGTGCCCGCCCTCGCGCAAATCTGCCAGCACAAAGAGCTCATCCGTTCCCAGATGCACGGGATAGTCCACAGCAGACTCATAGCGCGGCGTCGGCGTGGTGATATCGCTTTCCACCACAACAGCCCCGTTAACCATGAGCTCGCCCGACTCGGTAATTGTGACCTCATCACCGGGGCGGGCAACCACGCGACCCAGGCGCTCTTCGCCATCCGCGGTGTATACCACCACGTCACCCTCGTTAAAGCTCTGGCTGAGCCTCCAGTAGAGCATGACGTCACCCGAACAGATGCGGGGGGCCATCTCGCCAGTCGTGACTGCGCCCACGCCCAAGACCACACCAAAGAGCAGCCAGAGCGTCACGACAAAAAATGCCAGGCGCGCCAGAAAGCCCACGATATCGCGCCGGTCGTCCGCTTCTCCCAGATCTGGCGCCGCATGGGCGCCCAACCTCACGTTCGACGCGGCCGAATACCGCGAGCCCCGGGGTCTTCCCTGCGGGGCCGCTCGTGCGGCTGGCCCATCACCAGCATTGCTGGCGCCATGTCTTCTCATAGGCGCCCGCCCCTCTTGGAGCCGCGGCGTAAACGCAGCGCAACCATGCCCGTAGCCAACAGCACGCCGGCGGCCAAAATCGCCAGGGCATAGATGGGGTTGCGCGTAATACCCGTAGGCACCGCGACCTGTCGGGAATTGGTGGCCTTAGCTTCAACGGCAACGGTCACACGCGGACCGTTGAGCGTGCCGCTCGCACCCGTAAGCTCGGCGTGGTACCCCAACGACGAATAATCGTCTTCGCTCACGGTATAGACCGCGTTGTAATCCAGCGCCTTAATCGAAACGGTCAGGCCGTCCTTAACGGCAAACGGCACGGTCGCCTTGCCCTGGCCATCGGCCGTAAAGGCCGTCTTGTTTTCCACGGTCTCGGCCCGATCATTCGGTCGCGCCACGAGCGCATGGCTGCCTTGGGCAGACGCATCCGAATACTCGATGGCGTAGGTCTGACCAGCCTTGAGGCCCGTAAAGGTCGCCGTCATCTTAAAGTAGGCACGCTTGTCGCCCATATTGCCCGTAACGCTCTTGGAAACCTTGAGTGTGTAGGTGCGCGGGGTGAATCGTGCGTATACGCATCCCGTATGGCGATCTTTTACGTTGTACGTATAGGTGGGTGAAGACGACAGCAGCTCCGGGGCGTCCGGATTCGATAGGTCGTACCAACCCTCAAAGTGATAGCCCTCCTTGGGAGCGGCCACCGCCTCCACAAACGTGCCGTCATCCACAAAGTAGGCAACGCCCGATTTTTTGTACGCGTCCTCGTCCTTGCCCGAGCCATCCCCGGCATCGATGGAGCCCTTTGCCCCCTTAAGCTTGGAGCTGACCGTGCCGCCCGTCGTTACGTTGCTCCACGTGCCATCGGCATTTTTAAGCTGGGCAACAAAGGCCTGACGATACTTCCATTGCGCCACGAACGTCGCGCCCTGGCTCTCGGGAATGTTTTCGACGGTTACCGCATCGCCCACAGCACCGGTATCCGGATTGACCTTCTTGCCCTTAATGGTAAGAGTGCCGGAATCCGTGGTGCCCTCGGGAGCTGTATGGGTCACCGTGTGTTTGGCATCGAAGCGAACGGCTTTTCCCGAGCCCGCGTACTCCCAGCCCATAAACTTCCAGTCGTCGTTTTGTCCAACGGCAGCATGGGAGGTATAGCTCGCTCCAGCGCCAGAAAGCTGTACGAAATCGCCCGTGGACTCATTGTACGGATCGTAGTGATACGCTTTGCCGCCGTTCACATCGTATTGAACGCCTGCCTTGGAAAACACGAGGTGCACTTTGTAGTGCTTTGTGACCTTGTCGACCTCAAAGCGATAGGTACCATCTTCCAATCTGGTCCAATGTGCGTCGTCGTCTGCGGAATAGAACTCGCCGTTGACAAAAGCACCGATAAAGACTGCCCCGTCATCGCGTTTGGCATCGACCATAAAGTAGGAGTTCTTCTCCTGTTTACCTACGTAGTTTTTGGCATAGGTAAAGTCCGCCGTCTTGGTATTGGCGTTATAAAAATACGTTCCGCTTCCGTTGGGCGTCGTGTATGTCTCGATGCGATAGAACTCCCTAAACGAGATATTGTCGAGGAAGTTGCCGGTCGAATTGCTCCCGTTGGCCGTGTTGTAGGCCACAAAAGCAAAGACGCTCTGGTTTTGGCCATCCGGAATGGTGTAGGTATAGTCGTAGTCAACCTTTTTGCTCTGCTCGAGCGCGTTGGAACCGTAGGAAGCCCACGCGTCGTTTTCGGACGCCATGATCCATACGCACCATTTTTCGGTATGCTCCGCATCGGCCGTCCATGAGAACGCGCTTCCGCTGGACGCATTGGCAAATCCGCCCACTTTGTCAAACTTGGTTGAATACAGGATGATCTTTTTGCTGCAGCCCGATTGGGTAAAATTGACCACATCCAAGCCGACATAGTTGTCGACGCTCATTTGAATCCATTGAACAATTTGCTGGTACTGATCGAGTGCCTTTTGATTGTCCTTGTACGGCTCGTTTTCTTGTCGCGGACCGATGATAAGGGCCATGGCGTCTCGACCCGAGCGGCCGCGGTGGTCGAGCCCCCACTCGTACTGTTTTCCCGGCTCGGTCGTCACATATTGATAGAGCGAACTCGCCTCGTGTGCGTTGAGCTCGGCTGCATAGTCACCATCGGAGGGCGTAAACGTAACAGAATGCCCAACTGGGTCGATATAGTAGTCGTTCTTGGCAACGATCTCGATACGATGGTCCGTCTCGGTCGTACGCCAATGGGGCGAGCACAACGTAAACTTGCTGGGCCTCTGGTTCCCTAGATGTATATCCTCTTCAAAGCTGCCGTTAGCAATGTTCGTATTCTCGTTCTTAAGATTCGAGGTCGAGAACGCATAGTTTGTGAGCGTTGTCATGGTCTCGGACGAATTTTCCCAATACACCTTGGCAAAGTCGCTATAGATGTCGCGTGTGCCCTGCTTTTCCACGTGAACGTCGTTGACCAGATTACCAAACCACTCCCGGTATTGTTCGTTCTCCCCCGTAAGATTTGAATCGTAGCAAGTCAGCGCAAGCATCGTTTTGTCGGACGCTGCGGTATAGTCAGCCTGATAGGCAAACTCATCGTCTTCCTCGGGAAGATTTCGATAATAATGCGTGCTGTTGGTGCCAAAGGAGAACCAGCCCTGTCCGTTAGAGCTTACGAGCCACACAGAAAGCGCGATGCGACCGTCGCTCTGTTCAAACGAAAAGTGGGATCCATCAGCACTGTTACCAGCAAATCCGCCGTTTGCAGCAAAGGGATCGCTGTAAACGGTGTACTGCTCAACGGTATTTCCCTGGGGCATCTTGACCTGCGCCTTAAGCCAAGCCCGCAGCTGCATAAGCTGGTCTTGGCCTGCGCTGTTAATCGACAGATTCTCCTGTTGAGGACCCATCGTGAGCATCAGCACGTCGTGGTCGGTTGCGGCGCGATGGTTTAGGCCCCACTCGTACGTGGCGCCGCTCTGGGTGGAAAAGGTGGTGTAGGTTGATCCAGGTTCAAAATAAAGATTGGTGCCCTGTGGCCTAAAATTCCACGCAAGCGCAAAGTGATTGCCGTTAGCTTGTTTGGTGTTCGTTTGGGGCTTGAGGAGCTGCGTGGAAAGCTCGAGCTTCATCGTCTCGCCGATTCTCTCATTCGGAGAGGTCGTCGACCAGCCAGTAGCTTGGTTAAGAAAGTTTGGGTTTGTTATAAGGTTGCCATCGTCACCGTACGCGCGCGAGGGCAACCCCCCCCCGGCCATAACGAACACGCATAAGGCCGCTGCCAACATCATAAAGGTGCGGCGCATCGACGCAATATGACCGAAAGGACCCTGCACGGGCGCATCCCCCCCAGCCGCAGCCCGAGCTTTCGCGCAAGCTGCACAAGTAGTTCGTTTAAGCTTTTTGATTCTACAACCAGCCCAGGGCAAAAGCAAAATCATGCGTGACCGATTTGCAGTCATTTTTCGCATCATTTTTCGCATTGTGCTGGTAGTGCGGCGAAAGTAGCTAAAAAGCCCCGTCCTAAATTAGCTAGTTAAGGAGTTGGGCCATGGCGTTGACGAATTTTTGGACTTGGAGGGTGGGCTCGAGCGGGTAGTGCAGAAAGACTGGCACCTCGCGGCCGCACAGGAACGGCACGCCCACAAAGGCCGGGTGCACCCCCGACCACGCTCCGCAGGTGAGAACCGCGTCGCCCTTTTCCTCCGCCTCGTTAAAGAGCGCGAAGTCAAAGCTGTCCACGTCGATCACGTCCACGCCGCCGTCGGCCAACAGGTCGATGCGCAGGCTGTCCATGGCGTCGTTGCCGTGGCGAAGCACGCGCAGGCGCATGCCCTCCAAGTCGGCGACCGTAATGCGATTCTTGCGCGCCAGCGGACTCGTGCGAGGCAGGTCGATATAAAACGGCACGTTGACGATGCGGAGCTTTTGGCAAGTGTCACCCCAGCGTGGGGTCGAAAAACTCGACTGCACCACATCCACCTCTCGACCAAGGCTGCGCATGACTGTCTCGCGCTCGTCATAGAGGTCGCTTACCGGCACAATCTCAAATCGCAGCGACGGCTCCAGATCGTGGATGCCCGTCCACATCGAAAGCGTTTGGCGCCCCGGGCACATCATCGACACGCCCAGACGCACGGCCCCGCCATCGCCCGCCGCGCGTCGGGCACGGCGCAGCGCGTCCTCGGACTGCCGCATAATCGAGCGCGCATCGTCCACCAGCAGCGCGCCCGCCGGCGTCACCTTGACGCCCGAGTGCGAGCGTTCGAACAGCGTGATGCCGAACTCGGCCTCGAAGCCCGATACCTGCTTGACGAGTGCCGGCGTCGACACACGCAATTTTGCCGCCGCACGCGAGAAGCTTCCCAGCTCCGCGGCGGCCGATATGGCCTCAAGTCGTCGATCGTACACGTCAATCTCCCGTTTTAGCGCCCGTGGCCACATGGTGCCACAGGGGGTCGTTTTGGCAGTTCACGCGCTCAATTGAGAAAAAACTGCATCGCACAGTGTAAACCTACGGTTAACGCCATTCTAACAAATATGCAATTCACCTGCGCAAATGCAAAGCATACGATAACCAGCGAAAACCACGTGGGTCGATTAATGGGAACGACCCACCGGGAGGCACAAGAAGGGAAGTTCCTATGAGCAACTGGCTTAAGCTCGAGGGCGATGTCTGCGCCGTGACTGGCGCGCTCGGCGGTATGGGCGCCGAGATCTGCCGCGAGTTCGCCCGCAATGGCGCCAACGTCGTCATGCTCGACCTGGACGAGGAGAAGGTCAAGGCCGCTGCCGCCGACCTCGCTGCCGAATTTGGCATCCACGCCGAGGGCTACAAGATGAACGCCACCGACGAGGCCGAGGTTCAGGCTGCCGTCGACGCAACCATCGCCAACTTCGGCCGCGTCGACGTCCTCGTCAACACCGCCGGTATCCTGCGCTTCGCCGCCATGGAGGACCTGCCGCTGAGCGACTGGGAGCAGGTGCTCAACGTCAACCTCACCGGTTACTTCATCACCTCGCAGCGCTTTGGTCGCGAGATGATCAAGGCCGGCCAGGGCCGCCTGGTGCATATCTCGACCGTCGCCAGCCACTCCCCCGAGACGTTCTCGGGCGTGTACAGCTCCACCAAGGCCGGCGTCAACATGATGTCCAAGATGCTCGCCGCCGAGTGGGGCCCCTACGGCGTCCGCTCCAACTGCGTCGAGCCTTGCTTCGTTAAGACCCCGATGTCGGCCAACTTCTACGCCGACCCCGAGGTCGAAAAGAGCCGCAGCCGTCTGATCGCCACTCGCCGCATCGGCGAGGTCAGCGATATCGCCAATGCCGTCATGTTCCTGGCGTCCAAGCGCTCGGACTTTACCACCGGCGACGCCATCAAGGTCGACGGCGGCTTCTCCAACATGATGGGCGACCTCACCGCCAAGCCCGGCGGCCGTCGCGCCTATGCCGACAACTACCTTAAGAACAAGGGTGTCGAGCTCTGGTCCGACGAGTCCGGCGTCGCCAAGCCGACCGACCAGTAAACCAACCTGACAGGGAGGCCCGCGGACACGCCCGCTCCTCCCCCGTATCGATTAGAAAGAGTCCAATGGCTTCCACCAACTCCAACAAGGGTCGCGCCGTCGTGCTTTCCGCCGCGTGCGTCACCATGTTCTTCATTAGCTCCATCGCGCTGTATTCCGTCGTGAGCAAGAATCTGCTCGCCGTCTACCCCGAGTGGTCGAGTGCCCTTACCTGGGCTTTCCCCGTCTTTCAGACCATCATGGCCGTAACGGGCATCTTCGCCGGCCGCATCTCCGATAAGATCGGCCCGCGCAACGTCGTGATCGCCGCCGCCGTGTGCTACGGCCTGGGCTGGTTCATGTCCGGCACCGTCACCGAGCCGTGGCAGTTCTACCTGTGGTTCTCGCTCGTCGCCGCCATCGGCAACGGCCTGGGCTACAACCCGGCGCTCACCACCGGCCAAAAGTGGTTCATCGACAAGAAGGGCCTTGCCTCCGGCATCACCCTGGCCGCTTCGACCGCCGGCCCCGCCGTGCTGTCCCCGGTGCTCGCCTCGCTGCTCATCCCGAGCCTGGGCATCTTTGGCGCCCTCAAGGCACTCGGCGTCATCTTCTTTGTGACGATCGCCGCCTCCGCCCTGTTCCTGAAGGCCCCCGAGGCCGGTTGGCTGCCCGAGGGCTTCGAGGCCCCCAAGGGCGGTGCACATGCCGGCACCTTCGGCGACCTCACCCCGGGCGAGATGGTCAAGACCCCGCGCTTCTGGGTCCTCATCGTCACCTTCGCCTTTGCCGCCACCGCGGGCACCCTGCTCGTGGGCAAGGTTGCCTCCATCGCCGCCGTCCAGCTCTTCGCCGACCCCACGAGCGCCGCGGCCGTCGCCCTCGGCGGTGTGGTGGTCTCCGTCAACACCTGCGCCAACCTGGTTGGCCGTCTGTCCTTTGGCCAGATCATCGACAAGCTCGGCGCCTACAAGTCGCTGCTCATCAGCCTTGTCGTCACCATCGTCGCCCTCGTTATCATGTCGATGAGCTTTACGCAGTGCATGTTCTTCGTGGCGCTCGCCCTGCTCGGCTTTAGCTTTGGCGCTCTGCTCGTCATCTACCCGCCGCTCACCGGTGGCGCCTTTGGCACCAGCAACATCGGCGTCAACTACGGCATCATGTTTTTGGGCTACGCCGCTTCCACCTGGATCAGCCAGCCCATCACCGCCGTGCTGTATCACGCCGAGGCCGGCAGCGCCGCCTACCAGCAGTCCTTCTACGGTGCCATTGTGATCGCCGCCATCGCCGTCGTGCTCACCGTCTACATGATGGTCTCCGACAGCAAGAAGAAGTCCGCCTAGTTTTACCGATGCGACAAAGGGACAGTCCCTTTGTCGCATTCCACCGGTCACCAGTATTAAGGAGTCGAAATGTCTGAGCTCAACCCCGTCCGCATTGCCGTTATCGGCGCCGGCGCCATGGGCCGCAACCACATCCGCTTTGTCACCGAGGAGCCCGAGGCCGAGCTCGTCGCCATCGCCGACGCCTTTGAGGGCGCCCGCGCCACGGCAGAGGCCGCCGGCGTGCCGTTTTACACCGATCCCGCCCAGATGATGGACGAGGTCAAGCCCGACGCCGTCATCATCGCCACGCCCAACGACCTGCACCTGGGCGTTGCCCGCGAGGCTGTGAAGCGCAACATCGTGCCGCTGGTCGAAAAGCCGATCTCCAACGACCTGGAGGATGCCCAGGCCTTTGCCGCCGAGGCCGAGACCGCCGGCGTGCCCGTGCTCGTGGGTCAGCACCGTCGCCACAACCCCTTCGTCAACAAGGCCAAGGAGATCATCGAGTCCGGCGAGCTGGGCAAGCTCACCGTGTCGAGCTTCCACTACATGATCTATAAGAATGACGAGTATTTCGATGTCGAGTGGCGCCGCAAGAAGGGCGCCGGCCCGATCCTAGTCAACCTGGTGCACGACGTCGACCTGCTCCGCTACCTGCTGGGCGAGCCCGTTGCCGTCCAAGGTATGCAGTCCAGCGCCGCCCGCGGTTTTGAGACCGAGGACTCCGCCGTGGTCAACGTCCGTTTTGCCGATGGCGCGCTCGCGAGCATGACCATCTCCGACGCCACTGCCAGCCCTTGGAACTGGGAGGCAACCGCTCGCGAGGATCCGCAGTACCGCCCCTTCGACGCCGACGCCTACTTTATCGGCGGCACTAAGGGCGCCCTGTCGCTGCCCCGCCTGCACCAGTTCTCCTACGACGGCGCCTCTAACTGGCACAAGCCGCTGCAGATGGAGATTCCGGCTGTCGACCCGGCACTGCCGCACAAGATGCAGCTCAAGCACTTTGTGAAGGTTGTCCGCCGCGAGGTCGAGCCCGTCGTGACCCCCGCCGATAACGTCAAGACGCTCACGCTTCTCAACGCCATCAAGGAGGCCGCCGAGACCGGCCAGCTCGTTGAGCTGTAATGCCTTAAGAGCGGGCCGCGGCAAACTCCCCGCCGAGCGCCTCGGCCCGCCACCAACAAGCCCCTCTTCTTTGCCCCGCGAGCAGCCTCCTGCCCGCGGGGCATTTTGCTACCTTGCCATGATTTTTCTGGGGCGGGGGCTATTTTGCACCTCGGCTTGATTCGTTCGCCACGAAATGGGCCTATCTACTACGTTTAACCGACCACCCTTAACCATACAGAATTTCGCGAAATAAAAACCGCAGGTAAACGGCTTGCCGATTTTCGGAAAACTTAGGTATGGTCAGCCCCTACGGGTAAAACGTAGTAGATAGGCCATTTTCGTGGCGCGGCCCCAAAACAGCCTTTTGGGACGGGTGGTATCCTTGGTAGCCCTGTGCTGCAAACGCACCTTAAACGCAAGGAGTCCCATGAATCTTATCGCCCAGCTTGCCCACGAGCTCAACCTTAAGGCCGCCAACATCGAGGCGACCGTTAAGCTCATCGACGAGGGCAACACCATTCCCTTTATCTCGCGCTACCGCAAGGAAGCCACGGGCGGCATGGACGACGTCGCCCTGCGCGCGCTCGACGAGCGCCTGTCCTACCTGCGCAATCTTGAACAGCGCAAAGAGGACGTCATTCTGCTCATCGACGCCCAGGGCAAACTTACGCCCGAGCTCGAACAGCAAATTCGCGAGGCCACGCAGCTCCAGCGTGTCGAGGACCTCTACAAGCCCTACCGCAAAAAGCGCATGACCCGCGCGCAGAAGGCCCGCGAGGCCGGCCTGGAGCCGCTCGCCAACATGATCATCATGCAGGCCTCGGCCAAGGGCAGCGCACTCGACGCCGCCGCGGACTACGTCAACGAGGAGGCCGGCTTTGACACGCCCGAAAAGGCGCTCGCCGGCGCCGCCGACATCGTGGCAGAGACGGTAGCCGAGGACCCGGAGAACGTCGCCGACCTGCGCGCCTTTACGCAAAACACCGCCGATATCGTCGTCGAGGCCACCGACCCCACCGAGAAGACCCCCTACGAACCCTACTACAACTTTGATGAGCCGCTGCGCCGTATACCCAACCACCGCGTACTGGCTATCGACCGCGGCGAGCGCGAGGGCAAACTCCGCGTGCGCGTGAACGTCGACGGCGCTGCCGCCACGGCACGTCTCGGCAGCCGTTGGCCCCGACGCCAGGGCGTGTTTGCTCCCATCTTCGATGCCGCCATCGCCGACGGCTACAAGCGCCTCATGGCTCCCTCGCTGGAGCGCGAGGCCCGTGCTAAGCTCACCGTTCGCGCCCAGACCGAGGCCATCAACGTCTTTGCCAAGAATCTCGAGGGCTTGCTCTCGGCGCGCCCCGTGCGCGGCGCCCGCGTGCTCGCGCTCGATCCGGGCTACCGCACCGGCTGCAAGGTCGCCGTCATGGACGAGACCGGCAAGCTGCTCGACCACGGCGTGGTCTACCCCACCAAGCCGCGCCACGACGTCGCCGGCACCAAGCGCGAGCTCGCCCGCCTCGTCAAGAAGGACGGCGTCAATACCATCGTCATCGGCAACGGCACCGCCAGCCGCGAGACCGAGGAGGTCGTCTCGGAGTTCATCGCCGAGCAGGCGCCCAGCCTTCGCTACACCATCGTCAACGAGGCCGGCGCGTCGGTGTACTCCGCCTCCGAGCTCGCCAGCCAGGAGTATCCCGACCTGGACGTCACCGTGCGCGGCGCCATGAGCCTGGGCCGCCGCCTGCAGGACCCGTTGGCAGAGCTCGTCAAGATTCCGCCCCAGTCCATCGGCGTGGGCCAGTACCAGCACGACCTTGACCAGGCCGAGCTTTCGCGCACCCTGGGCCACGTGGTGGAGGACGTCGTCAACCGCGTGGGCGTTGACGTCAACACCGCGAGCGCAAGCCTGCTGGGCTACGTGTCGGGCATCACGCCGAGCGTAGCCAAGAACATCGTGGCATACCGCGAGGAAAACGGCGCCTTTACCGATCGCCGCCAGCTCAAGAAGGTCCCCAAGCTGGGACCCAAGGCATACCTCAATGCCGCGGGCTTCCTGCGCATCAGCGGCGGCAAGAACCCGCTCGACGCGACAAGCGTCCACCCCGAGAGCTACGAGGTGGCCACGTCCGTCCTGGAGCGCGCAGGCGTGGCGGCCAGTGAACTCAGCCGCGGCGGCGTGCCCGACATCGAGCGCCGTCTGGGCAGCATCTCGACACTGGCAAGCGACCTGGACTGCGGCACCCTCACGCTCATCGACATCGTCAACGAGCTCAAGAAGCCCGGTCGCGACCCGCGCGACGACGCTCCCGAGGTGGTCTTTAGCCGCTCGGCACTTTCCATCGACGACCTGGAGCCCGGCATGGAGCTCAAGGGCACGGTACGCAACGTCGTCGACTTTGGCGCCTTCGTCGACGTGGGCGTGCACCAAGACGGCCTCGTGCACATCTCCAAGCTCGCCAACCGCTTTGTCAAGCACCCGAGCGACGTCGTGCGCGTCGGCGACACGGTCAAGGTGTGGGTAGAAAAGGTCGATCGCGACCGCAAGAAGATCTCGCTCACCATGGTGCAGGGGAAGTAAACCGCCAAAGCAAGGGTCCCCCCGGTAGCGACGTGCAAAATCGCGAGTATTCTGCAAATTCCGCCGTTCCGGATGCCCCTCAGAGGCGAAAAAGCAAAAACAGCCCCCGTTTTAGCGTCGTCAGAGCCAAAACGGGGGCTGTTCCGTGCTTTATCTAGCTGGTAAAAGCCTTTACCTTGCTGAATACTCTCAATTTTGCACGTCGCTACAGGGGGTACCCTTGCTTACGGCAGGATATGGAAGCCGAGCGAGGCGATATCCTTGGCAAAACCGCGCACGGTATCGAGCGAGACCTCGTACGGGTCGCGACCAATGTTCTTGCGCTTGGCCAGGATGCTGTTGGGCACCGTGATGATCTGACAACCGCAGGCCTCGGCCTGGTAAATGTTAATGAGCTCGCGCGTGGACGCCCACAGGACCTCGCAGTTGGGCTTTGCGGCGGCCTTCTTGACCGACTCCGTCATAAACGGAATGGGGTCGACGCCGGTATCGGCGATGCGGCCGGCAAAGAGCGAGATGATGGACGGCGTCTCGGTGTCAACGGCCTCAACCATCTCGTCGACCTGCTTAGGCGTAAAGATGGTAGTGACGTTGACCTTGATGCCGTCGGCCGAAAGCTTGCGCACCAGCTCGGCGGTGGACTCGCCCTTGGTGGTCACGCACGGAATCTTGACGTAGACGTTCTCGGCCCAGGTAGCGATCTCGCGCGCCTCGACCTCCATGGTCTCGACGTCGTCGGCAAAGACCTCAAACGAGACGGATACATCGGTGATGTGGGCCAGGACCTCTTTGGCAAACGCGCGGTAATCCGTCACGCCGCCCTTCTTCATAAGGGACGGGTTGGTCGTGAAACCCTGAACGTTGCCGTTCTCGTACATGTCGAGCATGCCCTCGAGGTTTGCACCGTCAGCGAACACCTTGATTGCCATCTGCCTGATTCCTTTCGCTTGCACATGGGCGTTAAACTGCTAAACACTTTACCTACGTTTATCAAGGCGTGAGCTGCGGTTTTTTATCTTCTCGGCGAACGGTATAAACACCTCAGTGTTTGGATTGATAAATCGATTGAGCATGCAAAAGCAAAGAGTCGCAGTTTGAGCAAACGTCAGAACGCGGGATTCATTAGATGAGGCCGAAATGTTGCATCGCGGTGACGGTGCCGTCGTGTGCGACATCGTCGGTCACGTAGTCGGCGACCGCCTTGACCTCGGGCATGGCGTTGCCCATGGCGACAGCCGTCTCGACCGCAGCGAGCATGCCCAGGTCGTTGCCCGAATCGCCAAAGCCAAAGGTGCGCGCATTTCCCTTGCGGCCCAGATACGCCAGTGCTCGCGCCACGCCCACGCCTTTGTCGATGCCCTTGGGGCTCAGCTCTCGATTCCGACCACCGGTGTTGCACAGCTCAAACTCGCGATCGATAAAGCCGTCGTCGTTGGCTACGCGAGCCAAACTGGGCACATCGAGGCACACCTTGCCTACGCGCAGACGGCCGTCGACGCGCATCTCCTCGGCGCTGTGCACCACAGAAGTGCCGATCAGAGACGACTGCTCAACACCCGCGGGTTCCAGGGCAAAAGTAGCCACGTTGGTCTCGAAAAAGGCCTCAATCCCTGCCGCGGCCATACGGCGTGCAAGCTCCTCGATAACGTCCTCGCCAAAGCAGTCCTCATGCACCACGCGGCCCTCGACCTCGAGCGTGGCGCCCGCCATGGCAACGACACCCGCGGGGTCGAGCGCACGCAAGCTGTCCGCGATGAGCCACAGGGGGCGACCCGTGCAGATAAACGCCTTGTGCCCCGCGTCGCGCAGACGATGAAACGCCTCGACGACCATCTGCGAGGGGCGAACCGCCGAAAAGTCCTTATCGGTCATATCGTCGGGATCGAACGACGTCAGCGTGCCGTCCACGTCAAAAAAGAGCACAGCGGATTCGGGGTACGCATCAATCATATGGGTTCCTTTCGAGGATAAGGGCAAACGAAGCATCCATCATATAATGGAGCGACGCAACCAGAGAGGTCACCCATGGAATTTTACGCAAGCTGCCCCGAAGGCTTTGAGTCCGCACTCGCCGATGAGCTTAAACGCCTCGGGCTTTCGCATGTCCGCCGCCTGAAGGGCCGCGCCACGTTTGAGGGCGAGCTTGAGCAGGGCTATCGCGCATGCCTGTGGTCGCGCCTGGCCAGCCGCGTGTTTGCGGTGCTCGGACGCTTTGAGGCGCAAGATGCCGACAAGCTGTACGATAGCGTTTACGACATCGCCTGGGAGAACATCGTCCGCCCCGGCGCCACCATCGCCATTACCGCCCGCGGCGTGACCGAACAGCTGCGCAACACGCGCTTCTCGGCCCTGCGCGCCAAGGACGCGCTGTGCGACCGTCTGGCCGAGGCCACGGGCCGTCGCGCCGATGTCGACGCCGCCGACCCCGATGTTCACCTACTGCTTTCGCTGCGTCAGCGTCGCGCGAGCATTAGCCTGGACCTTTCGGGCGACCCGCTGTTCAAACGCCTGCCGCCCGCAGCGACCCGCGCCGGCGAGGGCACGCACGTGCTGCGCCCCGACTACGCCGCCCTGGTGCTGGCGCAGGTCGGCTGGACCGCACTATGCGAGCGCGAGCTGACGGCCGACGATTACGAGAACGAAGCCCTCCCCACGCTGATCGATGCCTCGTGCGCCGGCGGCGGCCTGCTGCTGGAGGCCGCGAACATTCTGACCGACCGCGCCCCGGGCGCCGCACGCGAGCGCTGGGGCTTTGAGGGCTGGCAGCTGCACGACGCCGCTCTGTGGGAGCAGCTGCTTGCCGAGGCGCGCGAGCGCGAGGCGGCAGCGCGCGAGCGGCAGGCGCGCATCGTGGCCGCAGACATCGACCCCGCCGCTCGCAAGACCGCCGAGCGCATGGTCAAGAGCGCTGGTTACAAGCGTTTTGTCGACTTTTGCGCCGCCAAGTCCGCCACCGTGCTGGACCATGCTGGCGCCGTCGCCGGAGCCGCCGTAGTCGCAGACACCACCGAGACACCGCTTTCACTCATGCACGACGCCATGACGCTGGTCGGCGAGCTGCGTCGCGCGCCCGAGCTTTCCGCGGCGCCGGTCGCCGCACTCACCCGCGATGGCCTTATGGCCCGCGCGCTCCATGCCGAGCCCGCGCGCTCCATCGCCGTTATGCCCAATAACGAGGAGGCGGCTATTGAGGTTTGGCCCTCGCTCGACCACGCCGCCGCGGCATTCGAGGCTGCGACCAGCGCAAACGCCGAGGAACAGTCCACGGACGTCGAAGGCGAAGCCGCCAACACCCCCATGCCCGAACCTGCCGCCACGCTCGACCTGGGCGACGGCAAGCCGTTGCCCGTGCTCATCCCCGAGTCCGAGCAGTTCGCCAACCGCCTGCGCAAGAATGCCCGTCTGCGCCGCAAGTGGGCCAAGCGCGAGGGCGTGAGCTGCTACCGCGTCTACGATGCCGACCTGCCCGACTACTCCGCCGCCATCGACCTGTACGAGGGCTGCCCGCAGACGCCGGGCCGCTGGCTCGTCATCGCCGAATACGCCGCGCCCAAGACCATCGATCCCGCGCTGGCCCAGGCCCGCATGCTCGACATCTTGGCCATCGCGCCGCGCATCCTTGATGTTCCGGCCGAGCATGTGCACGCCAAGGCCCGCATGCGTTCGCGCGGCGGCTCGCAGTACGGCAAGCAGGGCGCCGGCAAGGGCGGATCGGGCGAGCGCGCCAACATCGCGCGCCGGCGTCTGCCGCTCATCGAAGAAGGCGGGCTCACCTTTGCCGTCAACTTTGACGACTACCTGGATGTGGGCATCTTCCTGGATCACCGCGTCACCCGCAACCTGGTGCGCGAACACGCCAAACAGGCACGCCGCTTCCTCAATCTGTTCGCCTATACCGGCACCGCCACCTGCTATGCGGCCGACGGCGGCGTCGAGGAAACCGTGACAGTCGACCTTTCCAACACCTACCTGGACTGGGCCGAGCGCAATATGCGCCAGAACGGCTTTGTTGGTCCGCAGCATCATTTTGTGCGCGACGACGTGCTCGCCTGGATTCGCGACCAGCGCCAGACGCGCAACCGCTGGGACTTGATCTTTGTCGACCCGCCCACGTTCTCGAACTCGTCCAAGATGGGCCGCCGCACCTGGGATGTCCAGCGCGACCATGTTGAGCTTTTGGCCGGCGTATCTCGCCTGCTTGCACAGGGCGGACATGCCATCTTTAGCTGCAACCTGCGCGGCTTCCGCCCCGAGACGCGCAAGCTCGCGCGCGCGGGCGTCGTGCTGGAGGACATTACGGCACAGACCATCCCCGAGGACTTCGCGCGCAACCAGAAGGTGCACCACAGCTATATCGTGCGCCGACTGCCCATCGAGGACGCCATGGCCGAGGTCGGCTTTAGCGCCGAGGAGATTGCCGAGCGTGTCGAGGAGCTGCGCAACCCCGAGGCCCGCAAGCCCCGCGCGGCTGTACCTGCGCACGCGCAGACCGGCAACGGCAAGTCCAACTTTGCCGGCAAACCCTCCTCTGCCGGCAAGCCCAAAATGAAGAAGTTCTACGCCAGCAAGCCCAAGGGCAAATAGACAAAGTTGCGGTGGAATACGGACTGTTTTGCCTGGAATTAGGCAAATTTAGACCGTATTTCACCGCAACTCATAGTGGGATGGCGGACGCCGTCCTACCCTTGGGTGACCAGGCGATAGCCGATACCCACGTGCGTCTGGATATAGCGCGGATGCGCGGGGTCGGACTCAATCTTCTTACGCAGCGTGCCCATAAAGACGCGCAGGCTCGCCAGGTCGCTCTTAGTTGCCGTGCCCCAGATCTCATGCAGGATAAACTGGTGCGTCAGCACCTTGTCGGCGTTGTGTGCCAGCAGGCACAGGAGCTTATACTCGATCGGCGTCAGATGCAGTTCCTCGCCATCCATCGTGGCGATGCCGGCATCAAAATCGATATGCAGCTCACCGGTATCGAACGAGCCCTCGGAGGCAACACCGCCCGTTTGCGCATACGAAAGGCGCCTGAGCGTCGTGCGAATACGCGCGAGCAGCTCCTCGACCGAAAACGGCTTGGTCAGATAGTCGTCGGCACCGGCATCGAGCGCGCGGATTTTGTCCGCATCCTCGCTGCGCGCCGAGACCACGATAATCGGCATGCCCGACCATGCGCGCACCGACTCCACCACGTTGACGCCGTCCATATCGGGCAGGCCCAGATCGAGCAGCACAATGCTCGGCGTCTGCGACGAGGCGGCGGCGATGGCGGCATGGGCGGTCTCCACGGCCATATGGCGCAAGCCGTGCGCCTCGAGCGCAGCAACAATAAGATTGCGAACGGCAGGGTCGTCCTCAACGACCAAGATGAGCGGTTTTACGGCAGAGTTCGGCACGGCGCTACTCCTTATCAAACGAAACGTCGGCGGCAGGAAGCTCAATCGTAAAGACCGAGCCGTGCGGGTCCGCCGCGGCAACCTCTATGCTACCGCCATGCGCCAGCGCAATGGAGCGGCAGAGCGAAAGACCCAGGCCCACGCTGCGGTGACTGTCAGCCAGACCGTGGTTGGCGGTGTAGAACGACTCAAAGATCCGCTCGCGGTCCTCGGGTGCGATGCCCGGACCATCATCGGCCACCGAGCACGCCACGCGTCCATCGTCGACGCTAATCGAAATCATGATATGCGAGCCTGCGGGCGTATAGGTGATGGCGTTGTTCACCAGATTGACCACCAGCTGCACCATCAGGCGCGCGTCGACGTTGACGAGCGCCGGCTCGTCGCACGCCACCACCTTAAGGTCGTGCTCGCGCACGGCCGGGTTCACGTGGCGCAGCGCCTCCTCGACGATATCGTCCATGAGCTCGAGCGTGGTCGACAGGCGCATACCGCCACCCTCGAGCTTGGTGATGGCGAGCAGATTCTCGACGGTGGCGTTGAGCCACAGCGCATCCGAGCGAATGGATAGAAGCAGGCCGCGGCGCGTCTGGGCATCGAGCACGGCGGTGCCGGTCGAGCCCTGGTCGAGCAGCACGTCGGCATTACCCGAAATACTGGTAAGCGGTGTGCGCAGGTCGTGCGAGATGGAGCGCAGCAGGTTGGCGCGCAGCTGCTCGTTTTTGGCGAGCACCGCCGCCTCCTCGCGGGCCTCCATGGCGCGGGCGCGATCGAGCGCCAGCTCGCCTTCGCTCACGATGGCATCGGCAAGTGTCCGTTCCTCGTGCGTTAGCACGTCGGGTTCGGCAACGATAGCCAGCACGCCCACCACCGAGGCGGGGTCGCTCGAGCGCACGAAGCCGTCGCCCGTGCGAACCGTCAGGTAGATGCCATAAAACGCCGAGCCGCCATAAGTGGCATCGAGCGGCGTTCCCACATAAGCGGACGCCGAGAGCCGCGGCGGCATCTGCGGCGCCAGTTCGTGCACCGGCGCGGCATCGCCCACGGCCGTGTATGTCGCACGCGGCAGCAGGTCATCGCCCTCGGCGTCGGCGCTGTACCACACGACCGGACAGCCCGAAAGACGCGCCAGCTGCGTTGCCATGGCATGGACAATCTGCTGCTGATCGGCGCACCGCTGCAGCATGCGGTTGGTCTCGAGCACCATATGCGTGCGGCGGTCGCTGGCAGCGGCCTGCGCCAGGGCACGGCGCAGGGCCAAGGCAATCGAGCTCGACACGAGCGAGACCACAAACATGATGAAGAACATGCCGGGATAGCCGCGGTCGATAAGCGACAGCGAGTAGCGCGGGTCGACAAACAAGAAGTTGTAGAGCGCCACGGCGGCAGCCGAGCTCAGCAAGCAATACAGGCGACTCCAGGTAAAGAATGCGCACAGCTGAACGGCGAACACATAGACGATCATGATGCTCGGCGCGAGACCCGGATGGTCGAGCAGCGCGCCCACAATCGTCGCCGCGACCAGCAGCCCCACTGATACGCAGGCGTCATACAGAGGAGTGCGGCGCGTCAGCGTTGTGCGCCGCCACCAAAAGCTATCGGCAATATCACCGTCCGTACGGACGTCCATCAGCGCCCCGCCCCTCTCTCAAAAACAAAAACCACCACAGGGGACAGGCACCTTTGTGGTGGTTTCCCTTGTGGTGGTTCCAAGTGTAAAGCCTTTGCAGCCTGCGGTCGCTAGACAAACAGCACGTGCGCGAGCAGGGCACACACGCACACCGCTCCAAATACCAGCGCCACGATCGAGATCACGCGGTCGGCCATGTCCATGTTGGCACGATTCGTAAAGAACCGATCTTCGGCGGCGTCGACACGCGCCTCACGTACCAGCTCGGCAACCACCTCGCGGCCATCAAGCATCTTTGTATCCATGTTTACCTCCCCGGCCTCAATCTTGTCCATCAAAAACCAACTCCGTGTAGCCGCCGACGTCTACGGCCGCTCGTTGGGGGCCAGGCGCTGCATCTTGTTCACGGCTTTGAACTTGGTGAACAGCGGCACGTACTCAAAGCTCACGTTGGAGTTCTCCAGGCCGTACCAACGCGCAGGCGTGCCGGCGGCGCGACGGATGATGTACTTGAGCGTGATGGCCGTACGCTCGCTGGGCTCCACATCGCTTTCGGGCGCCAGAAGCTTACGGATCAGGACGAACTTGAACGTGCCGATGTTACCCGGATCCTTGTAGACCGAGTAGTCATGCGTCTGCGGCGGCAACTCGCCGGTGGCAGCCAGGTCCTGAACAACCTGACGCAGGTAGGCATTGACGCGCTGGTTGATCTTGTAGCCCAGGTACAGATGCACGCGGAACACGTAGTCGGTGCCGAACGTCTCGACCGAATAGGCAAAGGTGTGCGGTTCGTCCATGGTCTCGACATTCACAAACCACCAGGCGCGGGCGCGCTTGGGATGCTTGTCCAAGATCGAATAGACGATATCGCGGTCGATGTAGTCGGTATGGGTGTCCTTGGTCAGGTACACGACGTTGTCGCTCATGCGCTCGTAACGGTCGTCGTCGCGCAGGCGCTTGAGCTGCGGCAGGTAGCTGCGCAGCGGCAGCAGCGTAAACTGGCGCTGCTCGACCGCCGTGCCGTTGTACCAGCACACCATAATGCCCATGATGAGCATGGCCATAAGGATGGTGAAGTAGCCGCCGTGGAAGAACTTGGTGAGCGAACTCACGAAGAAGAAGCCTTCGAGCAAAAGGAAGAAGGCCGCGAAGATCCACGGAGCAACCTTGAGTTTGCGCTCCTCGTGCAGGTAGAAGAAGAGCAGCATCGTGGTGCACATCATAGTCAGCGTAATGGCAAGGCCGTAGGCGGCTTCCATATGCGCCGAGTTCTGGAACAGCAGCACCACGATGACGCAGCCGACAAGCATGACGTTGTTGACCATGGGGATGTAGAGCTGGCCCTTGGTCTCGGCAGGGTAGAAGACCTGCATGTGCGGCATGAGGTCCAGACGGCTGGCCTCGGACACCAGCGAGAATGCGCCGGTGATGAGCGCCTGCGAGGCAATGATGGCCGCGACGGTGGAAAGGCCGACGGCAAAGGGACGCAGGCCCGGGGTGAGCATCTGGTAGAAGGGGTTGAGGTCGGCGATACCCATGAGCTCGGGGTTGGCGGCGTTGTTGATAAGCCAAGCGCCCTGGCCCATATAGGAAAGCAGCAGGCAGCACTTAACGAACGGCCAGGTAGCGTAGATGTTGCCGCGGCCGACGTGGCCCATGTCGGAGTAGAGCGCCTCGGCACCGGTGGTGGCGAGGAAGCAGCTGCCCAGAATCATGATGCCCGCGTGGTTGTTGGGGCTCAACAAAAAGCCGATGCCACGCAGCGGGTTGAGGCACAGCAGCACCGCGGGGTACTGGAAGACAAAGAACAGACCCGTGCCGCCCAAGAACAGGAACCACAGCGTCATGATGGGGCCAAAAGCGTGACCGATCTTGGCCGTACCGATACGTTGTACCAAGAAGAGCGCGATGATGATGGCAAGCGTGATGGCCACGACGCGGCCCTGATCGTCACCCAACACGGCATGGACCGCCGGGATGGTGCGCAGGCCCTCGATGGCCGTGGTAACGGTAACGGCGGGCGTCAGGATGCCGTCAGCGAGCAATGCGGCGCCGCCCAGCATGGCGGGGATGATGAGCCACTTGCCGCAACGCTTGACCAGGCTGTACAGAGCAAAGATACCGCCCTCGCCGTGGTTGTCGGCGCGCAGCGAGATCAGCACGTACTTGACGGTCGTCAGCAGCGTGACCGTCCACACGACAAGGGAGAGCGCGCCGAGCACGAACTCCTCCGTGACGCTTCCGATGCCGCCGTTGCCGGCAACGAGTGCCTTGGTTACATACATGGGGCTGGTGCCGATATCGCCATACACCACGCCCAGCGTGACGAGCATCGCCGAGATGCTCACAGGAATCGCAGCGTGCGAGGCTGCCTCCTTGGCCTTTTGTTCCATAAGCCGGTTTCCTCCCAACTTTAATGTTCGAAGGGATTATAGATAATCGGCCCATGTTTGAATGGCACTGTTTTCCCAGCTAGATAAACATTTATACGGCCTTTAGGCCACCGCGGCGATATGGAATGTGACAAAGGGACGGTCCCTTTGTCACATCCGTCATTTTCCGAGCCAATTTTTGAACCACCACTCCATGGAGCGGCTCATCTCGGCCATAAAGGGACTGGTGTGCTTGCGGGTATAGATATCCGCGACGCGCTCCCCCACCTCGCGGGCGTGCGGACGGAACATCGCGTCCATCTCGTCCACCTGCGCGTCCATGGTCGCGGCATCCGCACGGCAGTAGCGCTCCTCGTGCACCAGGTTCACCACGGGGTGTGCGATCGCCGGACGCTCCTTACGGGGCGTGCCGATGATGAGCATCGATAGCGGCATGGTATAGGGCGGCAGATCGAGCAGCTCGGCGACTTCCTCGGCATTCTCGACGATATCGCCGATGTAGCAGCTCCCCAGCCCCAGGGCCTCGGCGGCAACCACGGCGTTTTGCGCAGCGATCACGGCGTCTTGGGCCGCGATGGCAAAGTCGCCCAAACCCGGCGCACGGCGGGGCGCCTTGCCCGTGCGCTCGACAAACTCGGGCTCAAAGCAGCCCACATGCTCAAACAGATCGATCCACTTGGCATAATCGACCACAAATATTAGTGCCCAGGGTGCCTTGGCGATCATGGGCTGGTGGTCGCACAGGTCGGCCAAGCGATCGAGCGTAGCCTGCTCGCGAATACTGATGATGGAATACATCATCATGGCGCCCGCCGACGGCGCGCGACTCGCCGCATGCAGAATCGCTGCACGCTGCTCGTCGGTCACCGCCACGGGACGGTCATTGTCATCGCGCGCAAAAGCGCGCGTGGACGAACGGCGCTCCAAGATGTCCAGCACCGTGTTGCCCGTAGTCTCGACCGGATAGCCGCACGTATCCACGCCCGCAGCTCCGCCGCCGCCCATGTCCGCCTTGCAAACCTGCTCGTTCATCGCCCTGCCCTCGCCATTTCTTTAAGAAGCCTTTACGTTTCCGTGTAATTCCCGTCCATTATCGCGCAGGTCGCCACTACATTGCGCCACACCGCCGCACATGCGCGTTAATATGGCTGGTTGTTGTGCGCAGCCCGCAAATGCAGTGCATATTTAGGTAACAATCGGGTAAACCCCCGCTTTCGTAGGTTTTAAGTTTGTGAGGAGTCTCAGCATGTTCGCTGCCGCCATCTCGCTCGTCGGTCTTGCGGCGACCGTCTACCTTGTTTTGCGCGAGGCCAAGGCCATTCGCGCTCAGTCGGGCACCGTTGCCAAAAGCGCTCTTGGGTGGAGCGTCGCCTTCGGCCTGTTCCAGCTCTTTTTGACCATTTGGGGCGCTATTGGCCTCGTCGCGCAAAACGAGCCGCTCGCCTTTGTGATGCTCATCCTGACCAACGCCATCCTCACCGGCTGCGCTTGGGCCAGCATCGCCCGCGACCGCATCGCCCCGCGCGTCTTTGCGTTCGCCGGGCCCGACGCCCCCGCCCCCACCGGCAAGCTCGCCCGCCTGCGCGACGCCTTTGTGGGCAAACCGCTCGTCGCCGCCGTCTTGTGCCTGCTGCTCGCCGGCGTCTTTGCGCTGCTGGGCATGGAGGTCTCGTCCAACCACGACTTTACCTGGGTCTACCCCCTGTGCATCCTGCTCGAGTGGGCCATCATCACCACGCTCATGGTCGGCCTGTTCTTCCTGTTCCAGCGCCACGGCGCAGCTCCCGCGGTCCTGGCCTTTGCCCTCTTTGTCCTGGGCATTGCCGAGTTCTTCGTCATCACGTTTAAATCCATGCCCATCCAGCCGGGCGACCTTTCGGCCATCTCCACCGCCGCCGCGGTCGCCGGCACCGGCTACACCTTCTCGATCTCACTGTTCTGCGTGCTGTCCATGGGCTTTACCGCCATCGCCATGCTGCTGTGCGAGTACGCCGGCCTGGTGGCACCGCATCGCCAGAAGGGTGCCGCCAACGCCAAGCGCATCCTACTCACCAACCTGCTCGTCGCCGTGCTGTGCCTGGGCGGCGTGACCGCGCACGTCACGCTTATCGACTACTACAACACCCTCGGCATCACCGTCTACACCTGGCGCCCGCTCGAGAGCTACTGGCGCGAGGGCTACCTGCCCGCTTTCATTAGCGCAGCGCAGTCCATCAAGCCGCCCAAACCCGCCGACTACTCCGTCGACGATGCCAAGGCCACGCTCAAAAAGTACGCCAAGGCCTACGACAAGTCCGACGCCGCCAAGAGTGACGAGCGCACCGCCGCAAAGGAGCAGTTCGACAGCGAGAAGCCCACGGTCATCGCCATCATGAACGAGACCTTCTCGGATCTGTCGATCTACCAGAACATGCGCGCCGGCTACGAGGGCCCGCAGTACTTTAAGAGCCTGTCCAACTGCCTCAGCCGCGGCAAGCTCTACGTGAGTGCCTACGGCGGCGGTACCGCCAATACCGAGTTTGAGTTTATGACCGGCAACTCCATGGCCAACCTGGGATCGGGCGTGTACCCCTACACCATCTACAACATGGAAACGACCGGGAACTTGGCAGAGCAGTTCAAATCGCTCGGCTATTCCACCACGGCCATGCACCCCAACCACGCGACCAACTGGAACCGCGAGAACGTCTACAAGGACTTTGGCTTTGACCAGTTCCTGTCCATCAACGATTTCCAGGGAGCCGACACCCTGCGCGGCATGGTGACCGACCAGGCTACCTACGACAAGATTCTTGAGCTGCTCGACCAGAACGCCGATCCGCAGTTTATCTTCGACGTGACCATGCAGAACCACTCGGGCTACGATACGGGCCTGCTGCCGGTCGATAAGCAGATGCACCTGAATATCGACACGACCGATCTGGACGCCAAGACCGTCGAGGACGGCACGCTCTCCGATGTCGACGAGTATGTCTCGTGCATCGAGCAGTCCGACCAGGCGCTTCGCTACTTCCTCAACGCCCTGAGCAAGCTCGACCGTAAGGTAGTCGTGGTGTTCTGGGGCGACCACCAGCCGTTCTTCCCGTCCAAGTTCAACGATAAGTGGTTTACCGGCGAAGACGATGCCACGCATCAGGAGCGCCTGTGGCAGACCGACTACATCATTTGGGCTAACTACGACGTTGCCGGTTGCGACCAGACGAGCGAGGTCGACGACCTGTCCACCAACTACCTGTCCACCCAGCTTATGCAGCTGATCGGCGCCCCGCTTTCCGACTACCAGAAGGCGCACATGACGCTGCGCGAGTCGCTGCCCGCTATCAACTCGGTGGGCTACGAGGACGCCAGCCTGCGCTGGGCGCTTTCCTCCAACGTCACCGGTGACGACGCCGATGCCGCAGCCGCCACCAAGGCGCGCGAAGATTACGCCAAGATGCAGTACTACGAGATGTTCCGCGACGGCAAGAACGTGTACACCGAGCACTTCCAGACCGAGGCCAACGAGACCGACCCCAACCTGGCACCGGGTACGACCAAGATCAAGTAGCGACCAGCTGCGAGTTCATAACTGAAACGTCTGTCCGGGCGGAGACATATAAGGTTCCCTGCTCGGACAGTCCTGCGCAAGACGGGGGCCACATTAAGTGGCCCCCTTTGCGTGCGGAACTCGCGATGAACCTTACATACCTCCGCCCGGACAGACGCCTTGTTGTTGGGACACGGCTTGTCATAGGGGGTATCCGCTGAACATATATAAGTTGAAGGCCACGTTATGTGGCCTTCTTTGTTTGCGGAAAGTGTGTCCCGGAATTCTTGTCTGGAATGGGATGCAGTTTCTGCTTGGGACCCGATTGGGAAAGTGTGTCCCACTATTCAGCTGGATTCCGGGATGTATTTTCCGGTTGAGGCTCGTTGGGAAAGTGCGTCCCACTTTGGGGGCTGATTCTGGGACGTGGTTTCCGGTTGGCTCTCATTGGGAAAGTTCATCCCATTTCTCGGCCTAATTATGGGAC
>CALGZY010000087.1 GCA_937934355.1 uncultured Collinsella sp. | reverse complement strand
CGCTGAGCACGTGGCTCGGGTCCATGCTGCCGCTCGAGCAAGCCGATCCGGCCGAAACCTCAAAGCCGGCAGCGTCGAGCTTGATGATGAGCTCCTCGGAGTCCATGCCGTCGACGTAAATCGAAACCATACCCGGCAGACGATCTGTCTGCGCGTAGTCGCCCATCGTGGCGTGAATGCGAGGATGGGCCGTAAGCGTGGTGTAGAGTTTATCGGACAGGGCCTGCAGCGTCGCGCGCTCCTGGGCCACATGGGGCGCCAGAGACGAGGCGGCAGCGGCAAAAGCCAGCTGCGTGCGCAGGTCCTGCGTACCGGCACGACGGCCGGCTTCCTGTCCACCGCCAAAGATGCGCGGACGCAGCGGCGTGCGGCTCTTAAGGTAGAGCGCGCCGGATGCCACAGGGCCGCCGATCTTGTGCGCGGCAACGGTCATGGCATCGACGCCCAGCTCGGTGACATCGAGCGGAATATGCAAGTAGCCCTGGATGGCATCGGTATGAAACAAGGCGCCGGAGGCATGTGCGACGGCAGCCAGCTCGCGGATGGGCTGCACCACGCCGGTCTCGTTGTTGGCGACCATAATGCTCACGAGCGCCGCGTCGTCGCCGAGCAGCTCGACAAGCGTGGCAGGCTCAATGTAGCCCGCGCGGCAGGGCTGCACCAGGTCGACGGTAAAGCCGGCGGCGCGCAGCAGCGGTAGGTTGTCCAGAATCGAATCGTGCTCGATGGCCGAAACGATGACGCGATCGCGCTTGCGATCACGTTGACGAGCGCCCTCGGCAAGACCGAGGAGTGCCAGCTGGTTGGCCTCGGTACCGCCGTTGGTAAGGATGATCTCGGACGGGCGAACGCGTGCGCCAAAGCTGCGCGCGATCTCGCGACGGGCAACTTCCAGGCGTGCGGCGGCCTTGCGTCCGAGCGAATGTAGCGAGTTGGGGTTGACGCCGGCAAGCTCGCTGTCGTCGTACTCGCGCTGCGCAAGGAGCGCCTCGGCGCGCATGGGCGTCGAGGCGGCATAGTCAA
>CALGZY010000086.1 GCA_937934355.1 uncultured Collinsella sp. | reverse complement strand
CGCTGAGCACGTGGCTCGGGTCCATGCTGCCGCTCGAGCAAGCCGATCCGGCCGACACCTCAAAACCGGCGGCGTCGAGCTTGATGATGAGCTCCTCGGAGTCTATGCCGTCGACGTAGATCGAAACCATACCCGGCAGACGATCTGCCTGCGCGTAGTCGCCCATGGTGGCGTGAATGCGCGGATGGGCCGTAAGCGTGGCGTAGAGCTTGTCAGAAAGGGCTTGCAGCTTCTCGCGCTCATGGGCCACATGGGGCACCAGCGTACGGGCGGCAGCAGCAAAGGCCAGCTGCGTGCGCAGGTCCTGCGTACCGGCGCGACGTCCGGCTTCCTGTCCGCCGCCAAAGATGCGGGGGCGCAGCGGCGTGCGAGTCTTAACGTAGAGCGCGCCGGAGGCAACGGGACCGCCAATCTTGTGGGCGGCGACGGACATGGCGTCGACACCCAGCTCGGCGGCATCGAGCGGAATATGCAGATAGCCCTGGATGGCATCGGTGTGGAACAGGGCGCCTGCGGTGTGCGCAGCCGCGGCAAGCTCGCGGATAGGCTGCACCACGCCGGTCTCGTTGTTGGCGACCATGATACTCACGAGTGCGACGTCGTCGCCGAGCAAGTCGCTCAGCGCGGCAAGCTCGATGTAGCCCGCACGGCAGGGCTGCACTAGGTCGACGGTAAAGCCGGCGGCGCGCAGCAGCGGCAGGTTGTCCAGGATCGAATCGTGCTCGATGGCGGATACGATAACGCGGTTACGCTTGCGGTCGCGCTGACGAGCGCCCTCGGCAAGACCGAGGAGCGCCAGCTGGTTGGCCTCGGTGCCGCCGTTGGTAAGGATGATCTCGGACGGGCGAACGCGCGCGCCAAAGCTACGGGCAATCTCGCGACGTGCCACCTCCAGGCGCGCGGCGGCCTTGCGGCCGAGCGAATGCAGCGAGTTGGGGTTGACGCCGGCAAGCTCGCTGTCGTCATATTCGCGCTGCGCAAGGAGCGCCTCGGCGCGCATGGGCGTCGAGGCGGCATAGTCAA
>CALGZY010000085.1 GCA_937934355.1 uncultured Collinsella sp. | reverse complement strand
CGAGGCGGCATTGACCTTCTGGTCATGCCGCCGAAGTTGAAAGGCAGATTGCCGCTCTGGCGGGTTTGCAGCGTCAACTGGTTACGCGGTTCGTAGAACCGCGTAACTGCTAGGGCCGCTGGCCCATGCCACCCTCGAGGGTGACGGTCTCGCCGTTCATGTACTTAAAGTCGGGACCACAGAGCTGAACGACCACGCGGCCGATTTCCTTCTCGACGTCGCCGTAGTGACCCGCCGGCGGCATGTGGACGTTGGCCTTGAACGCCTCGGGATAGGCATCCTGGAAGTTCTCGAGCGCAGCGGTCCAAGCAAGCGGGCAAACGATATTGACGTTGATGCCGTCCTTGCCCCACTCGTTGGCGGCAACGCGGGTCAGGCCGCGGATGCCCTCCTTGGCGGCAGCATAGCTGCACTGGCCATAGTTGCCAAACAGGCCGGCGCCCGAGGCAAAGTTGACCACGGAGCCCTTGGTCTCCTTCAGGTGCGGATAGGCCTTCTGCATGTACAGATAGGTAGCATACAGACCGGAGTAAATGGCCAGGTTAAACTGGTCCATGGTGTGATCGGCGATGGTCACGCCCGAGGCGCTGGCCTGAGCATTGTTGACGACGGCGTCGATGCGGCCGAACTCCTCAATGGCCTTGTCGATGACGTTCTGGACGACGGCCTCGTTGTCCTGACCAGCCGAGACATCGGCCTGAACAGGCAGAACCTTGACACCGTACTCGGCCTCGAGAGACTCCTTGGCGGCCTCGAGCTTGGCGACGTTGCGGCCGGTGATGACGAGGTTCGCGCCCTCCTTGGCAAATGCGATATCGATGCCGTAGCCGATGGAGCCAGCGGAACCGTCCTTGAGCGTGGCCTTGCCACCGCCGGTGACGATCACGGTCTTACCAGTGAAAAGTCCCATACAAAGTCCTTTCAAATCGCGACGGGCACGCCCGCCGACTGCGCGCATCCAACTTCACGCGCCAAAAGCTGAAATGCAACTTTAGCTTCTTCAAGTGAAAAATAAAGCCCATGGCAGGCGAACGGCGCAACGTCTTTCGGCGAAGGGAATGTCAAGTAATAATTGAATAGAGCGGCCGAGTTTTTGTTAACGAGACGAGCCATCGAACACGTTTTGAAACTTTGCTGCGGCGCGCGGGATGTCGGCGCGAGACTTTATCATAGGGTGACAAACAACGATGAGGAGCACATGCCTATGACAGACGAGCTGGACCCCCAGACTCAAGAGCATATTGATGATCCCGCAGACGTCACCGCAGATACTGACGCTGTGACCTGCGATGGTATCGACATCGACGACCCCATCTTGGACGAAAGCGCTACGGCGGAAACCCCCGAAACAGAAAACGCCGATGAGCAAAACGACGATGCGCCCGCTAAGGACGACGCCCCTGTACAGGACGACGCCCCGCAAGCAGCGGGCCCCATCGAGGTGTCTTCGGAAGAAGAGCTCGATGCCGTCATGGACTCCATGATGGATGCTGTCAAAGCGATGAAAGACGCCGTCGCCGATGCCGATATTGATGCCGAGGAAGAGGAGGCCGCCGAGGCGGCCTCGACCTTTGTGCCCGGCGAGACTCCGGTTGCCGACCAGGGCAGCACCATGCCCTCGTTTCTGCAGCTCGAGCACCCCACGATTGGCGCCGATGCGGTCGATCCGCACGCAGCAGGCTTTTCTGTGGTCGAGGGCGGTACCGGCAACATCTCCGTGCCGCAGGCTGCCGATGCGGATGCTGCTGACACCGCTCGCCCGACCGCCTCGCACTCCCCTGCCGCGAACCGCGATCTGGGGACCGCTGTCTCGAACACCGCGAACGCCGTGGGCACCTTTATTGCCCAGGGCGCCTCGGCCATGCGCGAGATGAACGCCGCGAAAAAGGCACTTGCCGATGCCCGCGCCCACCTGGCCGAACTTGAGCAGCGCATTGCCGATCAGGCCGAGGAACTCGAGACGCGCCAGGATATCGCAGGCCGCTACGACCAGATCGTCGCCGACCAGCGCCAGGCGATCGCCACAGCGCAAAAGACCGCTGCGGCAGCCGAGATTGACCGTGATGCCCACGCTGCCAAAGCGACAGAGCTCAAGGGGCAGTTCGAACAAATGAAGACAGAGGATGACGCGACTGAGCTCCGCCTGAAGGCCGCGCTCGATGCCGTGGAGGCCCGCGAGGCAAGCTCGCGCGAGACCGGCAACCGCCTCGTTCGCCGTCTTGAGGATTCCAAGCGCATCCGCGACAAGGTGAAGGCCGAGCGAGACGCCGGCATTGCGGCCGCACAACAAACCGTCGACGCCACGCGCGCCCAGCTCGAGACGCTGCGTCATGAGTATGCCGAGCTGCAACGCAATCCCTCGGCAAATCCCGCCAACTATACGGTGCGCACCAGCGAGCTCTCGATGCAGATCTCCGACACGGCAGATGCCCTGCGTAAAGCCGAAGAAGATGTCCCGCGCATCACCGCCGACCTTGAGCACTCGCTTGCCGCAGCCGAGCAGGCCGTCGAGCAGGCTCAAGCCCCCATTGCCGACGCCAAGCGAGCCCATCAGGCCGTGACGGCAGAGGCCGATGCCGCGCGCGACGAGCTGCAGACCGCAAAAACCACCGCCGCGACGCGCCAGCGCGAACTGCGCGAGAAGATCGCCGCCGAGGACAAGGCACGCCGCGACCAAGAGCAGAGCATAGCCAACGCCCAAGCAGATGCCGCGCATGCGCAGTCGATTATCGAACAGGCGACCGAAGTACACGACCACCCAGAGATTACTGAGTCGCTTGCAGGATCCTTGGCCCGAGACAAAGCCGAACACGCCGAGACCGAGCGAGAAGTTGCCCAGCTCGAGGCCACCGAGGACGCGGTGCGCGAGCGTACCCGCGACTCACGCATCAAATTCACCGGCGCCATCGTCTGCATCGTCGCCGCAATCCTGGTGATCATCCTGATCTGGTTGTTCGCAAGTAAGTAAACCAGCCGCCAAAAAGCGCTCAACGCAGTTGCGGTGAGATAGTTCCTGTTTAGCCCTAAAAAGGCCAATTCAAGAACTATCTCACCGCAACTTATTTAGATCGACGCAAGGCAATCTATTCCTCTTGCACCAATCTCTTGACATAAGGAGTGTCCCCAGGTGCCGGCACAAAAGGAACGTCCCCAAGTGCCAAGTGCCCAATGACTACTCAACAACCACGGCAACACCGATGTAATGGCAGAGTCAGCGAGCGGGCCGCATTTGAGACAAGGTGACGTGAAACGAAAGGGCGCTGACCTTCTGGTCGCGCCCTTGAAGTTGAACGTCAGATTGTCCAAATGCGGCCCGCGCAGTGTCGAGTAGTTACGCGGTTCGTAGAACCGCGTAACTAACAAATGAGCATCGCGTCGCCAAAGCTGAAGAAGCGGTAGCGCTCCTCGATGGCAGCGGCGTAGGCATCCATGATCTGGTCGCGGGTAGCAAGCGCGCTTACGAGCATCATGAGCGTGGAGCGAGGCACATGGAAGTTCGTGATCAGCGCGTCGACCACGTGATAGGTCGAGCCGGGCATGAGGTAGAGCTGCGTTGTCGCGTTCTCGCGCACCACGATGTCGCCGCGGCCGAGCGTGTCGGCCCCGTCCTCGCGGCCTTCAAAATAGCGCGCCGTCACGGCCGGATCGGACACCGGCGCGTCCGCGTCAAACGCGCTCTCGAGCGAGCGCACTGCGGTAGTGCCGACGGCGATCACACGATGGCCCTCGGCCTTCGCCTTATGCACGGCGTCGACAACCTCCTGCGACACGTGGTAGCGCTCGGTGTGCATCACGTGCTGCGCGGGGTCGTCCTCCTCCACCAGACGGAAGGTATCGATACCCACCTCGAGCTCGACGGCGGCAAACTTGGCACCCTTGGCCTCGATGGCAGCCATGAGCTCGGGAGTAAAATGCAGACCCGCCGTGGGAGCAGCGGCCGAGTGCTCCTCCTTCATGGCGTAGACGGTCTGGTACTTCTCGGGATCGCCCTCGTAATCGGTAATGTAGGGCGGCAGCGGCACGTGGCCGGCAGCATGGATGGCCTCGTCGAGCGTGCGCGGCTCGCCGGCGGCATTGCAACCGGCCGGCTCAAAGCGTACCAGGCGGCCGCCGCGGCTATCGGTGACAAAGTCGACAACCTCGGCCGTCAGCACCACGGGAGCCCCCTCGGGCGCATGGGCGCCACCGGCGCGATACTCAATATGAGCACCGGGCTTCAGGCGCTTGCCCGGCTTGACCAAGCACTCCCAAACATGGCCCAGCGGATCCACGTCCTCGCGGCGCTTGAGCAACAGGGTCTCGACCACGCCGCCCGATCCCGTTTTACGACCGATCAGACGGGCCGGCATCACGCGCGTCTGATTGATGACGAGCACGTCGCCCGGCTCGATATAGTCGATGATGTCGCGGAAGATGCGGTGCTCAACGGTACCGCCGTGCTCCAGCGGCGTTCCCGCCTGGGAGCCCTTGCGATCCACCACCAGCAGGCGGCAGGAGTCGCGCGGCTCGGCTGGAGCCTGGGCGATCAGTTCCTCAGGAAGGTTGTAGTCAAAATCATCGGTACGCATAGACACGTCGGATACTCCTTATATAGCTAAAGTCCGCTCTACATCCTAGCAGGCTGACGTCCCAAATGAACTACTTTTTGGACGCTTTGCGCTCGTCGCGGATGCGGGCGCGGTCCATGGCCGCCTCGACAGCCGAGAAGCGGCAACCACAGTAGTTCTGCCGATACATGCCCAGCTCGCGCGAACGGCGTGTCGCCTCGGGGTAATACGGACGAAAATCGCGAATCACCGGAGTGAGACCGCGGGCGGCAGCCAGACGCTCCAACACATCATTGCAGGTTTCGAACAACTGATACGGCGAGACGGCGAGCGTCGTACCCACAAACTCAAACCCACGCTCCTGGGCCACGCGGCACGCCTCGGCCAAGCGCAGGGCATAGCACGCACGACAGCGACGGGGCCGATCGGCACCCAGCGGTGCCACGCCGGCCTCCCAGCGCTCACGGTCCTCCCCCGCCTCGATAAGCTCGATGTCGCCATCGGCACACCACCGGCGCAGCTCGTCCAAACGCCGCTGCCATTCATCGTGCGGCTGAATATTGGGGTTGGTCCAGCAGATTGTGGGCTCAAACCCTTCCTCGCGCAGCAGGCGGACCGGCTCAAGAGAGCACGGCGCACAGCAGGCGTGCAACAACAACGGCTTCATCGACATCTCCTCACCCGAAAAAGCGCACGCCGAAGGACGTGTCCTCGCAGGCGACAATGCGGCGGTCGCGCAAAATGGTCCGCACGTAATACCAGTCGCCCACACAGCCTGACAAATGCAAGCCGGCCGCCAGATAGCACAGCAGCGGATAGCCCGAAAACGCAAACCCCAGGGCAAGCGTTGTCGTCACAACAGCCGTCGGTGCCAGGCAAACCGCCATGTACCGCCGGCGCGAATACACAACGCCCTCGGCGCAGGCATAGATCATCGCCGTCTCGCGATTCGCCCCAAAGGTCACCTGCGCGCCCGCAGGCGCCAGCAGCTTAAAAAACACACCGTGCACCAGCTCGTGCACGGCAAATGACGCCGCAGAAACCGCAGCCAAGCCGACTATCCAGCCCACGACAGCCATCCAGCCGCCCGCGTCAGCCGCATCCAAGTCTGCAGGCCCGCCCAGCAGCATAAACACCGGCGCCAGGCACACGGCAAACACGCCGACTACGACCATCCCCCACACGAAGCAAGCGTGCAGAAATTCCTCGTCTTCAAACGCATGTATGTTGGAAATCTCATTCATAGCATCTTAGGATAGCGCCCCTGCCACGTACCCGTCCGCATGTGCGATAATGTCGAACGATATGCACGAATTGACCACCGCGTCGCCAGGCCTTGCGCCCGGCCGCGCTCTCACCATATGCGAAGGAGTCCCATGGCATCCAAATACTCCATGAACGACCGTCCCAGCTGGCCTCGCCGCGCCATCGTTACCGCCGGCGAGCCCTACGGCAACAAGGGCCTTCACTTTGGCCACGTCGGTGGCGTCTTTGTCCCGGCCGACTTCTTCGCCCGCTTCCTGCGCGACCGTCTGGGCCGCGAGAACGTCATCTTCACCTCGGGCACCGACTGCTATGGCTCGCCCATCATGGAGAGCTACCGCAAGCTCAAGGAGAACGAGGGCTACGACAAGTCCATCGCCGAGTATGTCGAGTCCAATCACTCCCGCCAGGCCGCGACCCTCAACAACTACAACATCAGCTGCGATATCTACGGCGGCTCGGGCCTTGAGCCGGCTGCGCAGATTCACAACGAGGTGACCGCCGAGATTATCGAGCGTCTGCACGAACAGGGCACCATCTCCAAGCGCTCCACGCTGCAGTTCTACGACGCCAAGGCCGGCACGTTCCTCAACGGCCGCCAGGTGATCGGCCGCTGCCCCATCCAGGGCTGCAAGTCCGAGAAGGCTTATGCCGACGAGTGCGATCTGGGCCACCAGTTTGAGCCCGAGGAGCTCATCGCGCCCAAGAGCCAGCTCACCGGCGAGGTGCCCGAGCTGCGCCCGGTCGACAACCTCTACTTCGACCTTCCGGCCTACCTCGACTTTATGAAGACCTATACCGCCAAGCTCGCCCAGAACCCGCAGGTTCGCTCCGTGGTCTCCAAGACCATGGAGGAGTGGCTGCTGCCGGCTCAGCTCTACATCCAGAACAAGTTCCGCGAGGCCTTCGATGCCGTCGAGGATCAGCTTCCCGAGCACACCGTGCTGGAGCCCGAGGGCAACAAGAGCAGCTTTACCGTCACCTTCCCCAGCTGGAAGGAGCGCGACGATGCCCACGCGGTGCTCGCCAACGGCGGCGTGCGCTTCCGCAGCGGCAAGGCGCTCGTACCCTTCCGCATCACCGGCAACATCGACTGGGGCGTCCCGGTGCCCCAGGTCGACGGCGTCTCCGACGTCACCTGTTGGTGCTGGCCCGAGAGCCTGTGGGCTCCCATCAGCTATACGCGCACCGTGCTCGCACGCGATGCCAAGGCCGCCGGCGTGACCGAGGGCGTCGCCGCCCAGGATGCCGCCC
>CALGZY010000084.1 GCA_937934355.1 uncultured Collinsella sp. | reverse complement strand
CCGACGTTCATCTATATCAACAAAATCGATTTGGAGAATCCCGGCCGCGATGTTTTGCTGGCACAACTTGGGCAACGTCTCTCCGAGGGCTGCCTGGATGCCGGCGAACTGCTGGCGGGCGGGGCCGTTCAGGAGGATGCTGCTGCGTTAGACGAGGAAGCGCTCGAGGAGTTTCTCGACGCAGGGGAGCTTTCGACTGCCACGCTTTCGCGGCTGGTCGCAGAGCGAAAGTTGTTTCCCTGCTTTGCGGGCTCGGCGCTCAAGGACCAGGGTGTGGCAGAGCTACTCGACGGCATATGCGCTTTGATGCGCGAGCGAACATGGCCCCAGGAGTTCGCCGCGCGAGTCTACCGCGTGAGTCGTGGAGACCGTGGCGAGCGTCTTGCCTGGGTCAAGGTGACGGGCGGTGTGCTGCGTGCAAAGCAAGTTGTCGAGGGATGCTCTGGCGCCTCCACTTGGGAGCAAAAGATCGATCAGGTACGCATCTATAACGGCGAAAAGTATGAGCTTGCCCAGGAAGTTGCCGCTGGCGGTATTTGTGCCGTGACGGGTCTTGCGCACGTTCGCCCGGGGGACGTCCTGGGCGCAGAGCCCGCGGGCGATGCGCCCGTCATTGCGCCGGCCCTCACCTATACGGTGCTTCCAGGCGAACACGATGTCCACGCGGTGTTCAAAGCACTGACAGAGTTAGCGGACGAAGATCCTATGCTCGGCGTAAGCTGGAATACTCATCTGGAGCAGATTCACCTGCAGCTGATGGGCGCCGTGCAACTCGAGGTCGAGCAGCGGGTGTTGGCAGATCGTTTTGGCCTTTCGATTGCGTTTGAGCCCGGCGGCATTCTCTATAAGGAGACTATTTCGCAGCCGGTCGAGGGCGTGGGCCACTTTGAGCCGCTGCGCCACTATGCCGAGGTACATCTGCGTTTGGAGCCGTTACCGGCGGGCTCGGGCGTGCAATTTGGCACCGTGACCTCGACTGACGAGCTCGACTTGAACTGGCAGCGTCTGGCGCTCACCAACGCCATGGAGCGCGATCACCTGGGCGTGCTGACCGGCTCGCCCGTCACCGATGTGCGCATTACGCTCACGGGCGGCCGTGCGCATGCCAAACACACCGAGGGCGGCGATTTTCGCCAGGCCACGTACCGCGCGATTCGCCAGGGGCTCATGCAGGCGCGTGAGGCGGGCGCGGCGGTGCTGTTGGAGCCGTGGTACCACTTTGAGCTCGAGGTGCCGGGGGAGTGTGTGGGCCGGGCGCTTTCGGATGCTACGCGTATGGGTGCCGAGTACGAGCCGCCGACGATGGCGGGAGACCGCGCCAAGCTCATGGGCCGCGTGCCGGCATCCGAAGTGCAGGATTACGCGCTGGAGGTGGCTGCCTATACGAGTGGCCGCGGGCATCTGTACCTGGAGTTTGCCGGCCACGCGCCCTGTCATGATGCTGAGCGCGTAATTGAGGCGGCCGCCTATAAGCCCGAGGCCGATCTGCCCAATACGCCCGACTCGGTCTTCTGCTCTCATGGCGCCGGCTACACCGTCAAGTGGCACGACGTCCCCGCCACGGCGCACGTAAAGGTCGATCCCGCCACCTTTCGCCCCTAGCGAGCAGCAGACGCCGAGTTTTTCGGCCACATGTGACAAAGGGACAGTTCCTTTGTCACATGCTATTGGTATAACTCGGTACAAGTTGGTATAACTATTGCCAAGGTTTGCCAATCCGAGGAGGCCGACATGAATCCAAATCCCTTTAAGCCCACGGCTGGCAAGCGGCCTCCGATACTCATCGGCCGCGAGTCGGTCATCGAAGATTTCGAGGAAGGGCTCGATAACGGCGCCGGAGCGCCGGGCAGGCTCATGCTCATTACGGGAAACCGCGGTTGCGGCAAGACGGTTCTCCTGCGGGAGCTGCAACGTCTAGCCAATGAGCGCGGATGGGCGGTTGTCTCCGATTCCGCTTCGCTTGGCTTATGCGACCGCTTGGCCGATGCACTTCGCTCGAATAAACCCGTTGTGACGTCAATGGAACTCGGTCCATCATTCGGGCGCATGTCGGTCGAGGCGGCGCGTGCAAAGGGTGAAACGCTGCGCGGGCTGGTCAACGAGCGCCTTAAGAAGCTCGATCCAGGCAAAGGCATGCTGTTTGCGATTGACGAGGCACAATCGGCGTCTATCGAGGAGCTGGCGGCCCTTGCCGTTCTCTATCAGCAGGTGCTCGGAGACCAGGATGCCACGGGCTTGTCCGATAGCGACCAGCGCGGTCTCGCGCTGGTGTTTGCCGGCTTACCCAGTATGGTTGACGATCTGCTCGAAGAGCCGAGCGTGACGTTTTTGCGGCGTGCCCAGCAGCGTACGCTGGGGGCGATTTCTTTGCCCAAGGTGCGCGATTCATATATCCAGACGGTCAAAAACGCTGGTCTTTACGTTGACGCGGGGACGGCTGATCTTGCGGCACACAAGAGCATGGGGCATCCCTATATGGTTCAGCTGGTGGGATATTACATGTGGCGGTCTGCCATTCGGCGTGACTCGCAGGTCATTGAAGAGCGCGATGTTGAGGCTGGGCACGTGGATGCCATCTCCGAGTTCTATGAAGCGGTCGACGCGCCCCTGTATTACGGATTGCGCAGCCCACAGCGCCTCTTTATTGAAGCCATGGCGGCTGACGAGGGCAAGCCGACGCGCATGGCGGATATCATTGAGCGTTGTGATCGTACCCAAAGCTGGGCGAGTAAATATCGCGCAAGCTTGATTCGCGAGCGCGTCATCGAGGCTGCCGGATACGGCCTCGTCCGGTTTACCGTGCCCATGCTGGGCGCGTACGTTCGCGATCGAGTTTTATGGCATGAGTAGGGTGATAAAGGTGACGGAACAGAAGATGAGCCCGCAGGCTATCGAGGTACGCGGCGCGCGCGTCCATAACCTCAAAGACATCGATATCGATATTCCGCTGGGAAAGCTGGTGGGTATTGCCGGCGTATCGGGTTCGGGCAAGAGTTCGCTGGCACTGGGGGTTCTTTTTGCCGAGGGTTCGCGCCGCTACTTGGAGGCGCTCAGCACCTATACTCGACGTCGCCTGACGCAGGCCGAACACGCCCAGGTGGATGAGGTATTGCACGTACCGGCGGCGCTCGCATTGCATCAGCGCCCCAGCGTGCCGGGCGTGCGCTCGACCTTTGGTACCATGACCGAGCTCAACAACAGCCTGCGCCTGCTCTTTAGCCGTTGCGCCCATCACGTGTGTCCGCACTGCGGGGCGCGCGTGGAGCCGAGCCTTAACGTGGCTGCGGGCCTGTCGCTCACGTGCCCTGCATGCGGTCGCGAGTTCTACGCGCCGAGCGCCGAGGACCTTGCCTTTAACAGCGGCGGTGCCTGTCCCACCTGCGGCGGCACCGGTGTTATGCGCGAGGTGGACGAAGCGAGCCTGGTGCCCGATGAGTCAAAGACTATCAACGAGGGCGCGGTGCTTCCCTGGGGTACGCTCATGTGGGATCTGATGAAGCAAGTGGCTGGCGAGATGGGCGTGCGCACCGATGTGCCGTTTAACCAGCTCACGCCTGAAGAACGCGACATCGTGTTCCACGGCCCGGCGGTTAAGAAGCACATTCTCTACGTTCCCAAAAACGGCGAGGGTGCCACGCCGCTCGACTTCACCTATTACAACGCCGTCTATACCGTCGAGAATGCGCTCGCCAAGGTTAAGGACGACAAGGGCCTCAAACGCGTTGCGCGCTTTTTGCGCGAGGGAGCATGCCGCGATTGCGGCGGCACGCGTCTCTCCGAGGCTGCGCGCCAGCCCCAGGTGTGCGGTATCAATCTGGCGCAGGCCGCGGCCATGACGCTTGGCGATGCGGTTGAGTGGGTGCGCGGGGTGCCCGCATCCTTGCCGCCCGAGATGCGGCCCATGGCGACGGATATCTGCGATTCGTTTTTGAGCGTGGCCCGTCGTCTGGTCGACCTGGGTCTCGATTACCTTTCATTCGACCGCGCTGGTGCCACGCTCTCCACGGGTGAGCGCCAGCGCGTTCAGCTCGCCCGCGTGGTGCGCAACCGATCGACGGGCGTGCTCTATGTGCTGGACGAGCCTTCGATCGGCTTACATCCCGCCAATGTCGACGGCTTGGTGGGCGTGATGCGCGATCTGGTGGATGACGGCAACACCGTGGTTGTTGTCGACCACGATACGCGCGTACTGGCGGAAGCCGACTATCTGGTCGAGATGGGCCCCGTTGCCGGAGCAGGCGGCGGCAGTGTAATCGCCGCTGGTACGGTAGACGAGGTCGAGCAATCGCAGGGCAGCCGTATCGCGCCGTTTTTGCGCGCCGAGCTCAAGCGCTTGCGTCCGCAGGTGACTGACGACGAAATGTTCGACCAGGGACATATCCGCATGGCAACCGATGCCATCCATACCGTCAAGCCGCTCGAAGTCGATATTCCGCGCGGCCGTCTTGTCGCGGTGACGGGCGTTTCGGGTTCGGGCAAGACGACGTTGGTGCTCGAGACGCTCGTCCCGGCGCTTAAGGCGCGGGCAGCCAGTGGGCGCCTGCCAAAACATGTGCGTTGGGTCGACGCCGAGGGTATCGCCCGTGCCAACCTGATTGACGCCACGCCCATCGGCGCCAACGTGCGTTCGACGGTGGCGACTTATGCCGACATCCATGACGAACTGCGTCGCGCCTTCGCCCGTACGCCCGAGGCCAAGGCAGCCGGCTACAAGGCGGGCGCCTTTAGCTACAACACCGGCGCCTTGCGCTGCCCTACGTGTGACGGCACGGGCTCGATATCGCTCGACGTGCAGTTTTTGCCCGACGTCGAGATCATCTGCCCGGCATGCCGTGGTTCGCGCTACGCCGAGGCCGCCTCGCATATCCATCGCGAGGGCAAGGACGGGAGCTTGCTTACGTTGCCGCAGCTCATGGACATGAGTGTGGACGAGGCCCTCGACGCCACGGTGGGACTCAAGAAAGTCCAGGCGCGCTTGCAGACCTTGCATGACCTAGGCTTGGGCTATCTCACGCTCGGTGAGCCCACGCCGGCGCTCTCGGGCGGCGAGGCACAACGCCTTAAGCTCGCGAGCGAGATGGGCCGCGTGCAGGACGATGCCGTGTTCGTATTCGACGAGCCCACGATCGGACTACATCCGCTCGATGTTCAGGTGTTGCTGAGTGTGTTCGACGGCCTTGTTTCCAAGGGCGCCACGGTTATCGTGATCGAACACGATCTCGACCTTATCCGTAACGCCGATTATGTGATCGACATGGGCCCGGGCGGTGGCGACGCCGGCGGGCAAATCGTCTGCGCCGGCACGCCGGCGGATATCGCTGCCTGTCCCAAGAGCGTTACTGGCCGCTACCTATAGACAATGAGGCAAAGGGACAGTCCCTTTGCCTCATTGATGCCTATTTCACACACTGAGTGGAGAGATAGTCGCGGAAGAATGGCAATTCAAATGCGACGAGCCCTCGTCCTCGCTCCCCGATGATGCCGGCGTCTATCATGCGGCGTCGGTAGCGGGAGACCTGCTGCGGCGAATGCTTAAGGCGCTCGACAAGGTCAGCGGTGGTGGATTCTTCCTCGTCATCGAGCATGGCGATGAGGAATCGCTTGTCCTCTGCCGTGAGTTCCCGATAAGTTGCCGCGAGGATTCGGTCGTCCATCTCGTCGCGCGCGATTTTGATTCCCAGGTCAAAGTCGCGTGACGAGATTTCCTTCGAATCGCTTGTGAGATCCCAGGCACGGTAGCCTACGAGTTGCAATAAGAAGGGAAAACCAGAGATCGAGCGAACGGCTCTATCGATTCCCTCAGCATCTGCCAGGCGATCGTTTTCCTGGATCGTGCGAATCAAGGCCTCGCGTACGTCATAGTCGGCAATGCGACCCAGATGATATTGTTGGGCGCGGCGAAGGAACGAGACCGTCTTGTGGTTCAGCAACTTCGATACGTTGTTGGGAAGTCCCGCCATGAGCAGAGCGACGCGTTTCCCATCGGTCACAAAGTGCTGATACGTGGCTGCGAGTTGGATCATCTCGTCGAGTGTCGGGTCCACCTCGTCAACCGTGACGAGCAGACCGGTGCCTGCCTCGTTGAGTTGGTCGATGATGTCGCTCATGCGATAACGCCAGGTTGAGGCATCGTGAACGCGATTGACCTCGATGCTGCCGAGCGGTGCAATTCCGAGACCGGTGACTTCGAAGTTGTGAGACGGGTCGATGAGTTGACCTGCGGCACGTTTCGCCCCGAACTCGATTTCTTCAAGCATTCCCGGGAGCGCGGTCGCCTTTACGGCTATCCAGCCGTGGGATTCCGCCCTCGTCGCGAGCGACGACATGAGAGCGGTTTTACCGGTTCCACGCGCGCCTGAGAAGATCGAGGTCAATTCTGGGCGCCTACGCTGGCTCAAGAAGGCACGGTCCAAATCCCGAATAATCTGTTGTCTGCCAGCGAGATGGGCGGGAACCTCACCAAAACTGGGGGTAAACGGGTTCTCGAGATATTCCACAAGGCTCTCCTTTCACACCGCCGTTTAACTTTATTTTACTTTAGTTAATTCTGATTAAAAGTGAGGGCTCTTTATCTGGAGCATCAATTAGGCGTGTGTGTCATCGGCGTGGCGCTTGAATGTGACAAAGGGACAGCTCCTTTGTCACATCCCTGCAAAGCCCGTTTGTCGTAGCGCCTCGTAGAGGACGATGGCGGCGCTGTTGGAGAGGTTGAGTGCGCTGATGCGGTAGTCGTCCGGGTCGACGAAGTTGCCGCAGATATCCTGCCGAAGGATGGCCTCGTGGCTGTCCTCGGTATGTCCCAGCGATTCCTCGTGGGCTTCCCATGCCTCGGCGTTATCGAGTGAGTCACAATCGCGCAGCATCGGGATGCGCTCGCAGCGCTCGGGCGCCGCGGCAAGCAGTGGCTCGGGAATGCCCGAGCTCTCGCTGCCAAAGACCAAGTAGTCGCCATCACGGTAGGTACTCTGCGCATAGGTACGGCGTGCCTTTTTGGTCAGCAGATGCAGGCGCTCGTCGGCGGGGGAGAGGTCGTTACGCGCAAGAAAATCCTCCCAGCCGGCATAAGTCGTCACGTCCAAGTTTTGCCAGTAGCCCAGTCCGGCGCGACGCACCGTCTTGTCGTCGAGTGAAAACCCCAGCGGCTCCACCAGATGCAGGCGGGCGCCGGTAACCACGCAGGTGCGGCCGATATTGCCCGTATTGGCCGGAATCTCGGGCGCATACAGCACAATGTTGAACATGAATCTCCTTGGCATAGAACGAAAAACCACCACGAAGGGGCGCCTTCGTGGTGGTTAGCGGTTACGTGGGCGGGCAAACGCTCGCTTCGATAAACCTAGGCGCGGTGCCAGTCGGTCAGGCAGGCATCGAGGGAGGCGATGAGCGCATCCTTGTCCATGTGACGGCCGATGATGCACAGGCTCGTCATGCGGTCGCCCGTCTCGTCGTCCCAAATCTGCATGATTTCGGGGTTCTCATCGATGATCTTCTGCTTCTCGCCCTCGGGCGCCGAGTCGACAAACAGGCCGTTCTCCATCAGGCGCATCTGGTGGCCGGCCTGCTCAAACATGTAGCACATGTCCGGATCGCCGGTCTGCCACAACGGACCCTTGACGCGAATGACCTCGTCGGGCCACTCCTGCTCAACAAAATCGGTGAACTTCTGCAGGTCAAACGGTTTGCGGCGCGAGTAAACAAAGGTCTCGATGTCGTACTCGAGCACCTCGGGGTCGTCGTGCTCCTCGGGATGCTCCATGGCCTCGATCCAGGCGGCGGAGTTGTAGGCGCGCATAAAGTCGAAGCGGTCGGTGTCGAGCAACTCCTCCATGGGGACCTCGCCGTTTTGAGCCTCGACGATCACGGCGTCTTTCTGCAAGCTGCGCACGATGGCCTTGAGCTCGGCTATCTGCTCGGGGCTCACGGTATCGGTCTTGTTGAGGATCAGCGTGGAGCAGAACTCGATCTGCTGGATAAGCAGGCTTTCGATGTCGTCCTCGTCGATATCCTCGGCCAGCAGGTCGCGACCGCCGTTGAACTCGTCGTACATGCGGGCGCAGTCGACCACGGCCACGATGTTGTCGAGCGCGAGCTTGGGCTCGCCGCCCACCTTGGCCTCGTCGCAGAAGCTCGAGATGGTGTAGGCGATGGGGATAGGCTCGCAGATACCCGATGCCTCGATGATGATGTAATCGAAGTTGCCCGAATCGGCGATGCCCTGCAGCTGGTTGGCCAGGTCATCCGAAAGCGTGCAGCAGATGCAGCCGTTGGTGAGCGGGATGAGGTCGTCGGTCTCGGAAAGGCCGCCGTCGGCGATGAGGCTGGCGTCGACGTTGATCTCGCCGATATCGTTGACGATGACGGCA
>CALGZY010000083.1 GCA_937934355.1 uncultured Collinsella sp. | reverse complement strand
GCAATCGCAAGAAGATGACGGGGCGGAATGTCAATCCTGGTCTAACAGAGCCTTATCGAATCCCAGGTTCTGGCTCACGCCCTTGAGCGTGTGCGCTGCCATAAACGCACCTTCGGCATCTCCCGCCGCCATGGCGGCCTCCAGCTTGTCCATGCTCTCGTCATCCAAAAACTTGAGGGCAAAGCGGGCAAGCATTTCCTCGCCCATCAGCCGAGCGCACGCGTCATCATAATTGGCGCCGATCTTCTCATACGCCTCACGCATGGAAATCATGGATTAAAAACTCCTTTGGTCAAACTAAATCGTAGGAAACGCGACAACGTCGGCGGGGCGCGCCAACGTCTCAGCGATACGGTCTTGTACCTCGAGCAGGCAGTCGAGCAACAGCGGGTTAAAGGTGCCGCACTTACCGTCCAGGATCATCTGGATAGCCTCCTTGTGCGGGATAGCGTCCTTGTACACGCGCACGCTCGTCAGCGCATCATACACGTCGGCCACCGAGACCACCTGCGCGGCAATGGGAATCTCGTCGCCCTTAAGGCCATCGGGATAACCCTTGCCGTCCCAGCGCTCGTGATGCCAACGCGCAATCTGGTACGCATATTCCATAAGCGCATTGCCGACGTGATGGCGGCTCAGCTCAAGCAACATGTCGGCGCCCATCGTGGTATGCGTCTTCATAATCTCGAACTCCTCGGGCGTAAGGCGCCCGGGCTTGTTGAGGATCGCATCGTCAATCGCCATCTTGCCAATATCGTGCAGCGCCGAAGCCAGGGCAATCGTGGAGCGCTCCTCATTGTCGAGGGAGATCGTGTCGCTACGCTGGACCAGGCAGTCAAGCAGCAGCTCGGTCAGCTTTTCGATATTCGTAACGTGCCTGCCGCTCTCGCCGTTGCGAAGCTCCATGACGCCGGCCATGATGTCGATGAGCATGCGACTGTTCTTGACGCGCTCGTTGTACTGCTGGGACAGCAGGCTCGTCAGGCGGCGCTGTTTGGCGTATAGGCGGATGGTGTTGCTTACACGGCGGCGCACGACACGGGAGTCAAACGGGCGGTTGATATAGTCCGAGGCGCCCAGCTCGTACGCGCGCAGAACCATATCATCGGAATCTTCGCTCGAAATCATGATGAAAGGCAGATTGTCGATACCCGATCGGCGAGACAGATCGGCCAACACCTCAAAGCCGCTTATGCCCGGCATGACAATATCCAGCAGCACGAGCGACAACTCATCGCCATAGCGGTCGACCATGTCGAGCGCCGTACGACCGTTGTCGGCCTCGAGGATGCAATACTCGTCCTTGAGCATCTCGTTGAGAATGGCTCGGTTCATCTCGGAGTCATCGACAATAAGCACCAAAGGCTTTTCGCTTTGGAAGGCTTCGATGGAATCGGCATCGGTCACGACCGTACCGGCTTTTGCCTTAGCGCGGCTCAATAACTGGACAGCGCGGCCAACGCCCTCATCGACCGTCTCGCCATGAATGCGAACGCCACCAACACATGCCGTCAAGCTCACGTACTCATGGCCCGGAACAATCGTGGCATGAACGGCATCGGACACCTGATGCAGGCGACGGGTGAAGTCATCGGAGGGAATATTGGGCATGACGACCACAAATTTGTCGCAGCCATAGCGTACAAGCTCGTCAGTCGAACGAATTCCGCTGCGTATGGCCGTCGCCACGGCACCGAGCGCAAGGTCGCCGGCATGACGGCCACACGTATCGTTGAAGACCCTAAAATCGTCAAGGTCGATCACCGCAACGCCGGCATTCATGCGGGCGTTGCGGAGCTTTTCCTCGTAATATCGGCGATTGCGCACACTCGTCAGCACGTCGGTGTAGACGAGGTCCTCTTCTGCAGCCTCTTGCTCATCGATCGGACGCACCATCAGCAGGACGTGAGGCTCGCCCTCGACCTTCAGAGGGCGTAGGCGGGCGCGGTACTCAACACCATCGTTGAGCAGTTGCTCCGACACCTCATCGGAATCTGCCAAGGCCTCAAGACTCGACTGACGCAGACAAGGGCAGCAATCGCCGGCGAGCAGGCAGTTAGGCTCGCTCTTAATCTGATCGGCCGACAGCAAACGCACCACGGGGTAGGTCTTCGCGACGCGGGCGACCTCAGCGGCAGCCTCCTCGTCGGTTAGATTGACCTCGTGATTTTTGCGCATATGGGGCCCTTTCGATAGTTTCGCATGGTAGCGGTGGGTTCCAAATGCTACAAGGGTAACACCTTGCCGATGCAGGTAAGCACGTGAATGCTGTTACATTTTTATGACCTGGCAAACGGTGGTAATGGAGCCGCGGGCGCGTGGTTATTGGCGCATTCGTTAACAATGACGAAACGCTAACAGTCCCCCTCCCCGCAGGTCATCGAGCGTGCTGACGCTCCAAGACATCGCGAACGGCGTTTGCCGCCGTAACGGGGCGATCGCGCAAACCGTTATGCGCGCCCGGGATCGTCACAAGGGGGCAATCGAGATATTCGGCAGCCGCTCGCGTACCAGCCTCGCGGGGTGTACCGACCGAAAGCTCGCCCAAAAACACAGCCGACACCGCCTTTGATTCGCGGGCGCGCTCCCAGTCGGGAGCATATGTCATATTTGTTCCGTATTCATTGGCCATAAAGCAACGACCATTGCGCAGGGCATGCTTGGCTTCCGCTTCGGTCGTCCCAGGAGCCTCGGGGTCCAAGTCGCCGAGAGCTCCCAAGAAAAGCCGAAGCGCCCTTGAAACCTTTCCAGCCGCAATCATATCGAGCAAAATCGGAGCTGCGCCCATGCCGACGCCTTCGGCCGACACAGCCGGCTCATGCAGAATCGCACGGGCGACGAGATGGGGTTCGGTGCGAAGAAGCTCCAGCGCCACCAACGTACCGGCGCTGTGCGCAAGCACATTTGTCGGAGCGCCAACGTGTTCGATCACGGCCTGCAGGTCGGCGGCCTGAGCGGCAAGATCATAGCTGCCGTCTGCCGCTTCGCTGCTGCCGCCACAGCCGCGGCGGTCGTAGGCAATTACGCGGTAGTTGCGACTGAGCTCACATGCGATGCCGTCGAAAAATGTGCCGTCGACACAAGCGCCGTGCACGCACACCAAGGCAGGAGTATCAGGCGACACATCCGGGCCGGCATATTCGCGACAGGCAATCGTGGTGCCCGCATTCTCGACCGTAAAATCCATGTTGTGCCCCCATCATCAACGCCCATCCAGTTGCGCGTCAGTACGGCTGGATAGACCCGCATTTCTTTACGCCTTGTTAACAGATTAACTTTACCCGACCCGAGGCTTTTCATGACACGGCATAATGAGCGACGTGAAAAAACGAAACTTGTAAAGCAAGAGCCTGCACCCTGCTTTGGAGCCGATGCTATGCTTAGGCACAATTGTCTTGAGGAGCATATGCCTATGTCTACGTTTTTGAATGCCAGCCCCATCTTTGGGCCCGTTCGCAGCCGTCGCCTTGGTCTCTCGCTCGGCGTCAACATGATGCCGGCCAGCGGCAAAATCTGCACGTTCGACTGCATTTACTGCGAAAACGGCCTCAACGCCGAGCGCCCCTGCCATGAGCCGCACAACACAGCTGCCGTGGTACTCGACGCGCTCGAGGCAAAGCTGCGCGAGATGGCAGCCGAGGGCGAGCTCCCCGATGTGATCACCTTCGCAGGCAACGGCGAGCCCACCGCCGCACCGGAGTTTCCGCAGGCCATCGCCGGCGCCGTCGCGCTGCGCGACGAGCTTGCCCCAAACTCCAAGATTGCCGTGCTTTCCAACGGCACGCGCGCCGACCGTCCCCAGGTGCACGATGCGCTCATGATGGTCGACGACAACATCCTCAAGCTCGATACGGTCGACCCGGCATTTATCCAGCTGCTCGATCAACCCGTTGGCCCCTACGATGTAGAGCACCAGATCGAAACGTTCGCGAGCTTTAACGGTCATGTCATTATCCAGACGATGTTTTTGAGCGGTGAGTACCGGGGCAAGTCTCTCGATAACACCGGCGAGGAGCACGTTGGTCCTTGGCTCGCGGCGCTCGAGCGCATTCGCCCGCAGGAGGCGACCATCTACACGGTGGCGCGCGAGACACCAGTCGCCGGCCTTGCCAAAGCAGCGCCCGAGGCCCTCGACGCCATTGCCGCGCGCGTGCGCGCCCTCGGCATTCCCTGCCAGGTGAGCTACTAGCAAAACCACTCAGCAGCTCGTGTCCGCCATCTCACTCCATCAGTTGCGGTGATATAGTTCCTATTTATGCTGTTAAACCGCTTAAATCGGAACTATATCACCGCAACTTTTATGGACGCGTGGGTGGGCTATACTAGCTGCGGATGAAAGGAAGTTAGCCATGTATGACAAAGGACCCGTGCCTGGCCGCAACGACGCTTGCTGGTGCGGCAGCGGCAAGAAATACAAGAAATGCCATAGCGCCTTTGACGAGCGCCTCGAGCGCTTGTGGGAAGAGGGCTGGGAGGTTCTGCCCCGCACGCTCTACAAGACGCCCGCCGATATCGAGGGCATCAAGCGCTCGGCGGCTATCAACGTGAGCGTGCTCGACTACGTAGGCGAGCACATCGCCGCGGGCATGACCACCAACCAGATCGACCAGATGATCTACGACTACACCGTCGAGCATGGCGGCACGCCGGCAGACCTCAACTACGAGGGCTACCCCAAGAGCGTGTGCACCTCGATCAACGACGTGG
>CALGZY010000082.1 GCA_937934355.1 uncultured Collinsella sp. | reverse complement strand
TGGGCTCCGCCGGCGGCGAGGTCGCCAAGAAGGTCCAGGAGGCTGTGAAGTTCTGCAAGGAGAAGGCTCCCGAGCTCGCCATCGACGGCGACCTGCAGCTCGATGCCGCTATCGTCCCCACCGTCGCCCAGCTCAAGGCTCCCGGCTCCTCCGTCGCCGGTAAGGCCAACGTGCTCGTGTTCCCCGACCTCGAGGCCGGCAACATCGGCTACAAGCTGGTCCAGCGCTTCGCTGGCGCTGACGCCTACGGCCCCATCCTGCAGGGCATCGCCAAGCCGGTCAACGACCTGTCGCGCGGCTGCTCTGCCGACGACATCGTGGGTGTCGTGGCCATCACCGCCGTCCAGGCTCAGATGGCTGAGTAGCGGACTTATCCCCTCGGGGCCCTACAGGGTAAAGCTCTGAAAACGTCCTCGGACATGCATGAAACCCCCGCTGCGCACTTCGTGCGGCGGGGGTTTCATGCGTCCTGCGGAAAGTTTTCAGAGCTTTACCCTGTAGGGTCCCTGCCGTTACGTTGCAATCAGGGCATCTGGAGTGGACGGCGGCTTGGCTACGAGCTGGGGCTGAAGATCTGAATGATTGGATGCCGTTGCTGGGAGCGCAGGCGTTGCTGGTGACGATCACTTTGGGACTGGAATTTCCGCCTGCTAGTAAAAAGGCCTCCGGAGCTGTTGCTCTGGAGACCTTTCGTCTACTTGCAAATGCGCGCGTTAGTTGTTCTTGGTTAGACGCTCGACGTCGTGGGCGATCATGTATTCCTCGTCGGTGGGGATGACCATGACCGTGACGGAAGAGCCGGCGGCGCTGATGACCTGCGGGCCGTTGCCCACGGCCTCGCGGTTCTTGTTGTTGTCGATGCGCACGCCCAGCCACTCAAAGCAGTCGCAGAAGGCCTTGCGGATCGACCAGTCGTTCTCGCCGATGCCGGCGGTAAAGGTGATGGTATCCACGCCCGCCATGGAGGCGATCATGGAACCGGCCTGCTGCATGGCCTTGTAGGCGAACATATCGAAGGCGAGCAGGCAGCGCTCGTCTCCCTCGGAGGCGCGCGTACGGATGTCGCGGGCATCGTTGGAGATGCCCGAGATGGCAAGCAGACCGGACTGCTTGTTCATCATGTCGTCGACTTCCTGATAACTGTAGCCGCCCTCGCGCTGAAGATAGCACACGGTGGCCGGGTCGATGGAACCGCAACGGGTGCCCATCATCAGGCCGTCAAGCGGCGTGAGGCCCATCGTGGTATCGCGGCACACACCGTCCTCAATGGCGGCAAGCGAAGCACCGTTGCCCAGATGGCACGAAAGCAGGCGATGGCAGCGCGAGCCCAGGATTTCCTTGGCCATCATCCACTCGTAACGGTGGCTCGTACCGTGCGCGCCGTACTTGCGCACGTGGTACTTGTCGCACACGTCCTTGGGCAGGGCGTAGGTGTAGGCGACCTCGGGCATGGTCATGTGGAACGAGGTGTCGAAGACGGCCACGTTGGGCAGCTCCGGATACTTCTCGCGGCAATATTCGATTGCCGCCGCCTCGCCGTAATTGTGCAGCGGAGCGAGCGGGGCCACCTCAAGGATCTTAGCCATGACCTCGTCGTCAACGACTGCGGAATCATCGAAGTGCCAGCCGCCCTGAACGATACGATGCCCAATGCCATCGATCGTAAAGTCGGTCTTCTCGAGCTCCTCGAGCACGCGAGCGATAGCAGAGCGATGATCGGGGAAGGGAACCTCCTCGGTCTGCTTGGCGCCACCGTTCTCGGAGTGGCCAAAGATACCCATGTCCGAGCCGATACGCTCGCAGTTGCCCTTGGCGAAAACCTCGCGGGTATCGGTATCCAGAAGCTGATATTTAAGGCTTGAGCTGCCGGCGTTGACAACAAGTACGTTCATGAGACTCCTTTGCAGTGCAATACGGTCGACGCAGACCTCTTAAGGCGACCGCATTTTAATAAGAAGTTATCACATCTTGATAAATAGCTATCAGGCATATCGCCCAACGAGCGCAAAAGAGGGGCTGAACGGCACTTGGTCGTCCAGCCCCTCCCCTCTTGCAATTACTTGCTGTTGACGATGCGCTCGACGTCGGAGGCGATCATGAACTCCTCATCCGTGGGGATGACGAAGATCTTGACCTTGGAATCCTTGGCGGACAGGCACCAAGCACCGTCGCCACGCAGAGCGTTGCGGGCATGGTCCATCTTGACGCCCATAAAGGCCAGACGATCGGCCACGCCGGCGCGGACAGCCGGAGCGTGCTCGCCGATGCCGGCGGTAAAGACCAGGGTGTCCATGCCGCACATGGAAGTGGCCATCTCGGCGGCCTTGGCGGCAATCTTGTAAACGAACATATCGAAGGCGAGCTGGGCCTCGGGGTCACCAGCAGCGGCGAGCTCCTCGACGTTGCGGCAGTCGTTGGTCTTGCCGCCGGTCACAGCCAAAAGGCCGGACTTCTTGTTCATCATCTCGTCGACCTCGTCGAAGGTGTAGCCACCCTCGCGCTGCAGGTAGCACACGGTAGCCGGGTCGATGGAGCCGCAGCGGGTGCCCATCATGACACCGTCGAGCGGCGTCAAGCCCATGGTGGTGTCCATGCACTTGCCGTCCTCGATGGCGCACAGGGAAGCGCCGGAGCCAATGTGGCACACGACGACCTTGCGGGCCTCGCCGTTGGTCATCTCGGCGACCTTCTTGGAGATGTAGCGATAGCTGGTGCCGTGGGCGCCATACTTACGGATGTGCAGCTTGTCGCAAACATCCTTGGGAAGGGCGTAGGTCTTGGCGACCTCGGGCATGTTGAAGTGGAAAGCGGTGTCGTAGACCGTGACGTTGGGCAGATCGGGATACTGCTCGAGGCAGTACTCGATAACGTTGGCCTCGGGGTTGTTGTGCAGCGGCGCGAGCGGGGCGACCTCGCGAATCTTGGCGAGAACGTCCTCGTCGACGAGGGAGGAGTCACCGAAGTACCAACCGCCCTGAACGATGCGATGGCCGATGCCCTCGATCTTGACGCCGTTGGCCTCGAGGTCCTTCAGAACGACCTCAATGGCGACCTTATGGTCGGGGAACTCGATGTTCTCGGTCGCCTTCTTGGAACCGTTGGCAGCATGGGTGAAGGTACCGCCGGTAAAGCAGACGCGCTCGCAGGAGCCCTTTGCGGACACCTTGTGGGACTTGGTATCGATGACCTGATACTTAAGGGTCGAAGATCCTGCGTTGACGACCAGAACGTTCATGTGTCTCCCTACTAACAGGCGGTGTGGCGCCGCCAGGTTACATACGCTTCAATAATAAACCCAAACGCCCTCGCGCTCGGGTTTATTGCGTTGATATATAAGTTATCGGTGCCCAAATACTCACGGCCTTTGACTTGTAAGACGAAATAGCACGGGGATATACACCAAAGAAGATATCCCGAGCGCTACAAGCAATATGACTCGAATACCCGCGATGCTGCTCAACGCAGCATTGAACAGATAGAAAAGGATGGCACCCACCGCCACCATCTGGCTTTGGACCGAAATCAGTGAACAGCGCATCGAAGAATCGACAGCATTTTGAAAAATTGAGTATTTAATTGGAGCAAATAACGAGTAAGCAACCGTCTGCAGTACATAGAACACGGGCAGCAAATAGACCGGAGTAAAGGGAATCAAAAACAGAGCAGTCAGGAAAAGGCGCACGATGCCGCAAATACGCGCAAAACGGCCCTTGTCGACATGAGCAATCACACTCGGCACAATAAGCCCCATGGAAGCCGAGGCAAGGAGCTGGACCGCAATGGTCACACCCGAAGCGACGGCATTCATTCCGCGACCCGCAAGCAGCAGTGAGAAAAAGTCTTCCAGGGCGACAAAAGCAAATGCCTGAGAGCAGTCCATGATGAACGCTGAACGAAGAATGCCGTTACGCGCAATAGCGGCACCGATCATCTTCGGGCTAATTCCACGCTTAGGTGTCGCTGCAGTGTCCCCTCTTCGCATCTCAGGAATGCAGGCAACGACAACCAACGTCAACACCATTGCGATGATATCTGCCGAAAGACCAATGAGATATGCACCGACAGACGAAATGAAACCGCCCACGCAAGCGGAGATGGCATAAGAGGCATAGAAAACAAATCGCTCAACGACATTAAGTCTTACGAGCTGGTCCTGAGAGACGCTGTCAATGTAGATCGCTTCTATGGATCCGCTCACACATGCAACTGCAAATCCTTTGAGAGCAAACGCGCCGATTAAAAGCAGAGGAGAACGGGCGAAAAGTAGGGCGGCGTAGTATCCAAGCATTCCCACGACGCCAACGAGACCGCTTGTCTTTCGTCCAAACCTGTCAGCAATATAACCAGTAGGAACCTCAAGAATGAACTTACTCACTTGGTATGCAATCATCATGCTAGAAATCGCTACCATCGAGAATCCGACGAATTCAAGGTAAACCGTCAGAAAATACAAAATGGTGCTGAAGTTCGACAGAAAAACGAACGTCATATAAAGCAAAACCGTACGGTTTTTCATGCTCCGCCCTCCAAGAGCCAATAGCCCAAACCGAAATCTTGGAAAAGCATGAGGGCAAAGCCGTCAGTCATGTGTTACAAGGCGTCAACATTCACTTGACGCCACGAGGCCAAATGGCCTCACGAAGCGAGATGACGCAATAGGTGAAGAAATACCGTCTGGTGTCGATCGGTCCAGGCATTTTGTCGATAGCAAAAATAGATGGGCAAGGCCACGTCATGCGAGCCTTCAATGGAGCACTCGCTCACTTCCAGTCCATCTGTTGCGAGAGAAGAGCCAGAAAAACTCAATATCAATCCCCCGGCTTGAAGAAACTCAGTCTGCGCCCTGTTTTCGTATTCGACGTCGCGGAAGCGGAAATTAACCAGCTGAGCCTCGGGACATTGGTTGATTGCATTGAGACAGGGTGACAAATTAATGGGAACAGCCAGCCTGCCGCCCAGCAACTCACGAACGGTCATAGCACCCACAGATTGATGACCCGCTGGACACGAAAGAACCTTGAGCTCCTTTTCACCCAAGTATTTCGAAGAAAGGACACTATCCCTTGGTTCCTCAAATGAGATGGCCGCATCCGAAATGCCAAGCACAAGTGATTCAAAGCATGTGGCCGTTGGCTGATGCCAAACATCAAGGTGAATCTGGGGGTGCAAGCTTTCAAACGAGTCGTACCAGTTTTCGGAAAAAAGACGCCCCCGCCCGTGATGAACTGCACCCCAAAACTTGGACGGCTTAAATAAGAACTACGCCGCAAGGGACT
>CALGZY010000081.1 GCA_937934355.1 uncultured Collinsella sp. | reverse complement strand
AATGCCTCCAACGTGTAACTCGATTCGGAGGAATTCGCATGCCTTATTACTATGGATACGGCTTTGGCATTGACCCGCTGTACCTGCTGGTTGTTCTTGTCTGCACGGTGCTCGGCCTTGCCGCGCAGAGCTATATCAACTCGACGTACAAGACGTGGTCCAAGGTGCGCTCGGACGGCGATACGGGTGCCACGGTCGCTCGCCGCATGCTCAATGCCAACGGCTGTAGCGCCGTGGGCATCAAGGGCGTTGCCGGCGAGCTCACCGATCATTACAACCCGCAGGACAACAACCTGTATCTGTCGGATGCCAACCGTTCGGGCGGGTCGGTCGCAAGCGTTGCCGTCGCCTGTCACGAGGCGGGCCATGCCGCCCAGCGCCAAAGCGGCTATGCCATGATGAAGGTACGCACCGCTTTGGTCCCCGTCGTCAACTTTACCCAGAACACCTGGACGATCGTGCTGCTCATGGGCTTGTTCATGAACATTGCGGGACTCACGACCCTCGCGCTGGTCTTCTTCTCGTTTAGTGTGCTGTTCCAACTCGTTACGCTGCCGGTCGAGATTGATGCCAGTCGCCGCGCCGTGGCGTATATCGAGCAGTCGGGCATGAGTTCCAAGCAGGTCAACGGTGCCAAGAAGGTGCTGACGGCAGCCGCGCTCACCTACGTGGCGGCGGCGCTCACTTCGATCATCCAACTGCTCTACCTTATGGCTCGTTACAACAGAAACTCCAACCGATAACAAATTGGGTCGCTGGGCGCCGCGGGGATTCGTGTCCCCGCGGCGCTGTACTATGTGTTGGACTTGAATTTGCGCAGGGCCGGAGCCCGTGTGCACGATGACGAAAGGGGGCTGCGTGGCAGGCTGGAATCTGACCGGCAATACCGTTTCCGCCGAGTTCGACGGATCGGACGAGCAGGAGCGCAAAGAGCTCAGCGTGAGCCAAGCGGTGGAGATCGCCGCCGGCGCGCTCGATGCCATTCCGCAGCTGAGCGTTTTGGGTGAGGTCACGGGTTTTCGTGGTCCCAATGCCCGAAGCGGCCACTGCTACTTCCAAATCAAGGACGACTCGGCGGCCGTCGACTGCATCATCTGGAAGGGCGCCTACCTTAAGCGCACCTTCGATCTGCGCGACGGCATGCAGGTAAGCTTTAAGGGCAGCTTCAATCTCTACAAGCCTACGGGTCGCATGAGCTTCGTCGCCCGCTCGTTCTCGCTGGCGGGGGAGGGCTTGCTGCGTCAGCAGGTGGCTCAGTTGGCCGAAAAGCTACGCCGCGAGGGCCTGATGGACGAAGCGCGCAAGCGCCGCATCCCGGTGTTTTGCTCGCGCGTGGCGGTTGTCACCTCGCTTTCGGGCGCCGTAATCGACGACGTCAAGCGTACGCTGCGCCGTCGCAACCCGCTCGTCGAGCTTGTCTGCGTGGGCGCAAAGGTCCAGGGCGAGGGTGCGCCGGCAGAGCTTATTGAAGGCTTGCGTCGCGCCGCTGCCATTACGCCGGCGCCCGATTGCATTTTGCTCGTGCGTGGCGGCGGTTCCTTCGAGGACCTCATGACCTTTAACGACGAGGAGCTTGCCCGTGCGGTGGCAGCCTGTCCCGTGCCCGTGGTGACGGGCATTGGGCATGAGCCCGATACCTCGATCTGCGACATGGTGAGCGACCGTCGCGCCTCCACGCCCACGGCTGCGGCAGAATCGGTGGCGCCGGCTATGACGGAGTTGGTCGATGTGCTCGAGACGCGCCATCAGCGTCTGGGCGCCGCGATGGCTTCGATGATCGGGTCGGATCAGGTCGATTTGGAAATGCTCGACCAGCGCGGTCGTCGGGCCTGGGACACCTATACGGCTCGTCTGGGCGCCGCGCTCGATGCAGCCGCGTGCCGCCCGTGCCTCAACGACCCCACGTTTATGGTCGAGCGTCGCGAGTCTGAGCTCGCCCTGACGGCCGATCGTCTGTCGGGCGCCATAACGCGTTCGGTTGGGGCCTTCCGCTCCAACTTCGAGCGTCTGCCCGAGCGCTTGGTTGCAAGCACCTCGGGGCTCGATGGCAAGCGCCATGCGCTCACACTTGCGAGTTCCCGTCTGGAGCATCAGGGGCGCACGATGCTCAGCAAATCCGCGTCCGACCTGGGCCGAGCTGCCGCGTCGCTCGATGCCTTGTCGCCGCTCAAGGTGCTTGCCCGCGGTTACTCCATCGCGTACAGCGATGACGGTGTGGCTACGAGCGCCAAGACCTTTAAGCCCGGCGATGCCATTCGCGTGCGCATGGCAGACGGCAACGTGGCGGCAACGGTCGATACGGTCGAGTAGGCCGCGTTTCATAGCGATAAACCTTTAGGAAAGGAAACAGATATGGCAGAGAAGACCCCGGTCGAGCAGCTTACGTACAAGCAGGCCTCGCAGGAGCTGGAGCTCATCATCCGCAGCCTGGAGTCGGGCGACATGGAGCTCGAGGAGTCGCTCGAGAGCTACACCCGCGGCGTCGAGCTCCTCAAGAGCCTGCGCACCCGCCTGTCCGATGCCGAGCAGAAGGTCTCGGTGCTCCTGAAGGACGTCGACGGCAACGACGTGCTCGCCGACGGCGAGGCTGCCAACACCGACGACAACCTTTCTTTCTAACCATCTCGCAGCCTACTTTGGGGTAGTCTTTTTGGGACGGGGCTTTTTTGACTACCCTTGCGCGACGGCTTGCCGAGTGTTTGCGCTTGCGAAAAAGTAGTCAAAAAAGCCCCGTCCCAAAAAGACTACCTTGATCTGTGAGAAAGGAACCTACCATGTGTGATTGCATCTTCTGCAAAATTGCCAACCACGAGATCCCCTCGACCGTTGTCTATGAGGACGACCAGGTCATCGCCTTCGACGACCTCAACCCCCAGGCGCCGGTCCACACCCTCGTGATCCCCAAGAAGCACTACAGCGACATCGCCGACAACGTGCCTGCCGAGACCATGGGCGCCATGGCCCACGCCATCCAGGAGGTCGCTAAGGCCAAGGGCCTGGAGGACGGTTTCCGCGTCATCTCCAACAAGGGCGTCAACGCCGGTCAGACCGTCATGCACTTCCACATGCACGTCCTCGGCGGCAAGAACCTGGGCGAGAACCTCATCTGAGGACGCACAGCCCGTCGCCTTGGCTGCCTTTGGAGTAACCTATGCAGCTTTCTCAACTCGAATACCTTCAAGCGGTAGCGAACTACGGCGGCGTGCGCAAAGCGGCTCGCGCCGTTCACGTGAGCCCACAGGCCGTTTCGTCGGCAATCAAAAAGTTGGAATCTGAGTATCAGATTGTTTTGCTCGACCGATCGGCGGGGGAGGCTGTTTTGTCTCCGGCGGGCAGAGAATTTGCGCGTCGTGCACGCGTGATCCTGGCACAAGTCGACGATCTCAAAAAGTACGCTCAATCGGGGAACGGCGGCGTTTCGCCCGACGGCCACTTCCGTCTTTACGCCCCCTGTCTTCATGAACTGCCTCCCATTTCTTGGACATGAGAAATGGGAGGCTTTTTATGCGAGTC
>CALGZY010000080.1 GCA_937934355.1 uncultured Collinsella sp. | reverse complement strand
GCGATTTCAAAGACGTCGATGAGTTTCTGCAAGAGCTCGACAAGCTAAGGTGATTTCATGTCCAACATTACCGTTAACATTAAGCGTCTCGACCCAACCGTCGAGCTTCCCAAATACGCCCATCCCACGGATGCCGGTCTTGACCTCCGAGCCAACGAGGATTGCACCCTCAAGCCTTTTGAGCGTCGCCTGGTCTCCACGGGCCTAGCTGTCGCCCTGCCCGACGGCTACGCCGGCTTCGTCCAGCCCCGCAGCGGCCTGGCCATTAAGCAAGGCCTGTCCATAGTCAACACTCCTGGCCTCATCGACGCCCACTACCGAGGAGAGCTCAAAGTCATCCTCATCAACCTAGACCCCACGAACAACATCCAAATCAACAAAGGCGACCGCATCGCCCAGCTCGTCATCCAAGAAGTCCCCACGGTCAACCTCGTAGAAGTAGAAGAACTAGATAAAACCGACCGAGGAGCCGGCGGTTTCGGTTCTAGCGGCGTCGCTTAGTCGTTTACGTACTGTCCGCTGACCGGCCCGACCCGCCTATATATCATCCCATGCTCAAACATTCTCGCGGGGGCGCTCGTATCCCTCCCGCCCGTCTCTCACACATATCATTCCATGCTCAAACATTCTCGCGTCGCTTCGCTCGCTGCGAAACTGCGCGTGGAACGATATGTGTGAGAGACGGGCGGGCGGTTACTCGCTTGAAAAATTAAAGCCTTTCTTTCTAGTAAGCCGATGCGATAAAGGAAAACCTCCTTTCTCGCATCGGCTTACTATATTTATATTTTTGGTTTTGCCTTTGCAGATTCTGATGGTGGGGAATCTGGTATAGCTGCAAGTACGTTAACGCAGCTTGCCTGTGGGAGGCCCCTATATATCGTCCCGCGCGCAGTTTCGCAGCGAAGCGAGAATGTTTGAGCACGGGATGATATATAGGGGCCTCCCACAGGCAAGCGAACATTAAGACGCTAGCGGATATGCGCGGGTTTTCCGCCCCAGTAGAAGCGGCAGAATGCGCGTTTTCTTTTCTGGGGTTTGCCTACGAGTTCCATGGTGGCGACGGCGATGTCTTCGGCTGCGTGGGGACGGCGTAGTACTTCGCCGTTGATGAGTAGGGCTTTGAGCGACTCCGGATGGTCGTGCAGGTGGCGCAGGGTTACGATGAGCTCTCGTGCCGTGGTGACGTGCATGCTGGCGCCCATGCCGGTGAGCATGGTGGTGTTGGCCTTTTCCTGGCCATATGACTTGCCCAGCAGGATCATCGGCAGATGCGCGCAGAGGCACTCGGTGACCGTGAGTCCGCCCGATTTGAGGATTGCCAAGTCGCAGCCGTGCATGAGGGCCGCCATGTCGTCGACATAGTCCAACACCGTGACGTTCTCGAGCTTCATGGCATCGAAGAGCGTCTTCAGCCGGGTGGCATACTCCACGTCTTTGCCGGGCAAAAAGACAAAGTGCATGTCTTCGAAGCTGCGCAGGAAGGGGAGTGTGTGGTCCATCGCCGCGCGAAAGCGGACGTAAGGCTGGGGCAAGCTGGCGCCGGCCATTACCAGCACGACGGTCTTGTCGGTGGGGAGGTTGAACTTGGTTAGCTCTTCCTCGCGATCGTAATTCGTGTCGAATCCGGCGCGAATAGGGATGCCGGTAATGCGAATCTTTGCCTCGGGCACCTTGCGCGGACGCAGCGTTTCAGCCATGAATTCGTTGGCAACACAGAATAGATCGGTGTCCTTGTGGGGCCACCAGCCCTCGACTTCGTAGTCGGTCGGTACGCAGATGACCGGATAATCGATACCCGTAATTA
>CALGZY010000079.1 GCA_937934355.1 uncultured Collinsella sp. | reverse complement strand
TCCCTTGCGGCGTAGTTCTTATTTAAGCCGTCCAAGTTTTGGGGTGCAGTTCAAAGTATGCATTCGACGGGGCGGTTTATGCATTTGGCCGATTAAGGATGCGCTGCCAAACTACTAGAACTTGACGGTCGGGGCCTGGCGGGCTGCTTCGGCGGCCTCGAAGCCCTGGCGCTCCTTAAACTGGAAGATGCCGGCAAAGATGACAGCCGGGAACGTTTGAATGGCGTTGTTGTAGCTGAGCACGCAGTCGTTGTAGCTCTGGCGTGCATAGCTAATCTTGTTCTCGGTATCCTCGAGCGATGCCTGCAGCTGCGTAAAGTTGGTGTTTGCCTTAAGATCTGGATAGGCCTCGGCCACAGCGAAGAGCTGGCGCAGTGCGCCGGTCAGCACGTTGTCGGCTTCCATCTTGGCCTCGGGCGTGGTGGCCTTGACGGCGGTGTTACGCGCGCTGATCACGGCGGAGAGCGTCTCCTGCTCGTGCTTGGCGTAGCCCTTGACGGTTTCGACCAGGTTGGGGATCAGGTCGTTACGGCGCTGCAGCTGCGTATCGATGTTCTGCCAGGCGTTATCGATGCGGTTACGCTTGGTGACCATGTTGTTGTAGATGCCGGCGATGGCGCAGACAATCACAATGACAACAACGATGCCGATGATGACGGTAATCATGATGTCTCCGTTTCGAATGGCCGCGGCGGCATGCGCCAGCTGCCGTTGGTATAACGCTACTAGTATACCCGCAACGTTTTGCCGTGCCGAACTTTCCGGTAAGCGTTGTGTTTTCGGCGGGGTTGGCACCGGGGCAAAGCGTGCGAGGTACAGGTGTAAGATACGCGACAGATTGACGAGTGTTGTCTTTGCCCTGAGGATGGCGATACCAGTGGACCTTCGCATTAAGAAAACCTACCGCGCCCTGATTCGCCGCACGACGTTCTACAAGCACTTTCGCGACAAGAACGATTACTTTGCCTTTTATATCGATGAGCTCATGTCGGGCTTGCCGCAAAAACAGCCCGATGAGGCCGGCGCAGTGTCTGCCGAGGACGTGCGCGCGCTTCGGCACGCGATTTTGGACGATGCTATGGATTTGATTCTGACGCACGAGCGGCTCATGGATAACATTTTGGCAAGCAGCATGTCGGGCATGTTGACCAACGTTATTTGCGACCGCATTGCCCGCTCCATCCGCGAGCGTGTGATGAACGTGCTTGCCGAGGATGCCCTGGCCCCCGTGTCACTCGAGACGACGTCTGAGTTTGTCGCCGGCGGTATTATTCGACTTTTCACGATATGGTGGGAATCGGGCCACGATCTTGAGCGTCGACCTGAGATAGCCGACGTGGTCGATGCGTTGTTTGAGCGGACCATGACACCGGTGAATCACTAAAGTGGCGGAGAGAGGGGGATTCGAACCCCCGGAACGCTCTCGCGCTCAACGGTTTTCAAGACCGCCGCATTCAACCGCTCTGCCATCTCTCCGTGAGTCGTAATGATAGCATCGTTTTGAATTTGCAACAGGGAAGGCGAACGATGACGATCACCGAAATCGACGAGAAGTTCATGCGCGAGGCGCTGGCGGAGGCGCGAGCCGCCGCGTCGGTGGGCGAGGTGCCCATCGGAGCCGTGGTGGTGCGCGCGGGCGAGATTGTCGCGCGGGCGCATAATCGTCGCGAGCTCGACCAGGATCCTTCGGCTCATGCCGAGTTCGCGGCCCTGTGCGCTGCCGCCCAGGCGCTTGGCCGCTGGCGCCTTTCCGATTGCACGGTTTACGTGACGCTCGAGCCATGCTGCATGTGTGCGGGCCTTATGGTCAACGCGCGCGTGGGGCGCTGCGTGTATGGCGCGGCTGATGCCAAGGCGGGCGCGTTGGGTTCGCTGTATGACCTGAATGCCGATTCGCGCCTGAATCATCGGTTTAACGTGACGGCTGGGGTCCTGGCGGATGAATGCCGCGAGCTGCTGAGTGGCTATTTTGGCGGTCTGCGCGGAGCGGGCGGCGCTGATTGCGGTTGTGGGGCCGATCTTGAAGCACACGCCGCTCACGCCGCAGCGCTTACAGGTGCCAGTGAGGATGCTGGCGCGGCGGTTGACTTTGGTGCCGCATGCCGTCGGCCCCGCCGTGTGCTGCTGGCGATTGATTCCTTTAAGGGCAGCGTGTCGAGTGCGCAGGCGGAGGCGGCGGTTGCCGAGGGCATGCGCCGTGTGTGGTCCGATGCCGAGGTGTGTACATTGCCGCTGGCAGATGGTGGCGAGGGAACGCTCGATGCCGTTGCCGCGTGCGGCGGTGAGATTGTGACCTGCGAGGTTGCGGGACCCTTTGGCGATGGTGTGCCTGCCCGGATGTTAGTGGACGGCGAGCACGAGTCGGTTGTTATTGAGATGGCCGAAGCAGCAGGCATCGGGTACTCACCTTGCACGGAATCGGCGGCGCTGGCTGCTACAACCTATGGCGTGGGCGAGCTGATGCTCCGTGCAGCTCGTGTCGGGGTAAAGACTATCTATATTGGCTTGGGCGGCAGTGCCACCAACGACGGTGGCGCCGGCATGCTGCAGGCGCTGGGCGCGCGTGTGGTCGATGATCAGGGATGCGATGTCGCCCCCGGTCTTGCCGGCCTTGAGCAGGTGGCGAGCGTTGATTTGGCGCCAGCGCTGCAGGCTTTGGATGATGCTCGTATCGTTGTGCTTTCCGATGTCGAGAATCCGCTCGTGGGGCGTCGAGGCGCACTGGCGGTGTTTGGCGGGCAGAAGGGCCTGCCGGCGGATGATGTCGAGGCGCTGCGCAGATACGACGGCTGGATGGTCGGCTACGGTCGCCTGCTCGATGCGGCAATTTTCGAGGCGCGAGTCCAGGGGTTGTTGCGCACACCCGAGGGCGCACGGACATTTGGCTCGGTGCTCGGCGTGCCCGGCGTGGGCGCTGCCGGTGGCTTGGGCGCCGCGTTGCTGGCGCTCGGTGCGGAGCTGCGCTCGGGTGTAGAGACGGTGCTCGATCTCGTGGGGTTTGACGAGCGCGTGCGCGATGTCGACCTGGTCATAACGGGCGAGGGCAATATGGATGAGCAGTCCGCCGCCGGTAAGGCGCCGGTGGGTGTGGCCCGTCGTGCGAAGCGATATGGCAAGCCGGTGATTGCTGTCGTGGGCGGTCGCGCTGATAACCTGGATGCGGTGTATGGGCAAGGCATCGACCTTGCACTGCCGATTTGCCGCAAACCCATGGGCCTGGAACAGGCACTCGATCCGCAAGAAGCCACAACCAACCTCATCTGCGCCGGCGAAGCGGCCGCTCGATCCTACGACCTTGGCCGTATCTAAAACCCATCCCCTCGATAAGTCGCGGTGAAATACGGAGCGTTTTTGCCTTTAAGGGGCCAATTCAGTCCGTATTCCACCGCAACTTCGAGAATGGCCATTCGAGGTTGGCTGCCTTGTGCCTTGGGTCGGACCGTCTGCCACGAAACGTGGCCATCTACTACGTTAAACCGGCCACCCTCGACCATCCCGGTTTTTGCGAAATTAAAACCGCAGGTAGAAAGCTTGCCGATTTTCGAAAAAGCTCGCTATGGTTGACCCCTGCGGCCTAAACGTAGTAGATAGGTCCTTTTCGTGGCGCAGCGTCAGACCAGTCTTTTTGGGACGGGGTTATTTTGACTACATGTCGATCTGATTGCCCAAGTAGTCAAAATAGTCCCGTCCCAAACTAGCTACTTTGTGTGATGTGGGGGATAAAGATTGCCGGTCGATTTGTCCTACTGGGGTATGTCGATGGCGCGAGTGGTTCGATTTTGAGCCTGAGTGGCAACCCGAGGCGAAATTTTGGGTCACCCAAATTGCTACAATTTTAAGCATATAGCGATGTCCTGCCTTGCGTTCCTGCGCGGGGGGTGTTCCTATAGTTTTGTCAACTGGGAAATGCTGCCCGCGCGACTGAATC
>CALGZY010000078.1 GCA_937934355.1 uncultured Collinsella sp. | reverse complement strand
CTACGCAACATCCCAGGGCTGGAGTTCGTCGCCCAGGCGAACGATGCAGTCGTAGAGCACGGTGTGGCGCTCGGCCGGGTTGGCGTCGCGATGAAAATGCCCGTAATACCAGCGCTTGTAATCCAAGCGGTCTTCCAGCTCATCAAAAAACGCCGTAAGCCGATCAACGTCGGGGCAATTCCAGCCGGGTGCCGGATAGAGCGTGGGCGAAAGCATGCGCGTGGAGCAGGTGTGGGTGATCACGTAGTCGACCTTCCAACCCACGCTGTCGAGCTTTGCCCGCGCCTCCTCAAAGTTGCGCTCGTCCGGCAGCTCCTGCGGCCACCAGCTGGAATAGGGAATGCGGTATTCTTTGTCCACGCTCGTGGCGCCGCCCATGGTAAAAATCGTTGAGCCGTCGAGCTCAAAAACCTCGCCGCGCGTCAGGCGCCGTATGGGAGAGGTATCCGACAGGCGCTGCGTCAGCCCACCGTGCCACAACTCCATGGGGCGTTCCGCCCAGTGATCGAAACGCTCGTGGTTGCCGTCGACAAACAGCACGGTGTAGGGGCGCGACTCCAGCCAAGCGATGTCGGCACATTCCTCGGCAGAGAAATCCCACGGAAAGCCAAAGTCGCCCGCGACAATCAGATAGTCGTCGCTCGTCAGGCCATCCCCAAGGTCCCAATCGCGCAGCTTTTGCATGTCGAGGCCGCCATGAATATCGCCCGTCACATAGACCGTCATCGGATCACCACTTCCCTCTTATAGGCTTCGAGATCGTGCTCGATCTGCTCGTCACCCGTGGCGTTGACCCACCACGGCCATTTAACGCACCGCATCGGCTCGTCTACCTGCGCAAACCACGACCTGAGCTCCTCCAGGCTCACGGGGGCGTAGCTGTTAGCGTCCACACCCACGTCATAGCGCAGCAGCCCCTGCCTGAGGTTGAACTTGTTGTACTCGCCGCCGCAGCTGTGGATATGCCCGTGCAGATGCCAACTGCCGTGCGACATGCCCTGCCAGTCGACCATGGGATAGTGACTCAACACGATTTTTTGGCGGTTGATCTTGAGCACGCAAATGGGCGGCTCGACGATAAAAGCATCCGCTACCGCAGGCTGCGTCCAGTCCTTGTCATGGTTGCCGGGCAGCAGGTGGACGCGTTTGCAGGCAATGCTTTTGCGCAGCTCGTAGGCATCTTGGACCGTCATCTTAAAGCTAAAGTCGCCCAAGATGTAGAGCTCGTCATCCGCAGCAACTTTGCTGTTAATGTTGGCGACCATGGCGTCGTTCATCTGCGCAACAGTCGACCAAGGCCTATCGCTAAGCCGTAGCATGTTCTCATGCCCAAAGTGAGTATCGCTGGTAAACCAGATCACGGGGACCTCCTGTTGCTGCGGGGTATCCATCCTTTAGGGCTCACCCTTCATTCTTCCATCCAAACGGGTCAAGCACCCAAAAAACCAGATCGAGCACGCCGCCGGTCATCATGGCGCCGGCAAGGGCCATGCAAACGTGCAGGGAACTGGCACTTCGGAGCACGTCGAAAGGCCCCAGAACAGCCAGCAGCGCGACCGCTGCGCCGGCAAGGCACAGCGCGAGGCATGGCCCCGCGTTCTTGACGCACTTCTTTGCGAGATGCTTGGTGCTATCACTCATCGATATCGAACTCCTTAGAGGGTCGTTGCTTGAATTCGCGCCGCCGCGGCAGAGCAGGACGGCAGGTTAAGTGTCACATGCCGTGCGGACATCAATGGAGAAACCGCCTGCTCGATCAACCTTTGACGCCGTTTTGCACCGGCACCACATCCCCCGCTATCGAGGTCTAATACTTTTCCCGAGAAGTGAATGGCTGTTTTTGAACCCCTGAAACACCCGCTTTTTTCGGCGGCAAAATCGCAGGAAGCGGCACCTTTAAAGCGTCGATGCTTCGGGGGTCCGTTTTAGCTCGTTCACTTCTCGGGAAAGTATTAGACCTCGCTGCTAGCTATCCAAAAAGACACCTCCCCCTTCCCCACCGCCACCCAAAAACTCATCCAACGTTAATCTTGGCTCAAGAATCGCTTAATCTATAACCTGCACTATAGAGTTCGACCAAGGGCGAAGCGGCGCCGCGCAACGCAGGCCGCCGAACGCAACGCTCGCGCCCGGGCAGATCGCCCGGCGTCGCGCCCATCGAACGAAAGGACAGGTCATGGACGACCTCGAAAAAGTTGAAACCATCCGCACCAAGTGCAACGTGAGCTACACCGATGCCAAGGCCGCACTCGACGCCGCCGACGGCAACGTCCTGGATGCCATCATTTGGCTCGAGACGCAGGGCAAGACCCAGACCACGTCGGCGCACGCCGCCACCGAGTCCGAGCCGGTCGACGAGCCCTCGGTCGAGATGGTCGCCGCGCAGGTCGCCTACGAAAAGTCGAGCGAAAAGACCGATTTCTCCAAGAAGATGGACAGCGTGTGGGAGTACCTCAAAAAGCTCTTCCGCCTGAGCCTGGACACCAAGTTTATCGCCACGCGCCGCGATGCGATTATCCTCAACATTCCCATCCTGATTCCCATCGTCGCGCTGTTTGCCTGGGGCGCCACGATATGGCTGATGCTGATTGGCCTGTTCTTTGGCATGCGCTACCGCATCGACAGCGACGGCGACGTGCCCGGCAGCATCAACAACCTTATGAATCACGCCGCCGATGCCGCGGACGACATCAAGCAAAATCTGAACGACGACAAGTAATCGCAGACGGGGGCACGCATGGCACGGATCCTGATCGTAGAGGACGAGGAGAAAATCGCCCGCTTTGTGACGCTCGAGCTGGAGCACGAGGGCTACCAGGTGGAACACGCCGCCGATGGCCGCACCGCCGTGGACCTGGCGCTGGAGCGCAACTACGATCTTATTCTGCTCGATGTGTTGTTGCCGCAGCTCAACGGCATGGAGGTCCTGCGGCGCGTCCGCAAGCACAAGGATGTGCCGGTGATCATGGTCACCGCGCGCGATGCCGTGATGGACAAGGTGGCCGGGCTCGACGCCGGTGCTGACGATTACCTGACCAAGCCGTTTGCGATTGAGGAGCTGTTCGCACGGATCCGCGTGGCGCTGAAGCGCGCGGAGGCCGTGCGGGCGGCTTCGGGCGTTGGCGGCGCCGGCGCCGGGACTGGCGTAGCGAGCGGCACGGCCGCCGGTATCGTCACAATGTCCCCGGCAACCGACACGGCCCAGGCTGCTGCCACGCCCTCCCCCGCCACACTCACCGTGGGCTCGGTTGCGCTCGACCCCAACCGCCGCGAAGTCACGGTCGGCGGCTCGCCCATCGTGCTGACTGCCCGCGAGTTCGATGTCCTCGCCCTGCTTATGGCGCATGCCGAGACCGTACTCACACGCGAGCGCATCGCGCACGAGGCGCTGGGCTACGAATACGTGGGCGACACCAACAACGTCGACGTACACATCGCGCACTTGCGCGCCAAAATCGAGGACGCCGGCGGCGCTCGCATCATCCAGACCGTGCGCGGGGTGGGCTATGTCTGCCGCGCGTAACGCCGAGACCAAGCGCGTCACATCCATCGCCCGTGCCATCAACTGGAGCTATATGTGGCGCCGCCTGATGAGCTACGTCTGGCTCGATCTGCTGCTGGTGGTGATTGCAGCGGCGATCCTCGTCTATGGATACAACCAGACGCTGCCCGACGGCGCGTTTACCGCGGGATGGATCCCCAGCGCCGCCGTTCACGGCATATCGCTGACGCCCGCGCGCGGCTGGGACCTGGCCACGCTCACCTATACCGTCGAGCTTGCGCGCACCACCAAGACCTTCCCCCTCGCGCAGGACCTCGTCACGCTATGGCCTCTCTACCTTGTCGTTGTAGGCTGGCAAGTCATCAGCGTGCTCAACATGCTCGGCGGCGCTCGCCGTGTGCGCCGCACCATGGCGCCGCTCAACGACCTGGCCCTGCGCGCGGACGAGCTCGGCCGCATGCAGCTCTCCGGCGGCAAGATGGAAACGCTGGAGCAGGCCATCGAGCGAGCAAGTGTCGATTCGCCGAGCGTCACCACTGGCGACGCCGACCTGGCGAGCATCGAGGTCGCACTCAACCGTCTGCTGCGTCAGATGCAAGAGGCCAAGCTGCAGCAGATGCGCTTTGTCAACGACGCGAGCCACGAGCTGCGCACGCCCATCGCGGTGATTCAGGGCTACGTAAACATGCTCGATCGTTGGGGTAAGGACGACCCGGCCGTGCTGGCAGAGTCCATCGCCTCGCTCAAGGCCGAAAGCGAGCACATGCAGGAGCTCGTGGAACAACTGCTGTTTTTGGCACGCGGAGATGCCGGCCGCACCGTGCCGCGGCGCGTGAATACCAACCTGGCTGCACTGGTCGGCGAGGTTTGCGAGGAATCGCAGATGATCGATACCGAGCACACGTATCGGCTAGCCTTTGACGCTGCGCTTGCCGGCGACCCGCGCTGCGACGCGTCCGTCGATGTCGCGCTCGTGAAGCAGGCTCTGCGCGTGATCGTGCAAAACGCCGCCAAGTATTCGGACGCGGGAACGACCGTCACATTTGGCATAACACCCGATGCGGGCACGGGCACGATCGACATAAGCGTTGAGGACGAGGGCATCGGCATGAACCAGGAATCCGCAGCTCACGCGTTCGAGCGGTTCTACCGTGCCGACAACGCGCGCGATGTCGGTGCACAGGGTTCGGGCCTGGGGCTCGCTATCGCCAAGTGGATCGTCGACAGCCACGGCGGCGTCATCGGTGTGACCTCGGTCGAGGGCGTCGGCAGCCGCTTTACGATTCGCCTGCCGCGGTAGG
>CALGZY010000077.1 GCA_937934355.1 uncultured Collinsella sp. | reverse complement strand
ACATTGTCGGGCTTAAGGTAAAGCCTATTAGACCGTTGATGATGGTACTTTACGACCAGGTTGATGCTCAGAATATCGATAAGGACACATTCAAAAGACTTTGCGACGTCTTCGAGTCTTACCTGTTTAGGCGCTCGGTAGTTGGCCGCTTCACCACAGGCCTGAACAACTATTTTGCTGGCGTCTATCGTGATATAGGAGCACAACCAGACATTGAGACATACGTCATGGCCATGCTCCTCACCCACGACAGAACCATGACAGCTTATTTCCCGACTGACGAACACTTTTTTGAGGAGCTTACGACCAGGGACTGCTACAACAGGTTCTCGAAACGAGGCTACTTGCTCGAACGACTTGAAAACGCCCAGCATCCGAAACAGCCTATCAATGTTGGGATGGAATACCAGATCGAACACGTCATGCCGCAAACGATCGACGACAAGGTCGAATGGCAAGAGATGCTTGGCGATAATTGGCAGACTATCCACGATGAGTACTGCAACAACATCGGCAATCTGACGCTAACAGGCGCGAACTCAGAGCTATCGAACAATCCATTCAACGACAAGCTCAACGACCCACAATACGGCTTTAAGAAAAGCCCTTATGCGCTCAATGACTACATCAAGGAGCAGACCGAATGGACACAAGAGCAAATTATCGAGCGCGCAAAAGAACTTGGCAAGGTAGCACTTACGATCTGGAGGTATCCAAAAGTCGATCCGCAGGTTGTAGAGAGCTTTAAGCCGAAAAAGGAGAAGCGGGCCCAAAACGACTGGACAATGGAAGAAAGGCATGCGGCATTTCTCAAGGGTGGCAAGTGCTACGACCTGTTCGAAGGGTTGGTAGAGCGAATCTCTGAGGAACATCCAGACTGGGAACAATATGTTACGAAGCACTACGTCGGCAATCGAACCGGCGGGAGAAAACTGCGCCTGGCACTTATGGAGCGAACAAGCGGAAAAGGCAGAATAGCCTTGTGCCTGCCGAAGAGCATTGACGATCTCGACGACCCGAAAGACCTCTGCGTCGACAAGAGAGCCGCGCAAGGAATCGGGCCGGGCTGCCCAACGCTCGTCAACTACACCCGAGACAACGCGCTGGGCGACATCATAGCCCTAATTGACCAGTGCTAAGAAAACGAGAGCTCACACTTGAAGATTTTAGGCGGCTAGCCGTCCCTCGCGTATCATGAGGGACGGCTAGGGTAGTGTCCCAAACGTTGGTGTAGCGATTCGATCTGCGAGGGCGGCCGCAGGCCGTCCGAGAAGATCGAACCATCCCCAGAATCGAGCTTATTCTAAGCCATCCTCTACGCCACCTTCCTGACAACTGGGTTATCCGCCATCACTACCTCGATAATGCGCCTGGCATGGTCGGCCGCCGTTCCCTCGTAGGCAGGCGGGGGCACCGCGCCCTCTGACGGCGAGAGAGCCAGCGCGATCGACTCCTCGGTGAACCACCTCCTGGCCGCCCAGTCCTCGTCCATCTCGGCGAACACGGCGCCGAGCATGCGCACCAGCGACTTCCTGGACGGGAACACCTGCACCACCCGGCTCCTGCGCTTGAGCTCCCGGTTTGCGCGCTCCTGGACGTTGTTGGTGCGCAGGCGCCTGTGATGGCCGTAGGGAAAGTCCAGGTAGGCCAGGGCGTCGGCCTCGGCGTCCTCGAGCAGATCGGCCGCCCTTTGGCAGAAGCCGGCGATCTTCTCGCACGCGAGGTGGTAGAGCTCCCGCACGAGGGACGGATCGCGCTCGTCGAAGACGGCGTGCAGGATGGCCAGCACGGCCGCCCTCCTCTGCCTGCTCGGCGCGCACGACGCCGCGTTGCGCATGAGGTGCACGACGCAGCGCTGCCATGCGGCCCCGGGGAACACCTCCTCTATGGCGCGCCTCAGCCCCTCGTGGGCGTCCGAGGTCACGCACGCGACGCCGGCCACCCCGCGCTCCCGGAGGGATCGGAGGAAGGACAGCCACCCGGCGTAGGACTCGGTGTCGACGGCGCCCAGGCCGAGAACCCGCCGGTAGCCGTCCGACCCGGCCCCTATCGCCGTGACCAGCGCGCAGGACGACACATGGCCCGCGTCCCGGCACTTGAGGTAGGTGGCGTCCACCCAGACATAGGGGAAGGCGACGCCGGACAGGTCCCGCTCCTGCAGGTCGGCCACCGCGGCGTCCAGCGACTCGCAGATGCGCGACACCTGGCTGGCGCTCATGCGGTCCACTCCCAGCGCCGAGGCCACCTTCTCCACCTTCCTCGTCGACACGCCGCACGTCACCATCTCGGATACTGCGGCGATGACGGCCCTGTCCACGCGCGAGTAGCGCACGAGCAGGTCCTCCGGGAAGTAGCTGCCCCGCCTGAGCTTGGGGATGCGCAGGTTGATGACCCCCACGCTGGTGACGAGCGCGCGGTCGCGGTAGCCGTTCCTCTGGTTGCCGTCGGCGCACGCGTCCTCGGCCTGGGCGTCCATGATCTCGTTAACGAGCGCCTCGGCCATCGTCCGGATCAGCTCGCGGATGTTGACCATGCCGTCGTCGAATCTCGGCATCTCGGACAAATCGGGGCCGATTGCTGCTAAAGTGTTCATTGCGGTCATCGCCTTTCTCTGAATCATTTACTTCGCAATAAACGATTCTAGCGATGGCCGTTTCTCATGCACCGGTCAATCGGCCTGCGAAACGGTCGTTACACCAACATTCGGCACGCGATCCGGCTAGCCGCCTCGGCATTGCAGGATACAGCTGCACGAACAGCAAACCAACCCTCTTGCCGTATTGCAACTAAAACGATGACTTGCACTGCACTATGCTTCTTTCTCAAACAGCATCTCAAACGCAAGGCATTTTTGAGACGATGCGCCGGCCCCCTATTGCTCAAGTTCTTTTTCGAACGGGGACTTCTTTTCATTGAACTCAATCATGTCATGCCGATCCTTTATCTGGTCAACATGATTGCTCGATTCTGTTGCCCAATAGACGCGAACCCTGTTTTTCGCGAACGCCCTTTGGAGAATCCTCTCATCGCAAACCCATCTCCACAAACGCGGCTGCCGATAATATGCGGAAGAACGGAAGCCTTTTTCGATAGGAAAAGAGAATTGTTCAAATCGAGCAACTCGATCTCCGGCTTCGTCAACCCAAATCAAAGGATTGTCAACTCTTGGCTCGAACCCAAGCTTCCTCATCGTGAAAGAAGGGAATATCTGGCAATCGCAGAACGTCATAGTGATGCAGCCTGCCAGCGCATTGCATAAGGAGAGGCTGTTTTGCGAAAAGAAAGATGCCCTGCCCCCCGAACCGGCAGACAAAAGCCCGTAGCATCCAAACTCTCTGTCGATTACATTGTCGGGGTTTTTGCAATCCGGCGGCGCTATGCGGGCGGCGCCATAATACTCTTGATCCCCATATGGAATATACAGCTTCCAACCCAGGCACATCTCGCCCTCGCCCAACTCGCGTACAGGCAGGCTTTCGACAAGCGTTTCTGCGTTAGCCACATCACCTTCCTCAAAAAGATCGATAGCCCTGGATACTCCGAACACTGACGGATCTTTGGCGACGGGAAGACCCGAGAAAGCCCATACATCGGCTGGATCGACGAGCTTTGAAGCGGTAACAAAATTGGGGATATTTTGCCAACGACCGCGACACATCTCGGCATAAAGAAGTTCCTGACCATAGTCATCCAGCCGACATGTCGGAAGGAGGGTGTCATCGTTGTGCATATATCTCCTAATAAACGCCATGGTCTCTCCTTCGCGGCACGATTCGATAGCGTCTCTGATATCAGCGCAGCTGTCGTCGCAAAACACCTGAGCTTCCGAAAGGAAATCCCTTATGCGAGACGGGATCTTTGAGCGACCGTTTTCTAGGGGCTTTGGGCTTTTCGCGTCAGATCTGAGAATGAGATCCGGCGCGCCAGCAACAATTGATAGGACGCAAGCCTCATCCGCCCTATCCAACCCTCCGATGAGCCCTAGAAGACATCCTACGATTTCCTCATCTTCTGGGCAGGCGCACATCCAGCGATCCAAAACTTTCTCCAGCAAAATGCGCTCATATGGGTCAAAGCTTCG
>CALGZY010000076.1 GCA_937934355.1 uncultured Collinsella sp. | reverse complement strand
TCTGGCCGTCCCCTCCAATAGCTTTGGCGTACCCGGCTGGTTCCGTTTGGGCTATTGCGTGAGCTATGAGACGATTCAAAACTCCCTGCCCGCTTGGCGCGCTCTTGCCGAGGAATACCTTGCGGAGAAGTGATCTCGGCGGCTCTAAACTGTCTGATAAGAACGATGGAAGAGCTCGACGCGTCGCCTTACAATGGATGCGAAGTCGAGCGAACGGGAGCATTGCATGACATATTCCATCAAAGGAGATATCCATACCCACACGCTGTTTTCACGCCATGCGTATTCAACGATTACCGAGAACGTTGCGGCAGCGCGCGAGCGTGGCCTTGAGGTACTGGGGTCTGCCGATCACTTTTCGAGCATGATTTCGTCCACGGTTCATATTCGCGACTACCAGTTCTTTATCAATCAGAGCGTCTGGCCGCGCATGTGGGACGGCGTGATGGTGTTGCGTGGTGCCGAGACCGATATCCTCACACTTGATGGCGGGCTTTTTGGCCAGGATATCGTCTGCCCGGAAAATATCGTAGGCCGCGCACTCAAGGGCGATCAGACCCTTTTTGAGTTCACGACAAAAAACCTCGACTATTTGGTGGCGAGCATCCATTACGACGAGTTTGCGAAGGGCGCAACGCTTGCGCAGGCTACTCAGATGTATCTGAACGTTTTGGATAACCCTAAGGTGTTCGTGCTGGGTCATACCGGCAGGTCTGGGGGTCCCTATGATATCGATGAAGTGGTTCTTGCTGCTAAGGAAAAGCATAAGCTTATCGAGATCAACGAGCATAGCTTTGCCGGAGGTCCTCACGGTTCGTGCGTCGACACGTGTCGCAAAATCGCCGAGCGTTGCGCGGAGCTGGGGTGCGGTATCACCGTTTCCACCGATGCCCATATTTCGCTCGATATCGGTGTGTTCCTTCGCACGATCTCGCTTCTTGAGGAAATCCATTTCCCCGAGGAGCTCATCATGAATCGTGATCGTAAGACCCTCGTAGGCGAAATGGCCGCGGCTGGCGTCTGTGATTTGACGAGTTATCTTGACGAGTAGCTTTCGTGCCCAACGCGTTTAAACACATTTTGCAAATGAAATTGCCCCGGCAGTCCAAGGCCTGCCGGGGCAATTTTTATCGCGTTAAGACTGCTACCGTTTCAACATGGCTGGTGTGGGGGAACATATCGACCGGCGTCATGCGGATCATACGGTAGCCGCCCTGAGCAAAAAGGCGCAGGTCGCGCTCCTGCGTATAGGGGTTGCAGCTGATGTAGACGATACGGCGCGGCGCCATGGCGCAAGCGGCCTCGATAAAGGCGGGAGTAGAGCCTGCGCGTGGCGGATCGAGCGCCAGGACATCGACATGCTCGCCGCGACGTGCCGCGTGCTGCAGGTATTCCGTGGCATCGGCTTCAATAAAGCGAGAGCGGCCGCATAGGTCGTTGACCTCTGCATTGCGCACGGCGTCACGCACGCCAAAATGGTTGCGCTCGATGCCAAGGAGCGTGATATCGACGCCGACCGCTTTGGCTTCTGCGGCGGCGCACATGCCGATAGTGCCGCTGATGCCCAGCTCTTCGGCCAGCTCCCGGTCGTTCAGCTCGTCGCCGGGCTTGAGGTCCATGCCGTCAATAGCAAGCTGGTACAGCACTTCCGTTTGTTCCGGATTTGTTTGATAAAACGCCGTGGGCGAAATCTCAAACGTGCACGACAACAGGCGGTCGCGCATGCGGGCACGGCCGGCGAGGATGTGCGATTCTCCGCCCAAAATGGCGTTGGTCATCTTGGGATTGATGTTTTGATCCACGGTGGTGATGCGTTCGTCGATATTTTGGAGCGCGGTGATGAACTGCCGATAATGTGGCATGCGGCGCTCGCGGGTGACGATGGTGAGCATCACCTCGTCGGTGTGATATCCCATGCGGACGATAGCATAGCGCAAAAGGCCGCGGCACTGGTCTTCCTCATAAGCGGGAATATGGCAAGCTTCTGCGGCGCGTGCAACGCTATTGAGGATGGTACGAGCGCCGGGGGCTTCGACGCAGCAATCGGGAACGCCAACGATGCGATGGGTGCCGCGGGCAAAGAAGCCCGAAGCAATATGATTTTTGCCAGCGGGCGCAAAGGGAGATGCCGCCTTGTGGCGAAAACCGCGTGGCGAAGCAATCTTTCCGGTGTCCCCTGCATTGGCTCCCATGCCGCGCACGGGCTCGACCGAACAATCTAGATTGAGTTCGGCGATAAGGGGGCCAAAGAGCTCCTCCATAGCGTGCTGCTTGCGGGTGAGCTGCTTGCGGTAGGGGAGATTGAGCCATTCACAGCCTCCACAGGCTCGCATGACGGGGCAGGGGCCCTCACAAGAAATTTTGGAAGTCGCGTGGTCGTGCGTATCGGTGTGCGGCAGGCGTCGGTTCATGCGGGTCTTTCGTTAGGCGTTGCGGACACGCCTATTGTAAGGGTGTAGCTGGGATAAATACGTCTCATGCCCAGGTCTTACTCGTAAACCTATATTTGCTTAAATTGCTCGAACCATAGGTGCACAAAACAAGATAAGAGACACATATTGGAGTTGTGTCGTTGATATGAATGAATGTTGACCTATTAACAACTCAAATTACTTAACTAAAATACTTGAACTACTTACCAACGCCAACGCGCCGTATGGCGCCGAAGGGACAAAACCATGCTGTTTGATGATGTGCGCGACGTGATTGTAGAGACCGTGGGCTGCGAGGCCGCTGCCGTTACCCCCGAGGCTCGTCTTAATGAGGACCTTGGTGCCGATTCCCTTGCTGCTATGGAGCTCATCATGGCGCTTGAGGAGAAGCTTGATATCGAGATTGACGATGCCGAGCTCGACCAGTTCAAGACCGTGAACGACCTTGTTTCCTACCTGGAGACCAAGGTGCAGTAACGCTGCCACTTTCAGGGAGATGATGCGCGTGGGAATGAAGAACCAAGACGTCTACGATCTGATGGATCGCTTTGAGAAAAGCGGAATCGCTCGCATGAAGTTCGAAAGCGGCGACACCTCGCTTGAGCTTGAAAAGACGATTGCGGTATCCGGTGCGCCTGCGGTGGCAGCTGCCCCCATGGCTCAGGCAGCGGTTTGCGGCGTGGAAGCCGCTTCTGCCCATGAGCCCGAAGCGGGCCTTTTTATCAAGGCCCCGATGGTCGGGACCTTCTACGTTGCCTCTTCGCCAGATGCGCAGCCATATGTAAACCCTGGCGATGCTGTGCACGCCGGGGATACGGTGTGCATGCTCGAAGCCATGAAGATGATGAGCGAGGTGTCGGCGCCTTGCGATTGCATTATCGAAGAGCTGCTCGTTGCGGATGGCGAGCTTGTCTCGTTCGATCAGCCTTTGATTCGCTATCGAGAGAGCTAGGCTAGGCGTCCTATGTT
>CALGZY010000075.1 GCA_937934355.1 uncultured Collinsella sp. | reverse complement strand
GGCCTGCTTAGGCGGGATACCGCCGGCCTTGAGGATCTGCACCTCGCGGTCGGTGAGCTCGCGCCACGAGCCCTTGGCCACGTCCTTGAGCTCCAGGCCGGCAAAGTTACAGCGGTGCAGGCGGATCACCGGGTGGTGGATCTTGCTCAGCATGCGCTTGACCTGGTTCTTGCGGCCCTCGCGGATGATGACCTCAACGGCGGTGGTGCCGAGTTGTACGCCTTGCGGAGCCACGGCCTCGGCCTCGCGCGCGTTGATGACACGGCAGATTGCCGGCTGACACAGGCCGTCGTCGAGCTCTATGCCGCGACGCAGCGGCGTGAGGTCGCGTTCGGACAGTTCGCCGTCCACGAGCGCCTGGTAGGTCTTGTAGACGTGCTTGCTGGGGTGCAGCAAGTCCTGCGACAGATCGCCGTCGGTGGTAAAGAGCAAAAGGCCCGTGGTATCGCGGTCCAGGCGGCCCACCGGGAAGAGCCCCGGAAAACGGTTGCGCGGGACCAGGTCGGCCACGCAAGGGCGCTCCTGCGGATCGCTCATGGTGGTGAGGTAGCCTGTCGGCTTGTAGAGCATTAGGTACACGGCGCCCTGGCCGAGCTTGACGGGCATGCCGTCGACCTCGATCTGGTCGCGGTCGACGTCGACCTTGGTGCCCAGCTCGGTCGCGACCTGGCCGTTGACGGTCACGCGGCCTGCGGTCATCAGGTCCTCCGAGCCGCGGCGGCTCGCCACGCCCGCGCGTGCCAAAAAGCGCTGCAGGCGCATGGTGTGCGGGTAGACGGGCTGGGCGCCGGCTGCGGGCGCTGCGGCGTCCGTGGCGCTTGCGGCGCGCGTCTCCCCTGCTTCGTTAGTCCTCGTCATGCATGTCCTCCGAGATATCGCCGGTGGGCAGAAGCTCTGCGTCATCGGCGTCCTCAACATCGGTATCAATCAGTTCGCGCTCTTCGTCCAGGTCCTCGGCCTGCTCCTCGAGCGTAGACTGAATGCTGCGGCCGCTCAGACGCTCGCGGATAAACTGTCGCGACTGCTCGTCGGGGGCAAACTGCTCCAGATCGGGCAGGTCGCGGGTGGAGCGCAGGCCGAACTTTTCCAAAAAGGCGTTGGTCGTGCCGTAGATGATTGCCTGACCGCGCTCGGGGTCGCGGCCGAGCTCGCGCACCAGACCCTTGTCCACGAGCGACGCGATGACGCCGTCGGAGTTGACGCCGCGGATGCCCTTAACAACCTCACGCGTGACGGGCTGGTGGTAGGCGATGACGGCCAGGGTCTCGAGAGCCGCCTGCGACAGCTTTTGCGTGTCCCAGCTCAGCACATAGGCCTCGACCACATCGTGGTAGGCGGGGTGTGTAAACAGACGCCAGCCGCCGGCGACCTCGCGCAGCTGAAAGCCGCGGTTGGCCTCCTCGTACTCAACCTTGAGCTCGGCCAAAAGCGACGCGCACTCGCCGGGGGCGATGTCGAGCGCGCTTGCCAGCGCAGACGCGCTCACGGGGTCGCTCGACACCAGCAGTAACGCCTCGAGGGCGCCTTTGAGGCTGTTTGCCTCCAGCGTGGAAAGGGTTGACATGGTTGGTCGCTCCTATTCGGTGAGCTCGGGGCCCTCGCCGGGCACGTATGCCTCGGCGCCCTCGACGCGGTTGATTTGAATGGTTCCAAAGATCTCGTCCTGGCTCAGCGTGAGCGAGCCGCGCTTGGCGAGCTCTAACATGGCCAGGAAAGTGACGACGAGCTGCTCGGTGGTGGCGTCGCCGTCCAGCAGCTCGCGGAAGGTGCAGGTTTGGTGCGCCATGGTAAAGCGGTCGACCGAGGCCACCGTCAGGTCGAGCGGTACGCGATGCGGTGCCACGTGCTCGGCCTCCAGCAGGAAGGTCTGGCGCTTGCCGTCCAGGTCGGCGCAGATGACGGCTAGGCCGCGCAGGGTAATGCCGGCCAGGTAGTCGGGCATAAGGCCCAAAAACTCGGGATCGGGGCCGGCAACGCGCGGATGCATACGGCTCTCGGCCTGCATGCGCGCACCGAGAGCGGCCGCCGCACCCTTAAACTGCTTGTAGGCGATCAGGCGCTGGATCAAGACCTCGCGCAGGGCGTCGCCGTCGAGGGCGCTGAGCTCCTCGAGGTCTTCGTCATCCCCCTCGTCGTCGACGGATTTGTTGGGGGCCTCCTGCGGCACCAGCGAGGCAGCTTTAATGTCCAAAAGGGTGGCCGCGACCAGCAAAAAATCGCTCGCCACGTCCAGGTCCAGCGCCTCGATGCGCTCGGCCTCGGCCAGGTATTGCTCTGCCACCTCGCTGATCGAGATGGCGCCGATATCAACTTTTTGGCGGGTTACCAGCTGCAGCAGCAGGTCGAACGGTCCGCTGTAGACCTGCGTCGACACGCGATACGACATCTTCGACCTCCTTTGACGGCGCCTTCGCGGCGCGGTTTGGGTGCATGTTGCGACCGTTTTGCACGGTCGACCTGTAAGTTTACCTTAGATGCCGGCGATTGCGAAGTTGAGCAGCCACTCGGCCAGCGGATACACGGTAACGTCGAAATAGCGGCCAATCACGTCGATGCCGGTCCACATGGGCAGCAGGTACAGCACGATGATAAGGATCGGCATGGCGTACTGCTGCAGACGATAGTAGTTGGCAAGCGCCTTACCTTTGAGGAACGGCACGATGATCGACGAGCCGTCGAGCGGCGGGATCGGGATGAGGTTAAAGAACGCGAGCGAGAGGTTGACCACGATAAACGTGGCACCGAAGTTCATGATTTGGGACGCCACGGCAAAGGACATGCTGGCGTAGAGGTTGCCGTATGTCGCGTGCATAAGGGCGGCCGCAAGGCATGCCAGCGCGATGTTCGATGCGGGACCAGCAGCGCTTACCAGGACCTCGTCGCGCTGGGGGTGCTTGAGGTTGTTGAGGTATACGGGCACGGGCTTGGCAAAGGCGAACACCGGGCCGCCGGCGGCAAGCATCAGCAGCGGCAGGAGAATGGTGCCAAACGGGTCGATGTGGTTAAGCGGGTTGAGCGAAACGCGGCCGCGCGAACGGGCCGTCTTGTCGCCGAGCGCCCAGGCCGCGGCGGCGTGCGCGCTCTCGTGGATGACGATACCAACGATGACGGCGACAGCGCTGGCGAGCAGGTTCATGAAGTAGCTGCTGGACATGGCGCTCCCCTAGCGGACGCGGCGCGAGGCGCGCGTGAGCAGGTAATCCGCCACAAATAGAATCACGGCGACGATAGCGTAATCCAGGCGAAACACGCCGCCAAAGGGCGACGTGATGACGCCGTAGCCGGCGATGGCGTTCGGCAGCGCGCGCGAAAGCTCAACGACAAAGCCCACGATCTTCAGCTTGGCGGTGAGGCCGCTAAAGCACAGCAGCACGGTCATCGCGCTCATAAATATGCCGCAGATGCGACAAGCGATGGCGATGATGCTCATCGCCACGGCGGTGGCTTTACGAGAGTTCACGCGCGGTCTCCTCTTCGATCTGGGTGGAAAGCTCCAGCCATTCGTCCTCGAGCTTGGGCAGCTCTTGCTTAAGGCCGTTATATTCCCCCAGCGCGGCGTTGAACTTGTCCTGATCGGCATAAAGCTCTTCGCTTGCCATCAATTCCATAAGCTCGTCATAGCGGGCGCGCTTTTTGTCGAGCTCGGCCTCGATCTTCTTGAGCTGGTTGCGCACGCCCTTGAGCTTTTTGTTGAGCGCGGCGCGGGCCTGGGCCTCGGCGCGCTTTTGCTCCTTGGTCTTTTTGCCCTCGGCAGGCTTAGGCGCCGCGGCGGGGGTGTCGGCCTGGGCGGCGCTGGCTTTGGTGGACTTGGCGGCGGCAGGTGCGCTCTCCGTGGACGCCTCGGCGGCGGCGCGGGCTGCGAGGTCCTCGCGCTTGTAGAGGTAGTAGTCGTAGTCGCCGTCGTAGACCGTGACCTTGCCGTCGCGGATATCGATCACGCGGTTGGCCACGGCGCGCACCAGGTGCTCGTCATGGCTGATCAGCACGATGGTGCCAGGGAAGTTTTGCAGGGCGTTCTCGAGCATGTCCACCGAGTCGATGTCCAGGTGGTTGGTGGGCTCGTCCAGGCACAGGAGCGCCTCGGGCGCCACGAGCATCTTGGCCAGGGCCAGACGGGCCTTTTCGCCGCCGGAGAGGACGCGCACCTGCTTTTCGATGGAATCGTTGTCGCTAAACAGGAAGGCGCCCAGCAGGCTACGCTGCTGTGGCACGGTCCACTTGGGCGTGACGGTGTCGATCTCTTGCAGGACGGTGTTGGACTCGGTCATGCCTTCGAGCGCGTGCTGGGCATAGTAGGCCACACCCACGTTGGTGCCCAGATCGCGGGTGCCGGTGGTGGGCGGCTCCAGGCCTGCGAGGATCTTCATGAGCGTGGACTTGCCGGCGCCGTTGGGGCCGACGAGCGCCACGTGCTCGCCGCGGTAGAGCTTGAGGTCGATATCGCTGTAAATGCGCTTGTTCCCGTAAGACTTGGACACGCCCTCCAGGCCCACAACCATGTCGCCCGAGCGCGGCGGGTCGGGGAACTTAAAGTCGATGTGCTTGTGGCCTTCGGGCAGGATGACGAGCTCCTTTTTGATCTGCTCGATCTTGCGGATGCGCTCCTGGGCCTGGGCTGCCTTGGTGGGCTTGTAGCGGAACTTGTCGACGAAGACCTGCATGTGGGCGATGTCGCGCTCCTGGGCGGCGCGCTTGGCGCGCATCTGCTCCAGGTTGTCCTCGCGCTGCTTAAGGTAGCTGCTGTAGTTGCCGGTGTAGGTGGTCACGCGGCGGTTCTCAAGCGCGGCGACGTGGTCGACGCAGGCGTCCATGAAGGCGCGGTCGTGGCTGACGATGAGGACGGCGCCGTCGTAGTTTGCGATAAAGCCGCGCAGCCACTGGACGCTTTCGAGATCCAGGTGGTTGGTGGGCTCGTCCAGAAGCAGCAGGTCGGGGTGGCGCAGGAAGAGCTTAGCCAGCGCGATGCGCATCTGCCAGCCGCCCGAGAACTCGGAACACGGGCGCTCAAAGTCGGTGACCTTAAAGCCGAGGCCGGACAGGATCTTGCGGGCGTTACTCTCGAGCTCGTAGCCGCCCAAGTGCTCAAAGCGGTCCTGGACCTGGCCGTACTCGTTAAGGAGTGCGTCGACGTCCTTGCCCTGCTCGGAGAGCTCGGTGATCTGGGCCTGCAGCTCGTTAGCGCGCTCTCCCATGCGGCGGATTTCCTTGGCTGCGGCCATGACCTCGGCGAGGATGGTGGTGTCCTTGTGCTCCAGGTTGGTTTCCTGCTCTAGGTAGCCCACCTGGCAGTCCTTTGCGTACTGGACCTGGCCGGCGTCGGGGCTGTCGATACCCATGATGATCTTGAGCATGGTGGTTTTGCCGGCGCCGTTGGGGCCCACGAGCGCAAAGCGTTCGCCGGGGTTGATCTGGAAGGACGCGCCGCTAAAGAGGACGCGCGCGCCGAAGCTTTTTTCGATCTTGTCGACCAGGAGGATCATGGTGCCGCCTTTGACCTTGTGTGCCTATATGAAAAAAGGCCCCAACTTGCGTTGGAGCCTCATTCAATGCTCGGGTGGAGACGAGGGGGATCGAACCCCTGACCTCTTGACTGCCAGTCAAGCGCTCTCCCAGCTGAGCTACGCCCCCGTGCGAAGAAGTACTATACGGGAACTCGGACGGCGATGCAAGGGCAATTTCGGAAAAACTTTCCTGGGGCGGCGGCGCGGATGCGGGACGGCCTCGAGAGCGATGGGCCCGCGATGCCCGACTAAGCCCGCGGGGCGCGCCCCGCGGGAGGGCGGCGGCAGCGCCGCCCTCCTTTCCAGCGCCTCCCCCGGGACATCTCGAGTTCCGCCGTCCGCCGCTTTTCGCTCTCGGAGTGCGGTCCGCCATGCGCCGGGCTGCTACTCCACCGGCGACGGTCCCATTATTGGTGCCGATCGCGCTTTCGCCCACTCGGCCATTTCAAAACCATGCCGGATTACGGGGCTAGACCGGGGACCACCGAGCATGCCGGAATTAGTGGAAACAAAACCGCAGGTAGAAGGCTTGTGCATTTAGTTAAATGCAGGGCATGGACGGCCGGTCTGGGTTGAGCCCCGTAATCCGGCATGGTTTTGAAATGGCACCGGTTCGCTGATGGTTAAATCTATTTGCAGTCTTGGGATAATGGCTTGAACTATCCCCTCTATTGCTATTTTTTCTGATGAATCATGATTATCAGGGAATACCGAGTGTTAAAAACATGGCTTGATCGTGCGTTGTGCGACTTGCTTGCGCATGGTAGTATTTCAAATCGTGATTTAACCCTATGGGAAATGAATTTCCATTGCTGAAATTATAATCACAGTACATAAGGGCTCTTGGCGCAACGGTTAGCGCAGGGGACTCATAATCCCTGGGTTCTGGGTTCGAATCCCGGAGGGCCCACCAGAGTATTTCGAGGCCGGGCAACACGCCTGGCCTCTTTACATTGCGTTGACGCCTTATTTTGGCTTGCAAAGGCGTAGGGCATTAATTTCATTCATAGTTGCAATCTGGGATGGGTTTACTTCAACCGCCGCTAAGCAAAGATAAATTGCAGGACGATTGATATGAAAGACGATAT
>CALGZY010000074.1 GCA_937934355.1 uncultured Collinsella sp. | reverse complement strand
CGTGGCGCCCCTACACGGAAGACGAACTGCTCGATGTCCTCGCCGACGACGTTTTGGCCACGCCGGCATTCACGCGTATCTCCCGCATGATCAGAGACTTCTCTTCGGGGGATATTAAAGTTGGCAACAAGAAGCCTAACCTTCGTCAGTTGGTCGAGCTGCGCCTGGGTCAAGACCAGGCGGCGGCCCGTCGTGTCGAAGAGATTCGCTATCGCGAGATTGCTGGGCTCGACGAGCTCCATCTCGATGTCGTGTCCTATAAGACCACCAATACAAGCGAGCGCTTCTTGCAATGGGTCGACGATGAAAACCGCATCGCCGGATTCTTGCGGCTCTCCTTGCCCAGCCAGGAGTATGTTCGTAAGCATTCTGCAGAACTTCCCGTGCATTTGAGTGAAGCGATGATTCGCGAGGTACATGTGTATGGTAAGGTGGCGCACCTGCACGCTGCGGGCAACGGGGCTCAGCATATGGGGTTGGGCCGTCGTCTGATCGAGCGAGCATGCGAGATGGCGCGCGAGGCGGGATATGCGCGCGTCAACGTGATTTCGGCTATCGGAACCCGGGAGTATTATCGGACTCAGGGATTTGTCGATAACGGCCTCTATCAAACGCGGGAGCTGTAGCTATGGGGAGCTTGCAAAACAAGAGCGTGTCGACGGCGGTTGGCGTGGCGTTGGGCGCGGCGGCGCTTGGAGGCGCGCTGGCTGCAGGTGCGCGTTGCATCCAACTGGTGCGCACGCGCGCGGGTCGTGCCCGTGTCAAGGTGCTCAAGCTCGAAGACGGCTCCGAGGTGCGCGTGCTTGCCCAGGGAGGCGTCTTTCAGTCGGCTACGTATTTGGGAGAGCGCTGGTCGGAGCCGGTATTTGAGTACATTCGCGCCTTCGATACGATGTTTGAGGCTCTGCCGCAGATGAGGGCATGGTGCGCCCATGGTATCGCCCGCGTGCTCATGCTTGGCGGCGGCGGGTTCTCATATCCTAAGGCGTTGCTTACCGCTCGCGACGACGTCTGGATGGATGTGGTCGAGGCCGATCCCGCTATCGTTCAGATGGCGCGTCGGTGGTTCTACCTTGACCGTTTGGAGCAAGAAGTAGGCCCGCGCTTGGGCATTTGTACCGAGGATGCGCGCGTGTATCTCGAGCGCATCTCTATGGAGGGCGCTCAGCCTGTGCTTTACGACGCTGTGATCAGCGACGTTTTTGCCGGTGCAGATCCCGTGCGCAGCGTGGCGACGGTGCAGGCGCTGCAGCGGGTGCGGGAACATCTCACCCCGGGCGGCCTGTATATGGCCAATATCGTCTCGCGCGACCACGGTACCGATATCTCGTTTTTGCGCGATGCGCTAGCGAGCGCACTGCGCGTTTTTGCGCATGCCAGTGTGATACAAACTACCGACGAGGAGTTGGGCGAAGAGGACAACTACCTGCTTATCGCCTCAGACGAGGACTACTCCTTTGCGGACGCTATCGCGTATGACAAGGACTTTCCTGGCGAGCCGCTGTTCGATTAGGCAATCTTTGCGTGCCGAAGTGCAACGGCGCCCGGCGTATTTGCCGTGCTTCTGGCTCTGGTCGCTCGAAGGCTCGGGGCGCCCGCGACTTGGGCAAAGCCAACGTTCCCTTAGGCGCCGCTCGCTTTTTGAGGTAGTTAAATCCAGGCGATACGGTATGCTACTGCTGTTAAGTGCTTGCGTTTTTTGTGGGGGTTATCGTGGCGCAGGAGCAGGACCGCTTCGCTCGGCATGACGTCGAACTTCATTCTTCGTGCGACATTTCCCGTCGTGCGTTCATAGCAGGTCTTTTGGGCACCCTCGGTTGTGCGGGCGCCGCATCCCTTTCGGGCTGCGCGCTTCCGTTTGGCGCCGGTTCCGCATCCGGTCCCTCTGCCGCGGGAGCCATTGAGCCTCAGCTTGCAACGGTTTTTGATGGTGCGCAGTCGACCAAAAGCATTACCCTCATGATGGTGGGCGACATGCTCATCCATACGAGTGTGTGGAACAGCGGCCGCCGATCGGATGGAACGTACAATTACGATCACTTTTTCGCGAACTTGACCGATGAGTTTGCGAATAATGACATCGCAATCGTCAATCAGGAGACGATTCTGGGTGGC
>CALGZY010000073.1 GCA_937934355.1 uncultured Collinsella sp. | reverse complement strand
GGCGATGAGGCTGGCGTCGACGTTGATCTCGCCGATATCGTTGACGATGACGGCAGCGCGGATGCCGCCGTCGTTAGCGAGGATGTGGTTGAGCAGCGTGGTCTTGCCGGCACCGAGGTATCCGGTAAGCATGATGATCTTCACGGGTTTGTTGGGCATGTGCCCTCCTTTGTTAGACATGGCTTACAGTTGAATCTTATGCCAAACGCTCGCTCTTATACCCACGCGCTGGCAAATAACACAGGCTACTCCCAGGCTCCCCATACATCGGGGCAATAACCGACGGTGGCCTTTTTGCCGTTGCGCACGATGGGCTCGGCCAAGACCTGCTGATTCTCGAGCAGCTTGTCGAAGCGCTGGCTGGGGGTAAGGTGCTGGATAAGCGCGAGCGTTTCCTCGTCCTTGGCTTTGGGGTTGAGAAGCTTGTCGATGCCGCCGACCGCCTGCATCACGCTCGTGAGCTCGCCCTTGCTCATCTCCTTTTCCTTAAGGTCGATAAACTGCGCCTTAATACGGCGCTCCTTAAAATAACGCTGGGCCTTCTTGGTGTCGAAAGACTTTTTGGTGCCAAAAATCTGGATATTCATGTTCCGCCGTTCTACCTGATGAAGTTGGTGCGCTCGCGATCGGCTTCGGGCGCGTTGATGCCGGCGGCCTGTCCTGCCTCGATGCAGCGCAGGAGCCAGGCCATGTTCTTGCCGATGTTGCGCATGGTGGCCAAGCCCTCGGCGTCCTGGGCGGCCTCGCCCGGCATGGCGCCAAACACGTTGTTCCAGTACGTGGAAGCAACCACAGGCATTTGGTTGATGGTGAAGTACTTATTGAGCACGTCGAAGGTCGTTGACGTACCGCCGCGACGGGCGACGGCGACGGCGGCGCCCGGCTTGTGTGCAAAGGCCTTGCTGCCGGCATAGAATGCGCGATCGAGTGCCGAGAGGATGCGTCCGCTGGGATGCGCATAGTAGACGGGGGAGCCAAAGACAAAGCCATCTGCCTGCTCGGCGGCAACGATGAGCTCGTTCACCACGTCGTCGTCAAAGGTGCAGCGACCGCCAAGCTTGCCGCACTGACCACAGCCGATGCAGTCGCGAATGGGCTTGGCGCCCAGCTGAAACACCTCGGTATCAATGCCTTCTGCATTAAGTTGCCCTGCGACC
>CALGZY010000072.1 GCA_937934355.1 uncultured Collinsella sp. | reverse complement strand
TAGATTTTGGCGTGTCCCTTGTGCGCGATTGCCATGAGTTCATCGGTGATACAGAAGTACAGGTGGCGCTGGTCAAGGTCGCCATAGAAATTGTCGGATGTGTCGTCCCAGGTGCAGTCGACCTGGTACCATTTTCCGTCGAGCTTAACCGCATTCCAGGTGTGGCCGTCATAGGTATCGCGGGTCTCTGAATTAATGATGCCGACAGCGGTGAGCAGCTTGGAATAGGCGCTTTCATACGCCTGACAGGTGCCCACGCCGCGCGTGAGTGCGCTCTCGGCAGATGACCACTTCAGCGAGTTGTCGTACTCAAGCTGATTTAGAAGCCAGTCATGAAGATAAAGGGCCATTTCATATTCAAAGCCATTTGTGTTTTGCTTGGCCTGCGACACTGCTTTATTGACAATGCTCGCAACGCTGGGATACGCATCATCTGCAACCTGGATATACGAGTTGGTGCGCAAGTAGTAAACGCCCGACGCCTTGTCCATGAGGTAAAAGCGGAAGTTATATGATCCGGTAGCCGTCGTTGTGAACGTAAAGTCGTGGCTAGCGCACGCGTCGGTGAACTTTGTCCACTCTCCGCGGCTTGGGTCGGCGACCGACTCGTAGGCATACTCATTGGGGTTGGAGTAAGAGGGCGCATCCATGCGGAAAAGATAGCTGCCACTGCCACCTGTTGCGCTCACGTGGAAAGTCGTTGGCTGTCCAAGTACTGGATCGTTCCATTCGACGGTGAGGGTGACACTGCCGCTGGTGGCGCTATCGCTGTGCTGATATCCACTTACTGCGGCCTTTGTGGATTGTTCCGAATCAGACGACATGTCGGAAGTTAGGGAAACCTGAGGTTTCGCCTGATGCGAAATTGGATTCGCGAGATCTGAATCATTTTTGATGGACTCATTGCCGATCTCGCTTGTATCAATGTCGCCCGTCATACTGGTGCCCGAATTGTCCGCTGCGCCAGTATCAAACTGCTCCAAGGTGTTTTCTTGAAGCCGTTCTTCTTCCGCTAAAACCCTTACAGGTATTGCTGCGCTAAGCATGGATACGCAAAGAACTGCGCAGAGCGAGCGGTAAAAGACTCGTTTCATAGCGGTGCCTCTCGATAAGGTGGGCGCCAAGGCCCGGAGGCGGCGCCAGACCAACACTCCGTGTATATGTAAGTGGGGTTAATTTTACGGTAACACCAGTCAACAACTGCGAACTTTTTTGACAAAGTTGGGGAGGGGAGAGGGGTACTTGGGACAGTTTGGCACTGATTGATTTTTCGTAATCATGTCTATAAATTTTGATGAACAGTGATATGGATTCATTGCTATAGTTTGGAGCCAAACATGGAAGCACCCGCCGTTCTCCATCATTATGCAAGCCTAGATACGCTGGCCTTGATTCTGCATAATCGGACTATCAGGTTCAGCCGGTTAGATAAGGTTGATGACCCGCAAGAACAGCGTTCAGCAGACTCTCAAAATCTTGGAAAAATGAAGCTCGTCAGTTGTTGGACCTCTTCTGATGAGGAGAGTATCCCCATGTGGCGCGAGTACGCTGGAGCTGAATGTGGAGTAAGAATCCAAATGAAGAGTCATCCGTTTAAGCGGTACTCTGTGTCTACCGAAAGCCTAAGTAAGTTATCTAGTGACGCAGTTTTGAATGCTCTTGGTGGCAAGTTTGATGGACTTCAATTGCCGCTCGAAGACTTTTGGGATATTAAATTTCATTTTAAAGAAATGGCCCGAAGCGTTGAGATGCTTCATGAAGTCCAGTATACGAACGATAAGTCGCTTCTGTTTCCAAAGTTGATCCGTAACTGCGAAAACGGCTGGATAGAAGCCGATTTAAACACACTTGGGATTCACAAAGCTACTGCCTGGTCATACCAAAACGAATGGCGATATGTTTTGACGGCAGTTCCTGTGGGCATCGCCTCTGTAATCAAGGGTGATGTTGAAGCAGTTAAGAGGGCCACTGAGGTCATACTTGATAGATGCGATCCCGAAATTCCTTCCTTTTACGATTTGATTATCTCAGACGAAGCATTTTCTTCGATGAAGATCGTCGCTTCCCCAAAGATGACGCCGGGCAACCGAATAATTCTGGATGCGTTAGTGCAGAAATACGCACCTGGCATTGATGTTGCAGAAAGCTCGATTGAGCTTTCTTAAATAGACAACAATGTGATGTCGGAGGCCCCATGGGTTGTCTCCGACATCATGGTGGGGGAGCCGATACTCTTCTAGCCTCTTTCTTCTCATGCAATGCGTAAGAAGTCAGATCGTGCCCTGAGTCGCTTCAGTAGTACTTACTGATAAGTACCTATCTGCTGTAGGGGGCTTTCAGAAAACTGAGTATTTGCTCGCTTGAGTGCTGCTGATTATCGCGAAACGAAACCGCTGATAACGCAAGTCGGCACCGGGGCCGTTTTATTGCTAGCGGTTCGCCCCGCGGCGCTGCCGCATGTTTGCCTCGCCCATGTCGACCCATACCGCTTTGTGCGCGATCCTGTCCATGGTCGCGTCCGCGTGGACCCCGCCGACGAGCCTCGGGTGCCAGTCCTTCTTCTTGAACTGGGTGCAGAGGACGGTCGATGTTGCCGTACCTCAGCTCCATCAGCATTGGCCTGAACTCAATCTGGAAGCCGAATCAGAGAATCATGAATGCGGAGCGATAATCATGGCATTGTAAATTGATTTTTAGTAGCGGAGGAGACAATGAACCTAACGAATCTACCTGAGTACATCTCAGCGATTGTGGCAATCATCGCGTTGCTCATTTCTTGTTACCAAGCTCGTCTCAGCAATAAACAGTCTCTATTCAATCGACGTTTAAATATTTGGATAACCGTCGATAAACTCATGAGCGTTTACGCAAAAAACGCGAAGAAATTGGAACATGATGACGAACCGCAAATGGCTATCGACCTGCTATTTGCTTTGCTAACTAACACCACGTACTTGCAATCAATTTCAATCTCAATAAATCATGTGTTAGATGCCGACCCTCAACTTAAATTGCATTTAAAACTTGATGAAATGAAATCGCTCGCCATGGAGGCGAATTTTTGCTTCAAAGGAAAGAGTGGAGACGCAATAGCCGAGTTCATAGAAGCTTATCAATCCCTTTTGTTTTCAATGTATCAGTATCAGATTTTATTAAATACGATGTCTCAGAGTGCAAAGGAATATCAATGGACGCTTGAACAGGCTTCTGAAAAGTTACATGAGCCCAACCAACGGAAAGATCTCTTTGAGAAAGAAGACGCTCTTGCCGCGTCATACAAGACTCTATGTCAGCAAAACAAGCGGGATGCAATTCAGCGGCAAATACAACTAGCAGGCCCTATATGGCGCTGAGTAAATTGATGGATTACGGGATGATTAGTAATGCAACGGTTCAGATAACGCGACTTACCGCACCTACCCCAAGCTGCGGTAAGTCGCGTCCGTCATCAGGATATGACGCACCACCCTTTCGGTCGGGTCCCATCTGTCCCTGGCCTGATTGACCCGGAAGAGCTAGACGTACCAGTCGAGGTAGGCCTGCAGGTTCCGCGGCGGCATTCCCGTGAAGCGCCAAAGGTAGCGCTTGAGCCAAGAGCACAGGTCGTTCGCCATCTCCATCCGCTCTAGGTAGACCGGGTCGTTCACGTCGGCCCTGTGTGCTTCGCTCTCGTGGCCGCCGTCCCTGACCAATGCGTTGTGCGCTCTCTACGGGTCATGGATGGGCAGCGACCCGAGCAACATTCAGCTGCCCATGGCTTTCATTGCGCGCGCCGAGCTGGGCTTCCCTTGGCCGAGGACGACCGCGACGGGGTTCCTATGGACATCGATGGCGACTCAGACGCACGGCTTTTCACGGGATAGACTACGCTTATGCACTTGTTCGTAGCCCTTGGAGGGGTCGGTGTCGTTGATGCGGGTCTCGTCAATCAGAAGGTGTCGCACAGTACAAACCTGTCCTGGTAGCCAGTTACCGTGGCGAGCGTGCGGCGCCGCCACTCGAAGTCCGTCTTGTGGCTGACGCCACACAGCTCGGCCGCACACTCGATGGGGACGATGGGGTGCATGAGCCTGATTGAGGAGACCCAGGCGGGGAGCGGCGTTCGGCAGTGCTCGAGGACGGTGCCCCTGGGGGAGGTGAACCTCCTGCCGCAACAGCGGCGGCGCCACTTCGGGACGCTGGCAGCGATGAAACTGTCCCTCCAGGCGCCGCGAGCGCGGTACCTCGGGCATTCCAGGTCCGGCGATAGGGCGCGCCGGCTTCGGAATGCACACCGGCGCCGGTGCCATCGCGGCAGCGCCTCTCATCAACGGCCTCTCTGAGCAGCT
>CALGZY010000071.1 GCA_937934355.1 uncultured Collinsella sp. | reverse complement strand
CACCGCCACGCCAATCACGCCGGACAGGATATACATGGCAGCCTGACCGGCAAAGTCAAGGCCCTGCTCCTCGGAATAGGCCTGCAGATAATCGCCCGTGGGCAGGACATCGGCAAAGGTCGGAGTATCGAGGCCAACCGAAGTCTGCAGACTGTCGTCACCAGCCTCCTGAACGGCGGTCGCGGCGCCCTCGGCGTCCCACTCGCCCCATGCGTCACCCGTGGCCAGCAGGCCCAGCGGCGTGGCCACGACAAGCACGGCGACCAGGATGAGCGTGGGGACCAGCGAGGTCTTCTTGGCGGCTGCGCCCTCGGCAGTAAGCTGTCCATCGGCGGCTTCGGGGCCGACGATAACGCCCGGCGCCGTCTTCTTGATAAAGCCGTAGATCGCGGCAGTCGCCACGCCCTCGACCACACCGGCTACCAGCATGTGCGGAATCAACATGGCCGGAATGGAAACAGACAGCGGGAAGGGGCAGTATAGCGGGGCACCCGAGGCGTTGGTGAAGAGCATCGGCTGAATGCCGAACTCGATGGCAGCGCACAGGGCAGCCACGCACAAGCCGATCCAGCCGCTCACGATGGCAGAAACCGAAGTGCCCCAGCTCTTGTCGTGCAGGCGGCCGTTGAGCGCACGGAACACGATGGCTGCCACAAACGGCAGCACAAATGCCATGTTAAAGCAGTTGGCTCCAAAGGACAGGATGCCGCCGTCGCCAAACAGCAGCGCCTGCAGTGCCAGTGCGACCGAAACCGCAATGGCCGCGGCCTCGGGGCCCAGCAGCAGCGCGATGAGTGCACCGCCGACGGCGTGACCCGTGGTGCCGCCGGGCAGCGGCACGTTAAACATCATGAGCAAGAAGGAGAACGCAGCGCAGATGCCCAGGAAAGCCATGTGCTCGCGATCGAGCGTGGCGCGTACCTTTTTGATGCAATGGACCCAAACGGGCACCATCGCCACCGCCATAACGGCATCGGTCTGCGGGGACAGGTAGTTATCTGGAATGTGCATATACGCCTCCCGGTTATCGACGCACAGAATTGCAACGCCGCTTGAATCACCTTGTCAGTGTTACGCATTGTCAGATTCGTAACACGCCGCGGGCTATCATAGCAAAACGGCGCACTGCCGACAAAGCAGCACGCCGTTATGTAATGCGCGTGTCATATATGAAGGCTCAACGGTGCCTTATACCGAAAACAGCAGTCACGTAAGACTCGGCGGCAGCCGACGCTGGCCTATATCCGGCGCAGGACCTAGCCGCGGACCTCGCCGTTTACGCCCTTGCACACCTTGGTGACGATCTTCTGGTGCGCCTTTTCGACCTCTTCGCTGGTGAGCGTGTGGTCGTCGGAGCGATACGTAAGCGCAAAGGCCATGGATTTCTTGCCCTTGCCGATGCGGACCGGATCGCGGTAGACATCGAACAGGCGCACGCCCTCGAGCAGCTTGCCGCCGGCACTCGTAATACGACGCTCAAGATCCTCGCAGGTCACAGTGTTGTCAACCACGATAGCGAGGTCGTGCTCAACGGCCGGGTACTGCGAGAACTCACGGTAGTTCTCCTGGTTGCGGGCGCCCTTGATCAGCTTATCCAAGTCGAGCTCAAAGGCGACGACGACCTCGTCAATGCCCATAGCCTCGCGCGCCTCGGGGTGGATCTCGCCGACCCAACCCAGCACGGTGCCGCCGGACAGGACCTCGGCAGCACGACCCGGCTGCAGGAAGGCATAGCCCTCGCCCTCGACGGGACGGAAGCGAACCTTCTCGATGCGCAGCTGGGCGAGCAGCTCCTCGACGATGCCCTTGCCAAAGAAGAAACGCAGCTTGCGGTACTTCATGCTCCAAGACTGCTCGCTCCACTGGCCCGAGAGCACGCCCGCGACGGACTTGGCCTCCTTGGGCAGGCTGGCGTTCTCGCGGCCATGGAACAGGCTGCCGACCTCGTACAGGTGTACGTTGGGCGTACCGTGCGCCTCGTTATAGGCAACGGACTGCAACAGACCCGGCAGCAGCGAGCGGCGCATCTCGGTCTGCTCGGCCACCAGCGGGTTCATGAGCACCACGGGGCAGCCGCGGCCCTCGGTGGACATGCCGATCTTCTCCAGGTCGCCCGGAGCGGCAAAGCCAAAGGTCGTGGTCTCGTTGAGGCCGCAGGCGCGCAGGATCTCGCCGACCTTGCGGGTGAGCTTCTGCTCGCGAGTCAGGCCGCCGATGTGGTTCTTGGCAGCCGGGATGGTCGCCGTCACGCGGCCCATGCCCCACAGGCGCAGGACCTCCTCGATCAGGTCGATCTCGCGCGGCAGGTCGGGGCGGAAGCTCGGCGGGGTAACCATAAAGTCCTCGCCGTCGCACTCGACGGTGCAGCCCAGACGGGTGAGCGAACGCTCGATAAAGTCGGGCTCGATATCGGCACCGCAAATGGCGTGCACGCGGGCCAGGCGCAGCTTGATGCTGTCGATGGTCTTGGGCGCGGGGAAAACGTCGACATAGCCGGGAGCAACCTCGCCGCCGGCAATCTCCTCGATGAGCGCGCAGGTAACGTTGGCGACATCCACGCAGCCGGTCTCGTCGACCTGACGCTCAAAGCGAATGGAGGCGTCGGAGATCAGCGACAGATCGCGGCTGGTGTGCGAAGTGCGACCGGCGTTGAAGCAGGCACTCTCGACCATCACGTCGACGGTGTCGTCCTCGATCTCGGAATCCATGCCGCCCATAACGCCGGCCAGCGCCACGGGACGCTCGCCGTCGGTAATGAGGCCCATGCCGGCGTCGAGCGTGCGCTCCTCGCCGTCGAGGGTCGTAAACTTCTCGTCCTGTTGGGCGGCGCGAACCACCACGTGACGCCTGCCATCGCGCTCGGCAAAGGTGTCCAGGTCAAAGGCGTGCAGCGGCTGACCGGTGAGCATCATCACGTAATTGGTGATGTCGACGATGTTGTTGTGCGGACGCACGCCCAGGGCGTTGAGGCGCTTGACCATCCAGTCGGGCGAGGGGCCGACCTTCACGTTGCGCACGATGCGGGCGACGTAGCGGTCGCACAGGCCCTCGTCGGCAATCTCGACCGAAAGCTCGTCGTCGGTCGCGCGGCCGGTCTCGGCCTTGATGGCGGGCAGCTCAACGTGAAAATCGCGGTCGAAGATGGCGCCGGTCTCGCGGGCCATGCCGATCATGGACAGGCAGTCGGGACGGTTGGGCGTAATCTCGCAGTCGAGCACGGTGTCGCTCGAGCCCACATACTCGGCAAACGGCATGCCGCAGGGCGTATCCTCGGGCAGGATCATAATGCCGGAGTGGTCGCCGCCCAGGCCGAGCTCGCGCGCGGAGCAGTTCATGCCCATGGACACGACGCCGCGAAGCTTGCTTTTCTTGATCTTGACGTCGCCGGGCAGAACTGCGCCGATCATGGCCGTGACGATGTGGTCGCCGGCCTCAAAGTTCTGCGCGCCGCAGACGATCTGCAGCGGAGCGGGGTTGCCGTCGGCGTCGAGGTTCTTGTCGCCCACGTCGACCGAGCACACATACATGTGGTCGCTATCGGGGTGCGGGGTCTTGGTGAGCACCTTGGCAGTCACCACGTGGTCGAAGGATTCTCCCACGGTGTCGATCGCCTCGACCTCGGTGCCGGTACGGATATATTCGTCCGAAAGGGTCTTGGGATCCTCCGGAATATCGATCATGGTCTTGAGCCAGTCGTAAGAAACACGCATCTAGCTCTCCTTTCATACTGAAAGCCTGCGAAGAGATGCAGGTGGAAACTTCAACTTTGTGAACATTCCTTACAAAGCGAGGGTTGTCCAAGTGCGGCAGATCGGCCCGAAAGAGGAGCGCCGCGTACTTTGGTACGCAAGCGACGAATGAGCGCCGAGGTGCCGTGCTTGGGCAAGCCGCAGCCTAGAACTGATTCAAGAAGCGCATATCACCCGTCATGAGAGTTCTGAGGTCGGGCAGGTCGTAGCGCAGTGCCGCGACGCGCTCGGCGCCAATGCCAAAGGCGAAGCCGGTGTACTTCTCGGGATCGATGCCGCAGTTAATCAGGACGTTGGGGTCGACCATGCCGCAGCCCAGGATCTCGATCCAGCCGCTGTGCTTGCAGAAGTTGCAGCCCTTGCCGCCGCAGACGTGGCAGCTCACGTCCACCTCGCAGGAAGGCTCGGTGAAGGGGAAGAAGTGCGGGCGGTAACGCGTCTTGCGGTCCTCGCCAAACATGCACTTAACAAAGTAGTCGAGCGTGCCCTTGAGGTCACCAAAGGTGATGCCCTCGTCGACGACTAGGCCCTCGATCTGGTTGAACTGCGGAAGGTGGCAGGCATCGGCCGTGTCGGGACGGTAGACGGTGCCCGGGCAGATCATGTAGATGGGCGGCTTCTGCGACTCCATGGTGTGGATCTGCACGCCCGAGGTCTGGGTGCGCAGCAGCACATCGGACTCGCCGTGGGCGTGAGCCTCGGGGTGCGCGACGCTGCCGGGGTTGTTGTCGACCACGTAGAAGGTGTCGCGGGCCGAGCGGCTCGGGTGATCCATGGGGGCGTTGAGCGCGGTGAAGTTGTAGTAAGAGGTGTCGACCATGGGACCGGACTCGACGGTGTAGCCGATGCCGCAGAAGATGTCCTCGGCCTCCTCGATGATCTGCTTGATCAGGTGCTGGTGACCGATCTGCGGACGGATGCCCGGCAGCGTGATGTCGACGGCCTCGTGCTCGAGTGCGTGCTTGAGGGCGGCGGCCTTCATCTCGGTGGTGCGCTCGTCGAGCATGCCCTCGATCAGCTGGCGCATCTCGTTGGCGCGCTTGCCCATCACGGGACGATCCTCGGGGGCGAGCTTGCCCATCATGCGCATCAGGCCGGTGATACGGCCCTTGCGACCGAGCAGCTCAACGCGCGCAGCCTCGAGCTTGGCGGCGTCGTCGGCGCTAGTGACGAGCTCCTTGGCCTCTTCCTCGAGTTTGACCAGATCATCAATCAGACTCATGTCTTCCCTTTCGTCTCTCGCGTTCCCCGCTCGCCGGGACGACTGCCGCCGCCTGGCGTTGCGAAAACGCGGCCCGGTTCGGTAACAAAAATCCGTCCTCGGGCATGTGCATTGCCCAAGGACGGTTGAATTCCGCGGTACCACCTTGTTTGACCCGACGGATGTCTGGCCCGCCGCGCCCACTCTTTGCCCCTTGTCGCGAGGCTCACGGCTTCCCTACTGGGGACATCGCCGCCGCTGGCCGCGCGCCCGTTGAGGTCGCTGCTCGGAAGTGAACGCTTGGCCCTTGCCACCGCAGGAAGGCTTGCAGCCCATGACCTTCCCTCTCTTGCCGGCGACGCGGCGGGCAAAACCCTCTCCGTCAACGCATTGGGCTATAGGATAACACATTTAGCGAGCGCATCGCCGCGTTCCGTTTTGTTCGCGCTGGGTACAAGGCAGGTAGCTGTGCAAATTGGCCGCGCACCCGCCTGCGGCGCTCGGCCTGCGAGATTAAGGATACGGTATGGGAAAGAAACTCGATAAGAAGGCCCAGGCCGCCGTGGCAAAGACTGCCAAGGGCGTCAAGGCTGCTAAAGTCGACAAGGCCGTCAAAAAGTTCCGCAAACTCGAGGGCAAGCTGTGGACTCGCGAGTACCTGCTCAAGATTGCCGAGTTCGATGGAGCGACGATTGCTCCTGCCAACGGTGCTGCCGCCCGTGCCGACGCCATGGGCATGCTTGCCGGCGAGCATCACAAACTCTTGACCAGCGAGAAGTCCGTTGAGCTTGTGCGCTCTCTCGCGCGTGAGACGGTCGCCGGAGGCAAGATCGACGACCCGCAGCTGCTTGACGAGATCCGCGTGCTCGGCCGCGACCAGCGCGAGGCAAGCGTCATTCCCACCGAGGAGGCCGAGGCCTGGACCAGGCTCACCTGCGAGGCAGACGCCGTGTGGCACAAGGCCAAGACGGCCAACGACTGGGCAAGCTTTGAGCCCTATGTGGATAGAATCGCCGCCCAACTTAAGCATCAGGCCGAGCTCATGGACCCCCAGCGCGACCCATACGACGTTTGGCTCGACCAGTACGAGCGCGGCCTTTCCACCAAGAGCTTCGATGCGTTTTGCGATGAGGTCAAGGCGACGGTCGTGCCGCTCGTGCACGCCATCGGCGAGCGCGGCCAGCAGCCCGATGCCGACTTTTTGCACGCCCACGTGCCCGAGGCCGCCCAGCGAGCCATGAGCTTCGACCTTATGAAGCTCGTCGGCCTGAACCTGGACGACACCACGCTTGCCTTTACCGAGCACCCGTTTAGCGAGGGCTTTGCCGTGGGCGATGCGCGCATCGCGACGCACATCTACGAGAACGACTGTATCTCCAACGTCTTCAGCATCATCCACGAGGCAGGTCACGCCATGTACGAGCTGGGCGTGAACCCCGCCTATGCGCGCACGTGCCTGGAGGGTGGCACCTCCATGGGCATCCACGAGAGCCAGAGCCGCTTCTTCGAGAACACCGTGGGTCGCAGCCGCGCCTTTATGGGACCGCTGCTCGAGGTGCTGCGCCGCCATGCACCCGAGGTCTACGGCGACGTCGACGAGGACACGCTCTACCACGCCGTGAACATCGCGCAGCCTTCGCTGATCCGCACCGAGGCCGACGAGCTCACCTATCCGCTGCACGTTATGGTGCGCTACGAGATCGAGCGCATGCTGTTTGCCGGCGAGGCCACGGCCAAGGACATCCCCGCGCTTTGGAACCGCTTCATGGATGAGTACCTGGGCATTCCGGTTCCCGACGACACGCGTGGTTGCCTGCAGGATACGCACTGGAGCGGCGGCTCGTTTGGCTACTTCCCCACCTATGCGCTGGGCAGCGCCTACGACGCCATGTTCGTGCCGGCCATGTGCCGCGACGGCGTCGACCTCAACGGCGCCTGCGCAAGCGGCGATTTGGCGCCCGTCCGCGCCTGGCTCGGCGAGCACATTTGGCAGTGGGGTCGCGCCAAGGACGCGCCGGAGCTCATCAAGGGCGCCTGCGGCATGGCATTCGATGCCCGCTACTACTGCAGCTACCTGCAGGACAAGTTCACCACGCTGTACCAACTGTAAGGATTGACCAGCACGCCATCGCCAACCATGTTGACACCGATGTCTTGGCAACGTCAGCGAAAACGACCCTAAGCGAGCAAGGTGACGTGAAATGAAAGGGCGCTGACCTTCTGGTCGCGCCCTTGAAATTGAACGTCAGATTGCCGCTTAGGGTCGTTTGCAGCGTCGAGCAGTTACGCGGTTTGGTAAAACCGCGTAACTATAAAGCTTCCAGCGCGTTGGCGATGCGCTTCATGGCGGCGTCGGCAGCGGCTTGGTCGGGAGCTTCGGCCAAAACTCGGATTACCGACTCGGTTCCGCTCTTGCGAACCAGCACACGGCCCTCGCCCGCCAGCGCGGCCTCGGCCTCGGCGATCGCGTTCTGCACGCCCATGTTCTCAAGCGCGACGTCCTTATCCGCCACGCGCACGGCAACCTGTGCCTGCGGCAGCAGCTTGCACGGAGCCGTAAGTTGCGAGAGCGTCTCGCGCTCGGCACGAATCACTTCCATCACGCGCAGCGAGGTCATAATGCCGTCGCCCGTGCGCTCGATATCGCCAAAGATCGTATGGCCTGTCTGCTCGCCGCCCAGGCTGTAGCCGCCCTCGCGCATCTTAGCATACACGTGGCGGTCGCCCACGCCGCTGGTCACGGCGCTCAGGCCGGCAAGCTCCAGCGACTTGATCAGACCAAAGTTGCTGGCGATTGTCGGCACCACGGTACCGCCCGAAAGGCGACCGTGCTTGTTCAGGTACACGCCGCACACGTACAGAATCTGGTCGCCGTCGACCACACGGCCGCGCTCATCCACGGCCAGGCAGCGGTCGGCATCGCCGTCGTAGGCAAAACCCACGTCCAGGCCCTGCTCCACCACATGGCGCTGCAGGCGCTCCATATGCGTGGAGCCGCAGTCGACGTTAATGTTAAAACCATCGGGCGCAGCGTTAATCACGCGCACGTCGGCACCCAGCGCGTCGAACACCGGCTTGGCGACCGAGGAAGCCGAGCCGTTGGCGCAGTCGATGCCGATCTTGACGCCCTGCAACGAAAAGTTCGCGCTGGCGATGAGCGAAGCAATGTAGCGGTTGCGGCCCTGCATGTAGTCCACCGTGGCGCCGATGTGGTTGCCCGTGGCCAGCGGCACCTCGCTCTTGCCATCGATATAGTCCTCGATGAGCTCCAGTACGTCCTCGTCCATCTTAAAGCCGTCGCTGTTGACGAGCTTAATGCCGTTATCGCAAAACGGGTTGTGGCTCGCGCTGATCATGATGCCGCAATCGAAGCAGCCTTCCACGGTCTGATGCGCTACGCCCGGCGTGGGGATCACGTGCAGCATATAGGCGTCCGCACCGCTCGCGACCAGGCCGCTCACCAGCGCCGCCTCGAACATATAACTCGAGCGACGTGTGTCCTTGCCCACGATGACGCGCGCCTTGCGCTCGCGGTTGGCGCCGTAATACCAGCCCACAAAGCGGCCAATCTTATAAGCGTGCTCTACCGTCAGCCCAACGTTGGCCTCACCGCGAAAGCCGTCGGTGCCAAAGTACTTCATATCTTACTTATCCTGTTCGAACGTTTGAGCGGTTGGCGTGGTACGAACCTTAAGCTCTTTGTGCCCAGAGTCCTTCGAAGTCGTGACCGTATACTCGACCTTTATGTCTTGTCCAAGAAGCATGTGGACACCGCCCCATGCAACCTTCAAGCCATCGTGCGTCGCTTCGTTCATCTCGATAGAACCGGAGCCCGAAGTCTTAATATCCGAAATGCTGCCTCCCGCAGGAGCATAGAGATAAAGCCTCAGCACCTCATCGTCAATATCCTGGCTAATGCCGTTATGGCCCTGGAAATAACCAGGCATCTCGGCCTTCTCCTGGGGGGTCATCGTGTTCTTGAGCGAGGTGGTCACTCGATACGTCGTCGAGCCATCGGCATTTTCAACCGAAGAATCGATGGTGACTCGCTTATCGAGGAACCAATCCATCTTTGAATAGCTGTAGTTGTTCACATAGACGCCCAAGATCGGAGCCTCCGACGTATCGGTTTGGAGAGCGCCCGATATTCCAAGAGCCTTCGCGGCCTTTTCCTCGTCATCATTTCTCGAATACATGAGGATGCGACCCTCGGAAGCGCCCTTTTCGATGGCGGCAGCAATCTTAGTAATATCGCTGGAGCCCAGTTCGTCCACAATCTTGTTAAAAGCTGATCCGGCAACCGCCGCAAAAATGGCGTCCTGTTCCTCTACCGGGTAATTCCAATAAATATCGTGCAGCAGCACCTTTGCAGCGTTGCTTCCATCAACGACGGTGCCGTCAGGAAGCTGTGTGCCACCTACAACGCCGAGCATATACTGCAAAAATACCGGATCGACTGCAAATACGCCGTCGATGTCATCTCCGACAATGGCCTTCTGCATATCGCTGACAAGCTGAGCCGCACGCGGATAATCAGGCGTCATCGTAACGTCGCCCATCGTGTATCCGAGCGTGTTGAATCCGGTCAGGCCCCATCCGGTCGTGAACAAGTTTGCCTCTTCATCGGTGATGGGAAGCGGGCTCAAAGGCTCTTTCATCATGTCGACTTTGACAAAATCGCCCAGTTCGAGCTTACCGTCAGTCACCGACATCACGCCGCGAGAACCGGGGAAACCGCCGCAGGCGCGGATCTCGACGTTGCCCATCGAGAGCACAAGATAATGACGCGTCTGGCCGTTGGCGCCGAGCATCTGGGGAAGGACGGGGGCGACCTTCTCCG
>CALGZY010000070.1 GCA_937934355.1 uncultured Collinsella sp. | reverse complement strand
CTGCATCACCGTGAGCCCGGTGTCGTGGGCGCTGCCATGTCCACGCCCGAGACCTACGCCGAGATCATCTGTGACGGCAAGCACGTTAACCCTGCCGCCATCAAGGCGCTGCTGCAGGCAAAGGGCTGGCAACACACGGTGCTCATCACTGACTGCCTGGGCTGCGGCGGCATGCCCGAGGGCAGCTACACCAGTGGTGGCATGGACGTCATCATGAAGGACAACCTGTGCTGGCTCGCCGACGGCAAGAGCATTGCCGGCTCGGTGCTCACGCTTGCCCAGGGCGTCAAGAACATCGTTGACTGGGGCATCGCCAGCGCCGATATCGCCATTCGCATGGCAACCGAGGTGCCGGCACGCTCCGCGCACATCGAGGATAAGTGCGGCAGCATCATGCCGGGTCGCGACGCCGACTTTGTCGTGTTCGACCATGAGCTTACCCTCGTCGAGACGTATGTTGGCGGCCAGAGCGTCGGCAACGCCTTTACCGAGTAACGATAGAAAAAGACGGCGGGCCCGAATCTGCTCGGACCCGCCGTATGGGTTAAACGCTCAAAAGCACCTTCACCGTTACAGCTTGTTAGCGATCTTCTTTGCCGTGCGCTTAACGCCGGCCACCAGGCCTCCTGCAGGATGCTCCTTCTCGTATGCTAGACGCTTCTCACGTTTGGCGTACTCTTCGACGATGATATCGCCGTACTCATCTTCGATCTTGTCGAAGAAGTCGACGGCGCCCTTAATTTCCTCAGCGGTCGGGTGTCCCTTTTGGACACCGCCGGCGAGTTTGAACGGCCCCCACGTATCAAAGCCGGGGCAGCCGTAGACACCCATAAAGATGGCCTGCCTCATGCGGCAGATGCCATCGATATCCTTGCCGTACCACTTGTTTTTGCCACCGTAGGTCATAAGGCCAAACACCTTGTCCTGCGGCTGCAGCACGTTGGTCAGTACACGTGCCATATCCTTGTCGATCTCGGAGTAATAGATGCCCGTGGCGACGCCGATTAGATGATATTCGTGCAGGTTGGGGTACTCGTTTTTGCCGAGTGACTTCACGTCGAGGGTATCGATCTCGGGGTGCGCCTCGACGATGGCGTCCACGAGCTTTTTCGTATTGCCGTGATGGCGCGAGGCGTAGAGGATGATGGTTCGCATAAGAAGGCCTTTCAGCTGTAATTGCATCAATGTCTGTATGGTACCCCGTTACATGGCTGGGATACCGGACGCATCGATGAACGTGCGGGTTTGTCCTTTGGTCAGGGCCGAGACGGGTACTTGCGAGCAAAAAGCAGTTGTTCGAAAGGATGGGCAATGGAATACGCTCTCTCCAACGATTCGATTTCTATTAAGGTGTCCACGGCTGGTGGTTCGTTTACCTCGATCGAGGCCGGAGGTCGCGAGTATCTGTGGCAGGGCGATCCCGCCGTGTGGTCCGGCCAGGCACCGATTTGCTTCCCGATTTGCGGAGGCTTGCGCGATAACAACGCCATGACGTTTGCCGGGCATCATGTTAAGCTCGCTCGCCATGGGTTTGCGCGCAAACAGGAGTGGAAGCTGCTGAGCCAGAGCGAGAACGAGCTGGCGATGTGCCTGGCTTCGGAGGATAACGCCGCGCTGCTGAGCGATTATCCGTATCCGTTTAAGCTTGTCGCCCGCTATACGCTCGAGGACGCTGCCGTGCGCGTTTCCTATGAGGTCACCAACGAGGGCACCGAGGACATGCCGTTCTTTATTGGCGGTCATCCCGGCTTTAGGTGTCCGCTCGATGAGGGCGAGGCCTATACGGACTACGAGTTGCGCTTTGAGAAGGACGAGGCTGCGGAGCTCTGCACCGCCGTCCCCTCGACTGGCTTGATTGACGTGACCAATCGCTCCAAGAACCCCATGGTGGGAAAGACGCTGCCTCTGTCACATGAGCTCTTCGATTTTGCGGAGACCATCTTTGACGTGCTCGAGAGCCGTCAGGTCACGCTTTCCAAAAAGGGCGAGGACAAGGGCGTCCGCCTGAGCTTTGAGGACTTCCCATATCTCATTGTGTGGAGCAAGCCCGAGGGCGATTTTGTGGCGGTTGAGCCCTGGGGCGGCCTTTCGACCTGCTCCGATGAGGACGACGTGCTTGAGCATAAGCGCGGCTGCCTTGTCGCCAAGCCCAAGGAGACCGTCGTTCGCTCGTTCACGATTGAGATTCTGTAATTCCGTTTTGTCGACTCGTATCGCGAGGCATAAGGAGCCTGCGAGATAAGGAGCTAAAAATGATCCTCACCGTTACGATGAACCCGTCTGTCGATACGCGCTATCAGCTCGATGAGCTCATTATCGACGACGTCAACCGTGTGACGCCCGAAAAGACCGCCGGCGGCAAGGGCCTCAACGTGGCCCGTGTACTGGGTCAGCTGGGCGACGACGTTGTGGCAACCGGTCTGCTCGGCGGCCACATGGGCGCCTACATGGCCGAGCTCATGGACGCCAACGGTATTAACAACGACTTTGTGCCCATCAAGGGCGAGACCCGTATTTGCCTCAACATCCTCCACGCCGGCAACCAGACCGAGCTGCTCGAGAGCGGCCCGACAATTGCCCCCGAGGAGCTCGATGCCTTTACCGCCAAGTTTACCGAGCTTGCGGGCAAGGCCGACGTCGTCACTATTTCGGGGTCGCTGCCCCGCGGTGTCGAGGCAGACTACTATGCCAAGATCACGGGCATTGCCGAGAACGCCGGCGCCAAGGTGCTGCTCGATACCTCGGGTGCTTCGCTCGAGGCCGCCCTTAAGTCCGAAATTAAGCCCGAGCTGGTCAAGCCTAACTTGGCCGAGATCAACGGCCTTCTGGGCACGAGCTTTACCACCGACGATGTGGACGAGCTCCGCGCCGCGCTTGCCTCTGATGCCCGCTTCTCCGATATCCCCTGGGTCGTCGTGTCCATGGGCGCTGGCGGCTCCGTTGGCTTCCACAATGGCCGTGCGTTCCGCGCAAAGACGCCCGATATCCCTGCCGTTAACGCCACGGGCTCTGGTGACTCCACTATCGCAGGCTTCGCACATGCCATCGCTGCTGGCGCAGACGACGAGACGGTGCTGCGTACCGCCAACACCTGCGGCAAGCTCAACGCCATGGATCCCATGACTGGCCACTTGGTTATGGATCGTTGGGACGAGGTCTACAACGGCGTTGTCGTGACCGAGCTGTAAGGGCTTGGGCGTCGGCCCCGGCATCGATTGCTAGCTCATGTCGACGACAAGTGCGATAGCATTATGTCGGGGCGCGATGCCGATTTTGTCGTGTTCAATCCCGACCTTACCCTGGTCGAGACGTATGTGGGTGGCAACAGCGTCGGTAATGCGTTTACCGAGTAGCTGCCAAAGAAACGATCCGAGAGGGGATTTAGATGATTTACGGTGCATTGGGCGATATCGAGGAGTACCGCGGAATGCTCAAGGGCCTCGACGTGCTGATCGATTGGCTCGAGGAGAACGATCCGGCGAAGCTCGAGGTCGGCAGCCATCCGATTCTGGGCGACAAGGTCTTTGCTAACGTCATGGCTCCCACGACGCGTCCCGAGGCCGAGGCTCACTATGAGACGCATCAGCGCTATCACGACCTGCAGATTGATGTTGAGGGTCGCGAGGCCTTTAAGGTTGCCACGGGCAGCCTGACGCTGGTCCAAGAGTTTGACGAGAAGGACGACTACGATCTGGTCGATTCCGACGCTTCGATCGCCGGCGATCTTGCCGATGACAAGTTTGCGCTGTTCGTTACCGGCGAGCCTCACATGCCCACGCTCGAGTTCCCGGGCGATGGCGC
>CALGZY010000069.1 GCA_937934355.1 uncultured Collinsella sp. | reverse complement strand
TTTGAAGGCGGATCTGAAACTTCCAGACATCGTCCCCAAGCAATCAGGGCGTCTGAGGGTCTGATGAAGAGCAGGCCTATCGCGCTCAAGGTATTCAGACAATTCATGCTTAGAGGTAATCATGCTTGTTAATCCTTACTAAGTTCACGCTCCACGGCGGCGCGTTTCTCCAGCCAGCTCAAATTCTTGACATGCATGAAAGCGTCCTCGTTCTTCGCGCGATAGTCATCGACACATTCGATTACGCGTGCAGGAACGCCAACAGCTACGGAGTTATCAGGGATATCGTGAGTGACTACTGCGCCCGCGCCGATAATGCAGTTCTTGCCGATAGTAACGCCAGGCATAATCGTTGCATTGAGGCCGATATGGCAATTGTCGCCAATCCTCACCCTTGCAAAACGATCAACATCGGAGAGCTCAGGATAAAGGTGACGGAGAACCCATACGCCGCCATCGTGAGTAGTGATGTTCACGCCCCGCGTGATGCGTACGTTGTCACCGATCTCGACGAGATAGGGCTCGGAACCGAACTCATAGCCGTTGAGGATCTCGCACCCCCGCCCGATGACAAGACCACGCTCGCGAAGTTTCTCGAGCTTCTTCTTGCCTGGCGTGAGTTTCCAGGCGATGGTAGAAAACAGGGACATGGGGAGCAACCTCCTATTCGAGTTCGGCAAGCTTCTTATTCACGACATGAACCTTCGTCATATTTGTAGCGAGGTACTGGAGCATGGTTGCGATAACGATCGCGTACACACCAAGGAAGTGAACAAGGAGAAAGGCAACGCCAAGGTACAGAATATTAGAAACCAAATTCAGCAAGCTGTCCTCCTTAGCAAGCCCAAGCGAGAAGAAGTACGGATGCAGAGCGACATACATGAGCCCGTAGAAATGGACCGCAAGTAGGATAAGGAACAGGGGTAGGTTCGCCGCATACTCCGGCCCGAAGAAAACCCCAAAGAGGGGGTAACCGAAAATCGCGGCAATGATCAGGCATCCGACCATAACGGCGCAAATCGCGTTCCTGATCTTCAGAACGACACCGAAAGCGTCCCTCTGCCTGCCCTCGGAGACGAGCTCGGACATCTGGGGCATGATGGCGGTCGAGATCGGGTTCGTAAGCAGCGAGAAAACCTGCAGCGCCTGTTTGAAAACCTTGTAGACGGCAACCATCTCAACGGACACGGCAGAGATGATGAAGACGTCGAGATACTTGACGGGAACATCGACGGTGGTGCCGAGGTTGGACCAGAGGCAGAAAGACACAAATCCATGGTCTCGTCGAGAAAGAGGCGCTAGGAGAACCCGTCTCAACCCGAACCTTCGGTGGAGGAAGTATAGCGCCAGAAACAGCAGCGAGACATGGTTGGCGATGTCCGTCGCAACATAAACGACCACATAGCCGAGCATCGTGTGCTCAATGGGGAGAAGACAGTAGCCGCCGACCACCAGGAGCTTGAACACCGCGAGGGCGATGCTGTTGACCGCGGTCCACTGGAACTTATCGAACAGGCGGAGAATCCCGATCGAGGACCCCTCGATATGGAACACAATCTCGAGAGAGAAGATGAAGGCCGCAAGTTTGACCTCGGCCCCCCAACCCATAAGGTCGCAGACGAAGGTGAGCGGGAGAAGGCCGAGGACGGTGCCGGCGATCGCCGTCGCGACGTCCATGATGATGCCGAGCTTCAGGTCGGCGAACAGGCGCTCGTCGTCCCTTTGCGACTTGGCGTCGGCGCCGAACTTGATGATCGCCTGCCAGGACTGGAAGTTCACGAGCGCGTCCACGACGGTCATGTACTGCTGACCCAGGACAAAGAACGCGTACTGCGTGACGCCGAGGGACTGAACGAGGACAGAAAGCGTGATGAGGCCTATCGCCTGTGCGCCGCTCGTTCCCAACAGCGCCGTGGCAGCGTTCCTGAACAGCCGGGCCCAGAAGCCCTGGCCGCCCGCTTTCCGCTTGAGTTCCTTAAGGTCTAACTTCTTCAATCTGCTCTCCCGCGCATACCATAATCCCTCGCGAACCCCGACATCCCCTGGCCCTTGAAGCCGAGCTCGGCGGCGTGGGAGAAAGTCTTCTCGATAACCGCGAAAAGGTCATCGATAGACTCCTCGTCCGGGAAGTTTGGGCTCCCTCCGGGCATGAGCTCGGAGGAATGGATCATGACGAGGCGACATCGTCCAGAAGGCCGCAAAGGGCGCTCGCCGAAGGGTTTTTAGACGGCCTCAGCCATTGCCACTGACCCTTGATGAGACGTTTTCCCTGGCGAAGGACATCCTTCGGCTCATGAAGAGCATCGAAGGCGAACCGGTGAGTCCTCCTGATCGTCATGGGCACCTCAAGAAGCCCGGGGTGTAGCTCGTAAGGACGCTCCGGGGACTGCGAGTAATCGCTGCCGGGAAGCCCCGTCTGCCCCGCCGCCATAGTCCAGTCCATATGCGGGGTCACGGAGCAGTCGACAATGAAACCCTTCTTCGCGAGGAGGCCCGCGTACATTTCATCGAGTGCCCAGCGCCCGCTCCTATGGGAGGTCACGGGAGCTTCGAAACGATTGCGGAGGGACTCGAGCAGTGTGTCGAACTTGGCCTCCATCTGCTCCTCGGGATACTCGATGAGGTAGGCGCGCTGATCGGTCTTTTCCTCGAGCGGAAACTCCGGCGGGTTGTTCCAGGCATGCAAATGCATGCCGATCTCGCATTTACCTGAGTCATTCTTGGGCATCATATACCTCACGAAGCGATCGTCTTGGCACATTTCCCAGTT
>CALGZY010000068.1 GCA_937934355.1 uncultured Collinsella sp. | reverse complement strand
CCTGGCCCTCCTTGACCTCATACGGCACGGTCTTGATCTCGGAGGTGCACTCGGAATACTTGCGGCCCATGAAGCGCTTGATGGAGAACACGGTGTTCTTGGGGTTGGTGACAGCCTGGTTCTTAGCGGCCTTGCCCACGACGCGGTCGCCGTCGGCACGGAAGCCCACGACAGACGGGGTGGTGCGGTCGCCCTCGGCGTTCACGATGATGGTCGGAGAACCGCCCTCGAGAACGGCCATTGCGGAGTTAGTAGTACCAAGGTCGATACCAAGAATCTTGCCCATTAGAAATTCCCTCTCTCTTGTGCGTTTGCACCGACTCGGCGGTCTGCCGCGCGGCGCTTCGGCTTGTCTTTCAGGATGTAGTGTATCCCCTTATGGGCCGGAATATACAAAATCTAAGTCAATTCATATAAGATTTCTTATCTCTGAGAGTTTAGGTTCGTAAAAGCGCAGGTAGATGCACTGTTTGAGTTCTCGGCAGATCTATTGAAATCTATGTAGAGTTGACTGAAGGTTGAGCCTGGAGCTGCGCAGGGCGGCTTTGGGGCGAGCCGGGGAAAGCGCGACCCGGTTTGGAAGCCGATTCCGGGATGTAGTTTCCCGCGGAGCGCTCAACTGGAAACTGCATCCCGTTTTGAGAGCGAATTCTGGGACATAGTTTCCGCTAGACGTCCATCGGGAAAGCGCGTCCCAGTCTGAGCGTCAATTCCGGGTCGCGCTTTCCGTAAGCGTGCTCAAATGCCCAATATTTCAAGTCACCTTTAGCTAACATTTGCGCAGCTCAACGGCCCCACCTGCGTGTTTTTTAGTAAGCCGTGGCATACTCGGCGAACGGTATGAAGATGCCGGTCAGAGGGTATTGCAAACGGTCGCTGCCGTGGTATGTTTTTGCCCGAATCAAACCGACGCACATCGCCTGTAGCGTCGGTCAACAGAGAGGAAACTACCATGGCTCATCCCGTAATTGATGCCGACGAGTGCATCGCTTGTGGCGTTTGCGTCGACTCCTGCCCCGCTGGCGTTCTGGAGCTCCAGGACGTCGCTACCGTCGCCGACGAGGACTCCTGCGTCGCCTGTGGCGCTTGCCAGGACGCTTGCCCCGCTGGCGCGATCACCGAGATCGTCGAGGAGTAACAACTCCCCCACCTGCACACTCAAAAGTACACCGTGCACAAAAAGGAGGCCTCCGCATCGCCGCGGAGGCCTCCTTTTGCTTGTATGGGCAGCTAATTTGGAGCGGGACCCTTGGCAGTTGCGGTGGAATAGTTCCTGTTTTATGGCTTGGATGCCGATTTTAGGAACTATTTCACCGCAACTTATAGATGCGGCGTCGTCTAGGACAAATCGTCCTCGTAGGGCATCAAGTCGGCTAGGTAGCCCTTCTCCTTGAGCATGGCCTCGATCTCGTCGAGGGTTTGCTCGTCTTCTGCCGCAATGCGATGGAAGTGATAGCCACTCGTCACCGTTAGTAGCGGAAAGCTATTTCCGCTCTCGATATCGTGCAGGTAGCGCTCGACATCACGACGATTGCGGATGTCCAGGTCGGCCGTGATCTTGCCGTACACACGATGGTTGACGATCACGTTAAGCACGGCGCCACCCGCGTCGACGATACTCGTAAGTTCGTCGCCCGCCTGCTCCACACTGTGGCGCACCTTAACAAGACGCGTGGGCACGGCGGGGCTGCTGGGGGCCTCCTGCAGCACATAACCACGGTTGGTCGCCACGATATCGTGCCCATCGGCACGCAGCAGGGCGATGTCCTGTACCACGACCTGGCGGCTCACACCCACCTCGCGGGCAAGTGCGCTGCCGGAGACGGGGCTCTTGGCTCGCTCGAGCACGCCCATGATGGCACGGCGACGCTCGCGGGCGTCCATTATTTACCGTCCAGCAGACGCAGGTGCTTAAGCGAGAGGTCGAGAATCGGCGCAGAGTGCGTCAACGCCCCCGAGCTAATGTAGTCGACGCCCAGATCAGCCAGGGAGCGAATATTGTCGGCGTCCACGTTGCCCGAGCACTCGGTCTTGGCGCGACCGGCGATAAGCTCTATGGCGGCGGCCATGTCGTCATGGGTCATGTTGTCGAACATGATGATATCGGCGCCGGCCTCCACGGCCTCGCGTACCATGTCCAGGTTCTCGCACTCAATCTCGACCGTCGCGGTAAACGATGCATGGGCGCGCGCCATCTCGATCGCACGCGTCACGCCACCGGCGGCATCGATGTGGTTGTCCTTGAGCATGACGGCAGTCGACAGGTTGTAACGGTGGTTGCTGCCGCCGCCGATCTCGACCGCGGCCTTCTCGAAGACGCGCATGCCCGGCGTGGTCTTGCGCGTGTCGACGAGCACGGTCTTGGTTCCCTCGAGCGCCGCGGCCATGCTGTGCGTGTAGGTAGCGATGCCGCTCATGCGCTGCAGGTAGTTGAGCGCCACGCGCTCGCCCGAAAGCAACACGCGCGCATCGCCGCGCACCTGACCCACATGGTCGCCGGCGTGCACCTCGTCGCCATCGGCAACGTCGAGCAGCACCGAGCTCTGCGAATCCAGCAGCTCAAAGGTGCGAGCGAACACATCCAGGCCCGCGATGATGCCATCGGCCTTGGCGATAAGCTCCACCGTGGCGGGACGCGCCGTGGGGCACACGCTCGCCGTGCTCACGTCCTCAAACGTAATGTCCTCGCGCAGAGCCTGCAGAATCAGATCATCGACGACGAGCTTCATGGTAATGGGATTCATGGTCTACTCCTCCACGGCCTGCGTGCCGGCGGCACGGGCCAAATCATCGATTGCCAGGGTGTCGGCACTCAGGGCGCGATGACGGCCATCGAGCGCGGGATCGCCTGCCTGCTCCACGGCCAGTGACTCGCCGGTACGCATGTACCACGCGGCGCGACGACCCCAGACCAGCGCCTCGAGCAGGCTGTTGGAAGCCAGGCGATTCTTGCCGTGAACGCCGTTGCAGGCCGTCTCGCCGGCGGCGTAGAGCTCGGGCATCGAGGTGCGGCCGTCCTTGTCGACCCACACGCCGCCCATAAAGTAGTGCTGCGTGGGCGTAACGGGGATGGGCTCGTCCAAGATGTCGCGGCCGTCCTCCAGGCAACGTGCGCGAATGTTGGCAAAGTGCCCGGTCACCACATCGCGCTCGACGGGGGCAAAGCTCAGCCACTCGTGCTCGGTGGCGTCCTGCTTCATCTGCTCGCGAATGGCGGCGGCGACCACATCGCGCGGCTGAAGCTCGTCGGTAAAGCGCTCGCCGGCGGCGTTGAGCAGAATCGCGCCCTCGCCGCGGCAGCTCTCGCTGATCAGGAAGGTGCGGCCCGGCTGCGGCGAGAACAGCCCCGTGGGATGGATCTGCACGTAGTCCAGGTGCTCCATCTTAATGCCATGCTCCTGAGCAATGTAGCAGGCATCGCCCGTGAGCTGCGGGTAGTTGGTCGAATGGTCGTATACGCCTCCGATACCGCCCGTCGCCCACAGCGTGTGGCGGGCATGGATCTTAAACGGCTCGCTGGCATGCACGCCCTCGGCGGCGTTTGCCAGCTCGTCGGCGGGACGAACCGAGTTGTCCTCATCCACGGGAACGGCAACGACACCGGCACACACCGTGGCGCCGTCACGCTCGCCCGTCAGGATGTCGGTCATGGCCACGTGCTCCAAAATCTGCACGTTATCCAGCTTGCGAACGGCTTGGAGCAGCTTGGTCGTGATCTCCTTGCCCGTAATGTCGGCATGGAAGGCAATGCGCGGACGGCTGTGCGCGCCCTCGCGGGTAAAGTCGAGGCTGCCGTCGGCCTTGCGCTCAAAATCCACGCCCATGGCCAGCAGGTCGTTGATGACCGAGCGGCTCGAGCGGATCATAATGTCGACGCTCTCGCGACGGTTCTCATAGTGGCCGGCGTGCATGGTGTCCTCAAAGAAGGCATCGTAGTCCGAGCCCTCGGGCAGCACGCAGATTCCGCCCTGCGCGAGCATCGAATCGCACTCGTCGACAGCGCCCTTGGAGAGCATGATCACTCGCGTGCTTGTCGGCAGATTGAGGGCCGCGTACAGACCCGCCACGCCGCAGCCGGCAATGACAACGTCGCATTCCATATCGGGGTATTGTTTGGTTTCCACAGGAATCCTCTCCCTTGTAATGTGGCATAAGGGACTGCCCCTCATGTCACATTGTTCTAGCGCGCTGCGTACTCGAGCATACGGTCGAGCGTGAGCTTGGCCTGGTCTGCCGCCTCGTCCGAGACGCCGATCTGCACCTCGCCCTCGCCCGTCTCCAGGCAGCGCACGAGCTTTTCGAGCGTGATAAGGTCCATGTTGACGCAGGTGGGCTGCACCGCGGGGAAGTAGAACTTCTTGCCGGTGCCCTGGCAGCGGCGCTCGAGCTCGTAGAGCACGCCGCGAACCGTCACGATAATGAACTCGCTCGCGTCGGACTCCTCGGCATACTTGATGATGCCGGCGGTGGAGCCGATGTAGTCGGCCTCGGCAAGGACGTCGGCCTTGCACTCGGGGTGCGCCAGCACGAGCGCGTCGGGGTGGGCCTCCGTCGCGTCGACGATCTGCTCGACGGTGATGATGTGATGGCGCGGGCAGTAGCCGTTGTTGAGGATGACGTGCTTTTGCGGCACCTGCTCGGCTACGAAGCGGCCCAAGTTTTGGTCGGGAATGAACAGGATATGCTGCTGCGGCAGCTCGGACACGATCTTAACGGCGTTGGAGCTGGTGACGCACACGTCGCTCCAGCTCTTGATCTCGACCGTGGAGTTGACGTAGCAGACCACGGCAAGGTCGTCACCGTACTCGGCGCGCGCTGCATCGACTGTCTCGCGCTTGACCATGTGCGCCATGGGGCAGTCCGCGCCCGGCTCGGGCAGCAGCACGGTCTTAGTGGGATTGAGCAGTTTGGCGCTCTCGCCCATAAACTCCACGCCGCACAACACGATAGTCTGCTGCGGCAGGCTCTTGGCGAGCTTTGCCAGGTAGAAGCTGTCGCCGACGTAATCGGCAACGGCCTGCACCTCGGGCGCCACGTAATAGTGCGCCAGGATCACCGCGTCACGTTGGGTTTTTAGCTGCTGAATGGCCTCGACGAGCTCTGCGGGCACCAGTGCCGCGCGCTCCGTTGCCGTCGTTGCCGATGCTAGGCCGGCCGCGATATCGCGTGCAAGCTCCGACGCATCCATGTTCGCGCTCTGTGCCATCAAGGCCCCTCTCTTTTGGCGAATCTTGGGGCTTTAGTATGACACCTAGGTTTACAGCTGACAAGACAGCTGTAAACCTAGGTGTAAAGTTGAAATAAAGATTCAATCTTGGGTCGGGTCCATTTTCGAACTGGCAAGCTGAGGATAGCTGAGCTCTCGATGGCGCAGGAGGCATCTTTCGCCACCGCAACACCGCTTGGCGCGAGCTGCACGCCGTGGGGCGCAAACGGTCCGCACCCCCGCAAGCGGCGCGTGCCCGATG
>CALGZY010000067.1 GCA_937934355.1 uncultured Collinsella sp. | reverse complement strand
AACGATATGGCACCGTGGGGACACATGTATGTCAATCCTGGTCTAACAGAGCCTTAACTAAAGGTGTGCACAGGCGTCTTCTACTTGCCCGCGCGCACCATTTCTTCCAATTTGCAGCCGCGGCCGTCCTAGCCCAGCGACTAGAGCGTGCCGTAGATGCGATCGCCGGCGTCGCCCAGGCCGGGAACGATGTAGGCAGCCTCGTTGAGATGGTCGTCGATAGCGCAGGTATAGATATGCACATCTGGGTCCTTCTCGGTCAGCGACTTGAGGCCCTCGGGGGCAGCGACGATGCACAGCATGCGGATGTCCTTGACACCGCGCTCGCGCAGGTAGCTGATGGCCATCTCGGCCGAACCGCCCGTGGCGAGCATGGGGTCGACGACCAGGCAGATGCGCTGGTCGATATCCTTGGGCATCTTGCAGTAATACTCATGCGGCTCATGGGTAACCTCGTCGCGTTCCATACCGATGTGGCCTACGCGAGCGGAGGGCACCAGGTCGAGAATGCCGTCGACCATGCCAAGGCCCGCACGCAGGATGGGCACGATGGCGAGTTTCTTGCCGGCGAGCTGTTTGAACGTGGCGGTAGTGATGGGGGTCTCGACCTCGACGTCTTCCATAGGCAGGTCGCGCATGGCCTCGTAGCCGTCAAAAAGCGCGAGTTCGCGCACGAGCTGGCGGAACTGGTTGGTGCCGGTGTTTTTGTCGCGCAGGATCGACAGCTTGTGCTGGACGAGCGGATGATCGACAAGCGTCACACGGGACGCATCGTAGGTGACGGTCATGGGTTGATTGCCCCTTTCGTTGCGGCCGCAAAACGGCCTTGCTGACAAGGCGCGCAGCAATGTTGCCGCCGCACGCCATGCATAAGTTTAGCGGTTTGTTGTATCGAGCAGCCCATCGCAGCCCTACTGTGCGGTACTGAGCGAGCGCTTGACTGCATCACGCCAGCCCGCAAGGTTTTGCTCGCGACGCTCGGCGGACATATGGGGAAGGAAGGTCCTAACGATCTGGGCATTTTGCTCCAGCTCTTCAAGGTCTTCCCAATAGCCGACGGCAAGACCCGCCAAGTACGCGGCACCGATTGCCGTGGTTTCCACCGTCTCGCATTGCAGCACGGGGATATCCAGCAGGTCGGCCTGGAATTGCATGATGAACTCGTTGCGTGAGGCGCCGCCATCGACGGACAGGCGCTCAATCGAAAGCCCCACGTCCTGCTCCATGGCGCACAGCACGTCGTAGCTCTGATATGCCATGGATTCGCAGGCGGCACGTACGATGGTCGCACGGCTCGAGGCGCCGGTCAGACCGCACACGATACCGCGAGCATGCGGGTCCCACCAGGGAGCACCCAAACCCGCAAAGGCGGGAACGAAGTAGCAGCCCTCGTTGTCGCTAATCGAAGCGGCGAGTTGTGCCGACTCGCTCACGCTCGAAATGATGCCCATGTTGTTGCGAAGCCAGTTCATCGTTGAGCCTGCGGCAAAAATAGAGCCCTCGAGCGCATAGCTGACTTTGCCGTCCGCAGCGATACCGATGGTGGAGACCAGGCCATTCTTGGATTCGACGATCTCGTCGCCGGTGTTCATGAGCATAAAGCAGCCCGTGCCATAGGTGTTTTTGGTCTGGCCGGGACGGAAACAACAGTGGCCGAACAGCGACGCCTGTTGGTCACCCGCCACGCCCATGATGGGCGGCATGTTGGTCATGATGTCGCTCGCGACGCGGCCGTAGTCGCCCGAGCTCCAGCGAACCTCGGGCATCATGGAGCGCGGAACGTCAAAGAGTGCCAGCAGGTCGTCGTCCCAATCGAGCGTATGGATATTAAAGAGCGCCGTGCGGCTGGCATTGGTGTAGTCGGTGGCAAAGACCTGGCCGCCGGTGAGGTTGTAGATGAGCCAGGTGTCGATGGTGCCAAACATGAGGTCGCCCGCCGCCGCGCTCTCGCGTGCGCCATCGACGTTGTCGAGAATCCACTGCACCTTGGAGGCCGAGAAATACGGGTCGAGCGTGAGCCCCGTGCGGGAGCGCACCAGCTCTTCTGCGCCCCGCTCGACCAGCTCGTCGATCAGAGGTGCGGTGCGACGGCATTGCCACACGATGGCGTTATAGATGGGTTGGCCGCTTATGCGGTCCCACACCACCGTGGTCTCGCGCTGGTTAGAGATGCCGATGGCGGCAATGCGGTCGGAGTGGATACCGCTCTTAAACTGGACTTCCATCATGACGGCGATCTGGCTGGCAAGGACCGTCATGGGGTCTTGCTCTACCCAACCGGGACGTGGGAAGCTGGTTTTGACGCTGCGACGTGCCTGCGCGACGATGCATCCGTACTCGTCGACGATGGTCGCAAGTACCGAGGTGGTGCCGCAGTCGAGCGCCATGATGTAGGAACCGCCAAAGTCAAACGAGGCATCTTCCATGCCCAGGCTGCCCAGATTCAACGTCATCGCTTACACCTTTCTATTGCATCGGGTCGGACAGGACCCGTTCGATCTCTGATGCGGGAAGTGCGCCTTGGCGCAGGATCTGGAGCCCGCCGTGTTGGAACGACACGATGGTCGAGGCGTCGCGACACGGGGTCTCACCGGCGTCGACGGCCACATCGACCCCCTCCAGGATGCGACCCTCGACGGCGGCAAAGCTTGCCGGCGAGGGCGCGCCGTGTGTGTTGGCGCTCGTGCAGGCAAGGGGACTGCCGCAGGCGCGGATGAGCGCTTGGACCACGGGAGAGGCCGAAGCGCGCAGGGCCACGGTGTCGTCGGCAGCGCGCATAAAAGTCGGCACGCAGGGGGCTGCCTTGACCACGATAGTCAGGGCTCCCGGCCAGCATCGTCGCGCGAGTACGCGGGCATCTTCCGGGATATCCACGCCATAGCGGTCGAGTGCTTCGACGCCATCGACCAGCCAAGCGACGGTTTGCGTGAGCTCACGTTGCTTGAGAGTGAAGATACGGCGATAGCCGGTGCCGAGCGCAGGAACTGCGGCGCCATTGACGGCAGCCTGCGAATCGCGCGGCCACGATGGGAATTCGCTTGTATCTTGGGGCACGGCGCCCGAGAAGGCGTTGACTGCCACGGCGACACCGTAGACGGTCTCGGTCGGAATCAAGGCCAGGCCGCCGCGGCCGAGCACCTCGGCCGTGCGCTCGACGGCAAGCCGATGCGGCTCGCGCGTTCCCTCGTATACCCGATAGACCGTCTGCATGTGTATGCCAGCCCCTTACGCTCTGGTGCAAGTTTGTTTACTGAGGGGCATTCTCGCACGAAACATTCAACCTATTTGCCCAGAGCGCATGTTGGTTTGGTGAGCGGCTTTAGTAGTCGGTGAAAGTGAGGGGGTTATTGAACTGCGACGAACTTCTTTGGCCTGCCGGCGTGGCGTTTTTGGGCGGCGTAGCGCTCGATGCTGTCTATCGTTATCATCCGACGGCCGTCGACGAGTTCAACATCGAGCTTTCCGGCTTTGACCAGAGCGGTAATCCGCGGAGCGGAGACTTTGAGGTCCAGCGCTGCGTCTTTAAATGTTCGGCACGCCGCTTCCCGAGCGTCCTCGTGGTCGATTTCGACTGAAAGGGCCACGACCTCGGCCGAGTGTTCGTACCCTGCCGGAGTCAAACCGTTGTTGAGGTCGTCGGCCAAAAACGCCATCAGCGCCTCGGTGGCATGGGCAATCGCTTCTTCGCGTGTATCGCCATCGGCAAAGGCGCCGGGAATCTGCGGGAAGCTGGCGCAGTAACCGTCGTCTTCTTTTATGAGAACGCAGTCATAGGTAAATCGCTGCCTCATTTTGCCTCCAACTACCATCCAGCTTGGCGACGAATACTTGCCCACGTGCCCTTCTTTGGTCGATCACCACCAGAGCCGTTCACGGTGACAACACGGTCACCAGAAACATACTTAGCATGACTACCGACTTGCGCGACCTTCACGAATCCATCGTGCTTGAGTAGGGCAATGATTTCCCGAAAGGTAGGAGGTTGCATGGGCCGACCTCTTTCAGCCGTCCTAATTATAAACTACTTTATAATTTTTGCCAACCAGTTAATGAATATTACTGGCGCTGTTTGGGCTCGGTGACGATGGCTCGGACGATGCGGGGGCGATCGGTGAGGTCGCGGACGATGCGCACGTCCGAGAGACCCGCCTGGCGGCAGAGCTCGGCGGCGGCGTCGAGGGCACCCTCGTAGAGCTCGCAGGCAAACAGGCCGCCGGCGCGCAGCATGTAAGGCGCCG
>CALGZY010000066.1 GCA_937934355.1 uncultured Collinsella sp. | reverse complement strand
CCGCGGGCGCACAGGGCACGCGCCGCGCACGGATGCCCCGGCACCGGCAGCTCGGCCACCACGCGACCGTCCTCAACGCGTGCCGCAAAGGCGCAGTCGGCATAGCATCCCCCGCATGTGGTCACCACGGCGCGACCGTCACGCTTCACAGCAGATGCCATCTCGATTACCCCTTTCATCAGCCAAACACAACAGGCCAAAAGCCCGGCAACGAGCCCCAGACCCAAAAAGCCTCCCGCACGGCAACGCCCCGCGGGAGGCCCAACGTCAAACAGACGGTACCTTACGCCTCGGACTTCTTGGCGTAGATAAACCAGTAGCCGAGCGCGATCAGAACCGCGCCGCCCACGATGTTGCCCAGCGTGGCGGCGGATAGGTTAAACGCAATGCCCGCGACGTTGAGTGCATCGGCGCCGGCAACGTCGGCACCATAGCCGCACGCGTGCATCACGGCACCCATGGGCAAAAAGTACATGTTGGCAACGCAGTGCTCAAAACCGCAGGCCACAAAGGCGGCGATGGGCAGCAGAATGCCCACGACCTTATCGACCACGGTCTTGCCGGCGGTACCGATCCACACGGCAAGGCACACAAAGATGTTGCACAGGATGCCGCGGAAGAAGATCGTCACCCAGTCGATCGTCACCTTGCCGGCGGCGACGCTCACCATGGAATTGGCGACCGCCTCGCCGTTGAGCTTGTAAATGCCGGCCATGTACACCAAAAAGACGATGAACAGGGCTCCGACGAAATTACCGACCCACACGACGACCCAGGCCTTGAGCATCTGGACCAGGGTGATCTTTTTGCTCTTGAGCGCGCAGACCATAAGCGAGTTGCCGGTGAACAACTCGGCGCCGCACACCAGCATCAGCACCAGGCCCAGGCAAAAGCACAGGCCGCCCACGACACGCTGAGCACCCCAGCCCAGCGTGCTATCGCTCAAAAACACCGTAAAGAACAGGCCGCCGAAGGCAATGAACGCACCGGCGAACATTGCCAACAGAAAGGCCTTTGCGACCGGCAGGTTGGCCTTGGTCACGCCGGCGGCCTCGGTCTTGGCCTCGATCGCGGCGGGTGCCAGGCAATCAGGAGCGGGGTACTCCACCTTGGAATCTGCCATGTCAATCACTTCTTTCCTAATCAGCAGGGACAAGCGCTCCTATTGCTCTTGCCCCAAGCGGACAAAGTGGGAAAAGTCGTTGGCGGCCACGGCGTCGTACACGGCGTCGACGGCCTCAAAGACCTCCGGGGACATGGGGTTATAGAACTCCGTATCGCCCGGCTGAATCCCTATGAAGACGATATCTTCGCACGATTGCTCAATCTCTTCGATCAGAATCGACAGGGGAAGCGAATGCGTGGTGAACATCGACTTGCGGGCCACATCGCGCTTGTCGAGCAAACGGATGGCACCGACGGGCAGCGCCATGTCGGCGGCATCGACCAATACCAAACGCGGCGGACGTTCACGCTTGACCTCGATGATGTCATCCTCGGGCGTCTGACCACCGTCGATGGTGTACCAACCGGCGATGGGCGTGTCCTCCATCTTTTTGGAGAGCACGGGGCCAGCGGCATCGTCGGCACGCAGCACGCTTCCCGCCGTGAGCACGATACCCGCAAACGGGACGCCGTTCACACGACCATCCACAACGCGACCCATTACTGCAACCTTCCCGTCAGATACACGCCCGACACATCGCGAACGCGCTCAACCAGATCGCGAAACTTCATTAAGAACGCGACCTGCTGGGCATGAAGGCCAAAGTCGTCATCGAACACCGAGATGCCGGCCTTGGCCGACCCGCGAAAACCGCGCTCGTCGAGCAGCGCATCGCAGGCCTCGAGCAGCGACGGCACCGCCGCCTTGTCGAGCTGGCACTCGCCAAAGGAGCGGATGGCCTCGAACTTGGTCTTGGCCTCCCCCTCCGGCAGCGCGTCGATAAGCGTATAGAACACATCCACCGGCACCGACAGGCGCGGCTCAAAGCAATCGAGCACGCCGGTGTGGTGGCCCACGGCGAGCGTGTAGTACAGCACGTCGCAGGCCTCCTGGGGAACGTCTTCCTCGGTCTCCACAAACTTACGCGTGAGCTCGTAGAAGACCACCTTGTCGAGCGCGTGGCCCAGGCAGGGGTCGGCGACGCCCTCGGCGGCCTCGTCGCTTGCGCGCGAGGCATCGCCAAAAGAGCCGCCGAGCATGCCGGGGCCCGCAAAGTAACCAGAGCGGTCCGTGAGCTCCATCTAGCGACCTCCGGCCAGCACCAGATCCTGCAGCGCCGAGTAGACCTCAACGCGACGAGGATCATCCTGCTTGTCGATGAGCAGCGCCATGGCACCGCGGATATCGCCCTTGGGCGCGCCCTCGAGCGTATCCATAAACTCGTTGGCCAGGTCGCGGCCGTAACGGTAGCCGCTCATGGCGCGAGCTTCGCGCTCGATGGCAACGCGCAGCTTGTACGGCACGCCGGGATGCAGGATATCGGCCTGCTCGCCGGCGGCCTCCACCGTGGTCTCGGCATGGAGCTTTTGGTCCAGCAGACCGAGCGCCATGGCAAAGCCGTAGACGGTCTGCGCGGGGCTGGGCGGGCAGCCGGGGATGTAGACATCGACCGGCAGAATCTTGTCCGTGCCGCCCCAGACGCAGTAGTTGTCGTAGAAGATGCCGCCGGTGCAGCCGCACGCGCCATAGGACACCACGATCTTGGGATCGGGTGCGGCCTCAAAGGCGCGCAGGGCCGGCATGCGCATGGCACGCGTCACGGCGCCGGTGTACAGCAGCACATCGGCGTGACGGGGCGAGGGCACGACCTTGATGCCAAAGCGCTCGACGTCAAAGACGGGCGTGATGGAACCGAAGATCTCGATCTCGCAGCCATTGCAGCCGCCGCAGTCGACACGGTAAACGTACACCGAGCGCTTGATCTTCTTAAGAAGGGTCGCCTTGGCCTTCTCGATGCTCTCGTCGAGCTCGATCTTGGTCGGGCGGTACTGAAGCCGCTCGGGCAAAAGCGTGGGTTCGGCCATGGTTACTCCTCCTTCGTTTCAAAATCCATGATGATGCCCTCGACCGGCGCCGGACCGGCGGGAATCTCGGGCGCATCGGGGTTGAGCTCGCGGTCGATATACTCCGGGTTCACGCCGTGGCCGCCCAGATACTCCATGCCGGGGCCCTGGGGCTCGCCGGACGCAAGCGTCTCGTTGGCAGCCATGCCGGCAGCGTTGCCGGTCTTTACGGCCGAGGCGGCGCGCAGGGCGTCGAGCTCGCGCTTGCACTCCTGGCACATACCGACGGTACGGGCAGCCTGCTCGGCCTCCATGCCGCCGGCCTTTTGCAGCAGGCGCTTGGCGTAGTCGATCTCCTTGTGCGGGGCAAACGGCTTGCCGCAGCGCGAGCAGTGCTCGAGCGTATAGACGCTCTTGCTGGTGAGGTCATCCTTGCTCATGACGGCCAGCTCAAACTCCTCGGTGAGTTTGATGGCCTCCATGGGGCAGGCTTCCTCACAGCGGCCGCAGAAGATGCAGCGACCATAGTCGATCGACCAAGTGATGGTATCGGCCGCAAGGTCGGTGTCCATGCGAATGGCATCGGCCGGGCACGCCACGCCGCAGGCACCGCAGGCGATGCAGAGCTCGGCGTTGTGCTCGGGCTTACCGCGCATGTCCTTGTTGGTGGGAAACGGCGCAAACGGGTACTTGACCGTCGCGTCGCCGGCCTTGGCGTTAACCTTCCAAAGCTTCAGCATATTAGAGCGCCTCCTCATCGAGCGGAGCGGCCATGGTGCCCTCGCCCTCAAGTGGCGACTTGTCGCGCCAGACGTTCTCGAACTGCTCCTTGTCGAGCACGTGGTCGCGCTTGGCGGCGACATCGGTCACCGTCACGCGGTCGGTGCAGGAGTAGCACGGGTCGAGCGAGCCGACGATCAGCGCCGCATCGCCCACGGTGTTGCCGCGGAACATGTAGCGCAGGACCGGCCAGTTGCTGTACGTAGCGGCCTTGGCGCGCCAGCGGTAGCACTTCTGGTTGTTGCCGAGCATCGCCCAGTGCACATCCTCGCCGCGCGGCGCCTCGGTGGCACCGATGGCGTACTTGTGCGGGGTGTACTCCCAATCCGTGGTGAGGATGGGGCCCGACGGGCAGTTCTCGAGCATGGTCTCGATCATGTCGATCGAATCGTAGACCTCCTGGATGCGGACGGCGGTGCGGCCAAAGGCGTCGCAGGTGTCGGCCGTGGCGGCGTGCATCTTTTGGACGTCCGGATCGGCGTAGCCGTCGAAGGGATGGTCAAAGCGCACGTCGCGGGCATAGCCCGAGCCGCGCATGAGCGGGCCGACCGGCGAGAAGTCGCGCGCGATCTTACGGTCCAAGATGCCGATGCCACTCGTACGCTCGATAAAGTTGGGCGTGGAGAGCAAGACGTCGACGAGCTCTTGAACCTCGGAGCGCAGCTGGTGGATGGTCGTGAGCGTGGAGAGCTTCTGCTCGGCCAAAATATCGCGACGCACGCCGCCGATCACGTTGAGGCCGTAGGTCTTGCGGTGACCGGAGAGCTTCTCGGCCAGGTCCATGGACTTCTCGCGGACGCGGAAGAACTGCTGGAAGCCGGAGTCGAAGCCCGTGTAGTGCGACGCCAGGCCAATGTTGAGCAGATGCGAGTGCAGGCGCTCGACCTCGAGCATGATGGCGCGGATGTACTGGGCGCGCGGCGGGACATGGATGCCCTGGGCGCGCTCGACGGCCTCGGCGTAGGCCACCGAGTGGGCGCATCCGCAGATGCCGCAGATGCGGTCGGCGAGGAACGTCACGGCGTCATAGTTCAGGCGCGTCTCGGCGACCTTCTCCATACCGCGGTGCACGTAGAACAGACGGTAGTCGGCGTCGACGATCGTCTCGCCCTCAACGAACAGGCGGAAGTGGCCGGGCTCGTCGGAGGTAATGTGCAACGGGCCCATGGGGACGAGCGTCGTCTCCTTGCCCTTGGTATCGGCCAAGAACTCGTAGTTTTCCATGTCACTCGCGGGAGCGGGACGAAAACGGTAGTCCATGGAGTCCTTGCGCAGCGGGTACAGGCCGCTGGGCCAATCGTCGGGCAGCACCAGGCGGCGACGATCGGGCAGACCCTCGGGGATCAGACCGAACATGTCGCGCAGCTCGCGCTCGCCCCACACGCAGGCGGGGACGAACGGCGTCACGGACGGGAACGTCATCTTGGCGGGATCGACCTCGGTGCGCACGGTCACCCAACCGGGGTCCTCCCCCTCCATGGAGATGACATAGTACACGGCGTAACGGCCGCACAGGCTGCGCTCATCGTTGCCGATGATCACGGGAATCCAGCCGTAGCGCTCGTAGTACAGGTAGTGGACGGCCTCGGGCAGCTTGTCCTGCTTGACGGTAATCGTCAGCTGGTCCTCGCACTGCCACTCGACCTTCTCGATGCAGCCCGGAACGGCGCGGCGCAGGGCCTCGACATGGCTCTCGCAGCGACGGGCATACACCTTGTTCTCAGTTTCAATCATTCGTTACTCCACCTCGCTCTGAGCGGTCTCGGTACCGAACACAGCGCGGTACATCGGCGTCGCGTGAAGTTCCTCGGTGCTCTGCTCGAGCACAATGCCGGTCGCGGTCTCCACACCGTGCACGAGGGGCAGCGGGGTGGCGATGCCAAACCACAAGATCATGACGGCCAGGATGATTTCGGGGATAAGCATGAGCGCCGGGGCCTCATGCTTGCCCATGCCCTGGGGCGCATGGCCGAATACCGACTTGAGTGCGATGCGGGTGAGCGCGGAGATGGCCACGGTAAGACCGAGGGCGACCACGACGACCAGCCACATGGGACCGGCGGTGACACCGGCGACAAAAGTCAGGAACTCGGAGATAAACATGCCAAAGGGCGGGAAGGCACCAAGACCGAGCAGTGCCAAGATGGCGAGCGCGGCGGTTGCGGGGGCAACCTCGACGACACCCTGAATCTTAGCCAGGCTACGCGTGCCAAAGGCGTGCTGGATGTTGCCGGACACGCAGAAGGCAAGCGTCTTGGTAAAGCCGTGGAACACGCAGTGCAGCAGGGCCGCGGCGATACCCAGCGGGCCACCGATACCCAGGCACAGGGCGATAACGCCCACGTTCTCCACAGACGAGTACGCAAAGCGGCGCTTGAGGTCGTCATGGCGAAACATCGAAAGTGCCGCCACCAAAATGGACAGCGTGCCGACGATCAGCAGCAGAAGTTGCGGATACTCGGCGCCCACGGCCTGGATGGTAAAGCCGTAGAAGCGCATGATCACAAGCATGGCGCACTTAAGCAGAACACCCGAGAGCAGGGCCGAGACAGGGCTCGGGGCCTGGGAGTGGGCATCGGGCAGCCAAGTGTGCATGGGGAACAAGCCGGCCTTGGTGCCAAAGCCGATCACGATAAACGCAAAGGCGAGGCGCATGAGCGTCGGGTCGAACTGGTCGGCATACGGCAGCACGCACGACAGGAATGCGGCCTCGTGGGCGTTGGGAATCACGTCGGCGGCGTTGGCGTAGATCAGCAGCGTACCGAACAGGCCAAAGGCCACGCCGGCGGTGCAGACCATCGCATACTTCCAAGAAGCCTCGAGGGCCGTCTTGTTCTTGTAGATACCCACGAGGAACACGGTGGAAAGCGTGGTTGCCTCCACGGCGGCCCACGTGAGGATCATGTTGTTGGACAGGCACGCGAGCAGCATGGTGAACACAAACAGGCTAAACAGCGCAAAATACTGCTTGGCGCGCTCGGCGGGCATGGAGCCCTCCTCGATATCGGCCTTTACATAGGGCAGCGAGAACAGCCCCGTAAGAAAACCGATAAAGCCGATGAGCAACACAAAGATGGCACCCAGCGAATCGAGGTGGAACCACAGACCAAGAGCGCTCGCGGTTTCGCCGCTCATAAGGACGTCACCGGCCGTCACAATCGACAGCACCAGGACGGCTGCGACGGAGACCAGGTTGAGACCGGCAAACACGTTATAGGACGTGTTCTTGGGCAAAAATGCCATGACCAGCGAGAACACCAAAGGAGTCGCGAGCAGGGCGAGAATCAACGTTTCCATGGACTACCCCCTCAGCTCGGACAGGTCGCGCGCATCGAGCGAGTGGGAGTCATCCCAAATGCGACGCACGACGATGGACATGATGATGACGGCAAAGATGGCGTCGGTGGCGATACCGATCTCGATGATCTCGGGAGCGGTGGGGGCCAAAAGCGCGAGCGTCACATGGCTGCCGTTTTCCATAAGGCAGTATCCAAAGATCTGCTTCATGATGTTGCGCTGCGAGATGATGCAGGTGAGACCCACAAAGAAGTGAGCGAAGCTAATAGCGAGCGCAGGCGTTGCGACCTCGGCCGTGGGCAGGCTGATCTGCGTCACGACGGCAAAGCAGATCGCGACCTCGACGGCGATGATGCAAATGGCCCACGCGGGCTTAAGGCCGGCCTTGAGCGATGCGTCGCTCGGCTCGCCCATCTTCTTATATGCGCGGTTGAGGATGTAAGGGACCAGGACGACCTTGGTGATAAAGGCAGATCCAGCCCACATAAGCAGCTCCTGCGCACCGGTGGTGGCACCGAGCGTAGCGAGCAGTCCCACGAGCACCAGCGACTGCACCGCATACCAGTTGATGGCATGTTTGATGTTCTTGGAGACAACCACCATGGTGGACGTGACGATCAGAAGGCCGCCAAGGATGTTGACGATCGAATAACCCATGTCGTTCTACCTCCTAACCGATCCAGCTGGCCGAAAGCGGGCCGCTGACGATAACCATGATGATGAGCACGATGAACACGAACGCCATCGCGCGGGGAAGCGGGGCTCCCGCAGCGACCTCTTCGCTCGGCTCGCCGGGCAGGCAATAGCCCATCCACTTGAGGAACCAGGCGAAGGTGGCGACGGTCTCGGCGACCATGATGCACACGAGCACCAGGATCGCGACGTTGCCGGCACCCACGGAAAAGCCGCCGGCGATGATCTGGAACTTCGAGAAGAACGTGTTCATGGGCGGCACGCCAGCAATGGCGAGTGCCGCGACACCAAAGCCCACGCCCGAGATCGGGTACTTCTTTACGATGCCGCGAAGCTTGGGCAGCATACGCGTGCCGAGCGTAAAGGAGAACGAACCGGCGATCAGGAAGAACAGCGTCTTGGCGAAAGCGTGGTTAAAGATGTGGCACACGGCGCCATCAAAGGCCAGCTGGCTGCCAAAGACCGAAAGGCCCAGACCAAAGAACACATAGGAGAGCTGAGCGATCGTGGAGAAGGCCAGCAGACGCTTCATGTCCTTTTGCGGCAGGTACATAAGGAAACCAAAGAGCATGGTGACCATGGCGTCGATAATGGCAACCCAGCCCACGATCTCGGGAATCTCGCCGGCAGAGACGAGTGCACGCGCGAACACGCACACGCCGACTTTGACCATCGAGGCACCATGCAGGTAGGCCGAAACAGGCGTCGGCGCCTCCATGGCCGAAGGCAGCCACATGTACATGGGAACCTGTGCGGACTTGGCCCAGGCCGCAAACAGCACGAGCAAAAGGACGATAGCCTTGAGCTTGGCGTCGAGGCCGGCAATCGCGGTAATGGCGAAGGTGCCGGTGTGGGCAAACACGATGGCAGCGCCCAGATACAGGCCGAGCGCACCGATATGCGTAATGATCAGGGCCTTCATGCCGGCCTTCTTGGCCGTAGGCGTCATGTAGTAGCTAATGAGGCCCCAAGAGCACGCACCCGTGATCTCAAAGAACACGAGCTGGCCCAAAAGGGTCGAGCTGTACACGAGGCCGGCCATGGCGCCGATGAAGGTCGCGAGGTACGCGTAGAAGCGACGACGCGGCGCATCGGGATGTTCACGGTTATTCTCGCTCATATAGGGAATCGAATAGATCACGACAAGCAGGCCGATACCCACAAAGGCGGGCGCGAGCAGCGTGCTCATGCGATCGAAGGTGAATCCCATAACGAGGGTCTGCCCAAACGAGATCAGGGGGACCTGCGTGTCGGGCATGCCGGCGCCAGCGAAATTCGCGGCGAGGGCGATGGTACAGACCGTCGAGACGGCGGCACCCAAAACGCTGAACCACTTGGCGTACGGACGGGGGAACAGGGCGACGAGCACCGAGGCCACCATCGGGGCCGCGATAGCGACCAAGCCGAGAAGGGACAGACTGACTGCAAATGACATTGTTTCTCCCTTCTCCTACACGCCTACGACCACGAAGACAAACGCCAGAACGGCGATGCCCACAACGGCCCAGGTCTGATTGCCAAGCACCTTAAAACGCGAGCGCGAGCAGGAGTTCTCGATCACGCCGCACACGACAAAGTCGATCAGGCACTTCACCAGGAAGATGACCGCGCCCAGAACGGCGGCAGCGCCCACGGTCGCGGGCTCGCCCCAGGGGACGAAGATCGCGCAGAACCAGGCGACGACCAGGACCTGCTTCATGGACATGGCGAGCTTTGCCATCGCAAGCGACGGGCCGGAAAGCTCGGCGAGCGGACCTTCCTGAAGCTCCTGCTCGGCCTCGGCCTGATCAAACGGCAGCTTGCCGAGTTCCATGTAGCAGGCGATCGCAAAGGCGATGCCGGCGAGGATCACGGCGACCGGCGCGTCGACGGCGACCGTCATGATGTGCTGACCCATGGTGGCGATGTCGGTGGAGCCGCACACCAGGGCGGCGGCAAACAGCGCCAGCAGCATGGACGGCTCGATGAGCACGCTCATGAGCAGCTCGCGGACGCCGCCGATACCGGCGTAGGCGTTGGACGAATCCACACCGCAGAGGGCGAAGAAGAAGCGGGCGAGCGCCAGGCTGTACATGATGGTGATGGCGTCACCAAAGACCGGGATGGGGCTTTGCGCCGTAAAGAGCGGCAGACCCATCGCGAGCATAAAGGCGACGGCGAAGAACAGCGGCGGCATAATGCGCAGCGCAAAGCTCGCGTCCTCGCTCTGGGACTCGGGGCGCGCAAAGAGCTTGGCCAGGTCGCGGTAGTCCTGCATGATGCTGGGGCCACGACGGTTGTGCATCTTGGCGCGGATCACGCGGCCGAGACCGGAGAAGAAAGGCGCGACGGCCATAACGACCACGCCCTGCAGAACGGCAAGTACGATGTTGTTCATGCTCTCCCCTCCTTAACCCATTTGCACGGCGAGCACGAGGAACACCACGAGTGCCGCGACGATGTAGCAGATATAGATGCTGTAGTTGCCGCCCTCGAGCTTAGTCGCGAGGTCGGCGAGCTTCTCGACACCCTTATGCGGGGCATCGACGAGAACCTTGTCGGGTACGGGCTCCACAGCCTCGGCCACACCGGTGAGCTTCTGGAAGAAGTGCGCGATGGACCAGCAGACGGCCGTGCAGCGGTCGCGCAGCGTGTAGAGCGGCTGCATAAACCAGGACACCTCGGAGGCAAAGGTCGTGGCCACGACGGGCATATGCTCGTTGGGAGCATAGCCGCATGCCCACGGCTGGGACTTCTGCACCTTGCCGACGGTCTTGAGCTTGCGGTAACCGCAGGCAAGGCCGACAAGCACCACAAGCGCAATGGCGATCGCGGGCGTGGAGGTGGCAGCGCCGGAGTACTGGTTCATGAGCTCCATGCCCTCGGCGGCAAACACGCCACCGTACGGATGCAGCACGGACGCGGCGACATCGACCAGCACGGGCGCGATCACGGGAGCGCCAATGCCCAGCACGACGCAGATGGCCGCGAGCAGGCCCTGCGCAAACACCATGGGGGCGGGAACCTCCTTGGCATTGGCCGCGGCCTCGGAGCGGGGCGCGGAGGCAAAGGAGACGCCATAGGCCTTGACGAAGCACGTGACGGCCAGCGCGCCGGTAATGGCAAGTGCGACGGCAGCGAACACGGCCACGATCATGACGGCCTTGTCACCCTGCATGGCGGCGTTAAAGAGCGACTGGTAGGTAAACCACTCGGACACAAAGCCGTTGAAGGGCGGGATGGCCGAGATGGCAAGCGCGCCAACGAGGAAGCAGATGGCCGTTGCCGGCATACGACGGAACAGGCCGCCCATCTTCTCCATATTGCGCGTACCCGTGGAGTACAGCAGCGCACCGGCGCCCAAGAACAGCTCGCCCTTAAACATTGCGTGGTTAAACGTGTGGTAGAGGGCGGCCATCAGAGCCAGGACGGCGATGCCGACCGAGTTGAGCGCCATAGCGGCCATGGAGGCGCCGACGCCGAGCAGAATGATGCCGATGTTCTCGACGGAGTGATAGGCCAGCAGGCGCTTGATGTCATGCTCCTGCAGGGCGAAGGCCACGCCGAGGACCGACGAGATCGCACCGAAGACCATGACCATAAGGCCCCACCAGACCTGAACGCCCGAGGCGGAGAGCAGGTCGAGACCCACCTTGAGGATACCGAAGATACCGATCTTGATCATGCCGCCGGACATGAGGGCCGACACGTTGGACGGCGCCTCGGGATGTGCCTTGGGCAGCCAGCCGTGCAGCGGGATGATACCGGCCTTGGCACCAAAGCCAAAGAAGGCGAGCACGAAGCACACGGATGCGACCGCGGGGCTAAACTGCGTGGCGCGGAAATCCGCAAAGGCAAACGAGCCGCCGGCGAAGTTGGTCATGGTGAGGAAGCTCGCCATGATGAGCACAAAGCCCACATGCGCGATCACAAAGTAGAGCCAACCGCCGTGGATGGAGTTCTCGTTCTCCTCGATCACGACCAGGAAGTACGAGGTCAGCGACATGAGCTCAAAGGCGACCAAGAACCAAAACACGTTGTCGGCGGTGATGACGAGCATCATGGACGCCACGAAGGTGTTAAAGAAGAAGCCGGCGCGGCCCTTTTTGCCCGGGTACTCATCAAAGTAGTTGAGACCGTAGATCGAACCGGCAAACGCGAGCACCGAGATGAGCGCCACGAACAGACCGGACAGCTGATTGAGCAGCAGCTGGAAATGGGCAAACGGGAAGAACACGATGGTGTCGACCGACGTGACATCGCCCAGCACGGCCTGGATACCAGCCACAAACGAAAGCACCGCGGCGACGGCGCCGATAAGGCAGCCGGCGGTCTTGGCGGCGTTATCGGCCTTGATCAGCAGAACCGAGGCGAGCGCACCGATGCACGAGACGGCAAGCGATGCGATAAACAGCGTCATGCTATCCATTGTTTACGCTCCCTTCTGCTTTCTCGGACAGACCCTGGGCCACAGCGGCAACGTCAACGGACGGACCGTTTTCAATCGAGCGCAGGCGCTTGGCCTCGTCGAGTTCGCGATCGGCCGCGCCGCCCATGACGGTCAGCGCCTTGGTGGGGCACGCCGCCACACAATGCGGGCCGTCCGGATCGAAGGCGCACAGGTCGCACTTGACGGCGCAGGTGTACTGGCCGGGAGCCCACGTAAGCAGGCTGCTCAGGGACTTAGGATACGAAGGCGTCGGGTCGCACATGCCTGCGACACCGGCGATAGACGTGCCATCGGGATGGATGGCTCCGAAGGGGCACGCGATGGCGCACAGCCTGCACCCGATGCACTCCTGCTCCTTGACGTGGATGCGATCGCCATCGTGCTCGATGGCATTCACCGGGCAAACCTCGGCGCAGGGGGCACCCTCGCAATGGTGGCAGGCAAGGGCGGCCGAAATACCGCCGGTCTTCACGAGCGCCAGACGCGGCGTATCCTGAAGACCCTGCATCCGGTGGGCGTCGGCACAGGCGGACTGGCATGTTCCGCAGCCGATGCACCTCTCCGGGTTGACGTCGATGAAGCGGTTCATCCCCACTTCCTTTCAAAATAACGGGCCGGGCTCCCGAACGTACGGGACGCCCGGCCCAAAAAGCCAACGAGAACGGGACTACACGATTTGATTCACGTGCGTCTCGTCGTCGAACTTGGCGGCGCCGGGCTCAACGTCCTGAGGAGCGGCGGCGTCCACCAGAGCCTGCTTGAGCTCGGTGTACTGACGCTCGACCTCGCCCTCAGCCCAGACCTGGTCGGCGATAGCGTCGACCTGGCAGGCGGAGAACTTGTCCTCGGGCGTATGCGAGACCGGGTCGACCTTGTGAATGGTCAGCTCGTTGCACTTGCCAATCCACCACTGGTAGGTCATATAGACCGTGCCCTTGTTGATACGGTCGCTCACGTCGGCGCGGCTGTATACCTGGCCGCGGCGGCTGTGGATCGAGACGATGTCGCCGTTCTTGATGCCGCGCGCATCGGCATCCGCGGGATTCATGCGGACAAAGCCGGGCTCGTCGGCAAGCAGCGCCAGCGTCTTGCAGTTGCCGGTCATCGAGCGGCAGCTGTAGTGGCCGACCTCGCGGACGGTGCACAGGATGAGCGGGTACTCATCGTCGGGAAGCTCGGAGGGCGCCTCCCAGTCGTGCGCCATCAGGTTGGCGCGGCCGTCCTTGGTGGTGAACTTGCCACCAGCGAACATGTCGGGCGTACCGTGGTCGTTCACATCGGTGCTCTTGACGGGCCACTGGGCGTAACCGCCCTCGGGAGCCATCTTCTCGTAGGTTGCGCCCACAAAGTTGGGGCACAGGCTAATGCACTCGTTCCAGATCTGCTCGGTGTTGTCGTAGTGCATGGGGTAGCCCATGCGCGTGGACAGGTCCGCGAAGATCTCCCAGTCGTGGCGGCACTCGCCCTTGGGCGGAACGGCCGCGTCAAAGTGCTGGAAGCTACGGTCGGATGCGGTAAAGACACCCTCGTGCTCGCCCCAAGAGGTGGCAGGCAGGATGACGTCGGCGAGCATAGTCGTCTGCGTCATAAAGATGTCCTGGCAAATGAACAGATCCAGCTCGGAGAGCGTCTTGCGCATACCGGCCGAATCGGGCTCGGTCTGCACCGGGTCCTCGCCGTAGTTGTAGAAGCAGTGCACCTTGCCCTCGTCGACCAGGTGGCCCAGGTCGGTGAGCTTGTAGCCCTCCTCGAGCGGGAGCTTTTCCTCGGGCACGCCCCAAGCCTTGGCAAACTTGGCACGCACTGCCGGGTCGGTGACCTTCTGGTAGCCAGGGTACAGGTTGGGCAGCATGCCCATATCGCAGGAGCCCTGGACGTTATTCTGGCCACGCACGGGCGCGAGGCCGGAATTGGGTTTGCCGATCTGGCCGGCAACGCAGGCGATGGAGGCGATGGTGTGCACCGTCTTCAGGTTCTGCTTCTGCTGGCATACGCCCATACCCCAGCCAATGATGGCAGAGGGCTTCGCCGTGGCGTACATCTCGGCAGCTTGGTGGATCAACGCGGGCTCGACACCCGTGATGTCCTGTACGGATTCGGGAGTGTAGTTCTTGATGGTCTCCCACCACTCGTCAAAGCCGTTCGTGTGCTCGGCGACGAATTCCTTGTCGTAGAGGCCATCGTTGACCAAGCAGTTGGCAAAGGCGTTGAGGAACGCGACGTTGCAACCGTTCTTGATCGGAAGGTAGAGATCGGCGATACGCGCGGTTTCGATATGGCGCGGATCGGCGACGATGATCTTGCAACCCTTTTCTTTGGCTCGCACGATACGCCTTGCGACGATGGGGTGCGAATCGGCAGGGTTATAGCCGAAGAGGAAAATGCAGCCCGCATCCTCCATACCGGGGATGGAGCATGACATGCAACCTGAACCAACCGTGTCCATCAGACCGAGGACAGTAGGGCCGTGTCAAGTACGGGCGCAGTTGTCTACGCTGTGGGTGCCGATGCACGCACGCGTAAACTTCTGCATGACGTAGTTCGCCTCATTGCCGCCGCCTCGCGAAGAGCCGGTGGTCATGACAGTGTTAGGACCATATTCGTCAATTATGGCCTGCATCTTAGATGCGGTGAAATCCAGTGCCTCGTCCCAGCTTACGCGCTCAAGATCCGCGCCCTTAGTGCGGCGGATCATCGGGTGCAGTACGCGAGGAGTCAAGATCTTGGTGTCGTTGATGAAGTCGTAGCCGCTCATGCCCTTAAGGCACAGCTCGCTCTGGTTGGTGATGCCGTTGAGCGGTTCGGTGCCCACGACCTGGCCGTTTTGGACCAGGAGGTTAAACTGGCAACCGGCGCCGCAGTACGGGCAGATCACTTTATGCTTCTCCATGACACCCTCCTTCCTTTTTCTGCTACCGATTACTCGGTACTAATTTGACAATCATTGGGCCTGTCGCCCCAACGCTTACGCCTCGTTTTCGATGGTGGCGCGGGCACGCTCGGCAGTCAGTTCTGCCAGGCGCTCCTCGTCTACCAGGGTGAGGCCCTTGGTCGGGCACGCCTCGGCACACGCCGGAGCGCCGGGACGGTCCACGCACAGGTCGCACTTGAGCACGAAGCTCTTGGTCTGCGAACCCACGCGAACGTCGCCCATCAAGACCGGAACCTGCGTGGTCGCCACGCTCACGGCGCCAAAGGGGCATGCCATGACGCAGCTCTTGCAGCCGATGCAGTTGTCCTCGTTGACGCCGATACGATGGTTCTTTGGATCAAAGAACAAGGCGCCCGTAGGACAGGCCTTCGCGCACGGGGCGTCCTCGCAGTGATGGCAAGCCACCGGTGCGGAGATCTCGTACGTACGCGTCACGCGCAGGCGCGGCGCGGCGATGTTACCGGGAATATCGTGTGCCTCGATGCACGCCGCCATACAGGTTTGACACCCAATGCAGCGCGAAGAATCGGCTACGACTCGTTTATTGCCCATGTTGTTCACTCCCTCCTGAATCCCATGCCGGAGAGACCCTGTCGACATTGACCCAAGCCGCCCGTGGCCTGGCATCGACGAATCGAATGCATGCGGCGAAACATGCACTCGGTAGAGTTTCTCCAACGATATACAGGTTAAATATACGCAGTTGCAGGGGGCAAACTTGAGCATAGGCCCTGCAATACGGGTGTATTGCAGGGGTTTGGCAGGTTGGAATTATTCTCTAGAAGTTATAAAGGTGAGTGTATTACATGCGTACGCCCAAGAAAGATTTCACGTTCGCTTCTGAAGGATGTAGTACGTTTGTAATATTGTTCACAATCAATTACTCTAGTGCAATAAAGTAGTGGTTATAAGATTGGCTATTATTAGCCGATGCTGTATTTGACTGTTCATATTGCACGCTCATTAAGGGAGGCCAGTAATGTCATCGACTCAAAAACGAGCCATCCTGCAGGTGCGCATTCGCGAGGAAGACAAGCAGCATGCCGAGCATCTCTACGACGCCATGGGCACATCGCTCGCCGAGGCTGTTCGCTTATTTGTCGCGCAAAGCATTTTGATGCGCAAGCTTCCCTTTCAGCCGGTCGCCGTGCGCTCAAAGGACGGCACCGCCGCCTATGGATCGCTCAAAGCATATGGTGACCCCAATCGCCGCGCCGAGGAGCGCAATGCCTGGGTTGAATACCTTGCCACGGAAAGCGACGATTCGATTTTGGGTCCCGAGGAAGTAGATATCCATGAGTAGCACCATCATCGACGAGACCGTCATCCTACGCTACCTGCTTGACGACGACGAAGTTCTGTCACCTCGCGTTGCCAAGGTCATCGCCACGCGCACCGCTCGCGTCTACCCTGAGATCATCACGCGCGTCGTGGTCACGCTGCGCGACGTCTATAAGGTTCCCCGCGTTGAGATTGCTACAGCCATGAGAAGGCTGCTCGATGACGTCATGGTCGACGAGCCCACCGTTGTCGCCCTTGCCATCAAACTCTTTGGCAAAACCCATATGGACTTTACCGACTGCCTCCTCGCAGCCCGAACCGCCATCTACAACGATGATGTCGTGAGCTTTGGCAAGCCCATCATCCAAGGCATGATCGATTACCGCCGCAAGCGCCAAACCGCTGCCGAAACCCGCAGTCGCAGCACCGACGCCACCATCGACAAGCTCCGCCACCGCCCCCGCAGCTAACCCCATCCCCTCCTAAGTTGCGGTGAAATA
>CALGZY010000065.1 GCA_937934355.1 uncultured Collinsella sp. | reverse complement strand
GAGCCTGCATAAGATTGATATAGCGAGTGCCCTGTTCCACCTCGTGCTCGAGCGTTGTGAGGGTATCGGAATCAGAAAGCGTCTGACGGTAGTAGTTGGAGAAGTCGATCAGCAGCGATCGCGCCTTGTCGGGCTCGGTTCGAACGAGCGACACGATGGTGCTGATGGTGTTAAACAGAAAATGAGGATCGACCTGCGATTGCAAGGCGCGCAGCTCCACGCGGGCCGTAAGCTCGTCCTGGCGCTCGAGCTCAAAGCTCGCAAGCTGCGTGGAAATGAGGTCGGCAAAGCCCGAGGCAAGCGCCGTCTGGCGCATATCGATGCTGCTCAGACGGGGATAATACAGCTCGAGCGTGCCCACGCAATGCCCGCGCACGGTAAGCGGTGCGACAATACCGGCGCGCAGGCGCGGAAAGTAGCCACCTGTCTCGGTCGAGGCATCGCGCGAGAACACGCTTTGCTCACCGCTGTTGATCACGTTGAGCGTAGTCCGCAGCACCACCGGGGTGCCCGCGGGGCATTTTGCCGAGTCCTCGCCCCAGCTTGCCAACACCTGCTTGCCGTCGGTAAAGCAGATGGCAGAGGCGATCGTTTCGGACAGGATGATCTTAGAGGCGCCCAGGGCAGCTTCGGGCGTAAGGCCGCGCGACGTGTAGGCGAATATTTTTGAAGCGATGGCGAGCGTGCGGTCGGTTGCGCTCGATGTGAGGTCGTCGGGAACGACAAAGACGTACGAGAAGAAGAAGCACAGCATGACCAAGCCGGCAATGACGACAACGGCCGGAACGGGATTGGGATTATCGGTTAGATCCCAGATGAGCAGCAGGATAAGCAGCGGAACGACAATACCGAGCAAGATGGCTTGAACCACATGCTGAGCGGTACGAAAGACCTTGGTAGAGTTGTAACTCTTGCCCAGAATCAGCCTATTGAGATCCACCGTCATCTCCTTCTTACTGACGCACCCCATAGCAATAAAGAGGGCCGCAAGCGACCCTCTCCATTGCATTATGCAATCAAATACTGTGTTTTACATCAAGCCATCGATGAACGGTAGCTTAGGCGCTGTACTTGTTTGCCTCGCCGAAGGTGCCGCCCTCGACAATCCAGCCGTCCTTCATGATGACGTCCATGTTGTCGGTGTTGAGCACGTGGATGTCGGCGGCGACGTCACCGTTGACGACCAGCAGGTCGGCGCACTTGCCGGCCTCGATGGAACCGGTCTCGTCCTCGATGTGGCACATCTTGGCACCGTTGAGGGTTGCACAGGTGATGGTCTCGACCGGGGTGAAGCCGATCTTGTCGACGAACTCGTACATCTCCTCGATGGAGCAGGTGCCATACGGGGTGACGAAGGAGAAGGAGTCGGAGCCGATCGTCATGACGACGCCGCGCTTCTTGGCCTCGCGCAGGCAGTCGTAGTTGCGCTGCAGCTCCTTCTCGACCAGGGTGCCCTCGTACTTGTCGTGCAGCTCGGGAACGTAGACGGGCGGATAGGTGCCGTACCAGGTGGGCAGGAAGGCGATCGTCGGGGTGAAGAAGGTGCCCTGCTCGGCCATGAGGTCCATGGTGCGCTCATCGATATCGAAGCCGTGAATCAACTGCTCGCAGCCAAAGCGAACGGAATCGTAGGCAGCGGCGTGGTTGTTGTAGCAGTGGCTCCACACGGGGATGCCGACCATCTTGGCCTCTTCGACCACGGCCTGAATCTCCTCGGAGCAGTAGTGCTGGTCGCGGCCGGAGTCCCAGCGCCAGATGCCGCCACCGGTAGCCCAGATCTTGATGGCATCGGGGTTCTCACGCAGGCGACGACGGACGGCCTTGCGCAGATCCCAAGGACCGTCGACCTGATCGCCCCAGGGGTGCGATTCCTTGTTGAGCTCCTGGCTGCAGTGGTGGGAGTCGCCGTGGCCGGCAACGCGGCAGAAGCCAAGGCCGGTGGCCAGAACGCGCGGGCCCTTGAAGACGCCCTTGTCGATGCAGTCACGGATCTGGATACCAAAGCGGCCGATCTCGCAGACGGTGGTGAGGCCGTGGGTGAGGCAGTCGTAGGCCTGCTTGACGGCGACGGCCTGCTTCTCGAGGAGCGGCTGCATGACCCAATCGGTGTCATCGTCGGTCAGGTTGCCCGAGAAGTGCAGGTGGGTGTCGATCAGACCGGGAAGGACGGTCTTGCCGGCGGCGTCGATGACCTCAACGCCCTCGGGAAGGTCCTGCATGGCGCCGGCGTACTCGATCTTGCCGTTGTCGTCGACGAGAACGAGGGAGTTCTCGACCGGCTCGGCACCGGTACCGTCGATGAGCTTTCCGCCAACGATTGCATACTTAGTGGACATGGTTCCTCCTTATGGATCCATATAGTGGGCGAGACCGTGTTGGGTTAAGGCCTCACAAAGCTACCCAAGTGGTGCCGGGTTCGGTGCGCGGAAGAGAGGGTCCCGCGCACCTGGTCCGCCCCGGCTCGGCGTTATTTTTTGCGGGAATTGGTGAAAGCCATGAGGGCCAGGCCAATAGCCAACCAGCCGATCACGATGCTCCACTCCACCATGTTGAGGGAGGCGGGAGAGAACGGGATCACGAGCAGGCCGATGATGATGGCACAGGCAGCGATAGCGAGGCCGATGCCAAACTTGCCGCCGGGCACCTCGTAGGGACGAGGCAGGTCGGGCTCGGTGAAGCGCATGCGCAGGCAAGCGAGGGCGACCATGCCGCAGGAGAAGATGAAGGCGAGAGCCGACACGTTGGTCAGAGGGATGAGCATGTTCTTGCCCAGGAACGGACCGACGACGGTGATGACGCCCAGAACGACGCAGGCAAGCTTGGGAGCGCCGGACTTGGGGTCGACCTCGGCGAACTGCTCGGGCAGCTGGCCCTTGCGGCCCATGGCGAGCATGATGCGGCTCGTGGCGCCGTAGAAGGAGTTCATCGGGCCCATGGGTCCAAGCGTGGCGATGACGAGCATGGCCAGGTACAGGAGCATGTTGATGCCCTTGAGGCAGGCAAGCGCGGGAACCGGGCTCTTAACAAACTCATGCCAGTCGAGGATGGTGCCGAACGAGTAGATGCAGACCATGTAGAAGCCGCCGGCGGCCAGCAGGGCCAGGGAGATAATCTTGCCGAACTTGTTCCAGTTGAGGCCCTCGGCTGCTTCCTCAGCCTGCTGAGGAATGGTGTCGAAGCCAGCGTAGAAGAACGGGGTCAGAACCAGGACCGACACGATGCCGGCAAACAGGCTGGAGCTCTCGGTAGCGGCCTTGCCGCCGCCAGCGCCGGTGACCTGGGAGAACACGGGCATGGCATTGTCCGGCGAGCCGGTGAACAGCGAGACGCCCATGGCGAGCAGCATGCCGCAGAGCAGGGCCTTGGTCAGGAAGGCCTGGAGCTTGGCAGCCGAGCTGGCACCGCGGAAGTTGAGGAAGATGACGTAGGCTGCAAAGCCGAGCGCGATCAGCGTCGGGAACAGGTAAACGTCAGCGCCCAGGATGGTGTAGAGCTTGACGGCGCGCAGCCACTCAAGACCGGGCAGGCTACCGAACATCTCGGACACGAGGGTCGAAATGGCGATGGCCTCCCACGGGCACAGGATGCCGTTGCCCAGGGCCAAAAGCCATCCGGTGATGTAGCTCAGCGTACGGCCAAAGCTACGATCGACATACTCGACGATGCCGCCCGAGATGGGGATAGCAGCCGTGAGCTCACCGAAAACAGCTCCGACGGGCACGAGGAAGATTGCACCCAAGAGGAATGCGATCATAGCGGGAACGGGACCGCCGCCCACGACCATCCAGTCGCCGACCTGCAGAACCCAACCGGTACCGATGATGGCACCGAAACCGATGGTGAAGAAGTTCCAGAGCGAAAGCGTTTTCTTCATGCCGCCGTTATCCCCGACTGCAACTTCTGCGTTCTTGTCCGCCATTGTTCCCCTCCTTTCCTTTTTGACGCCCTTGGCGTCACCCCTTGCGCGGTCCGTTTTGCCGCGCGCTTTTATTCCATGGCTTTAAGATACGGCCTTGGCGCAGCAGCGCCGCTCGCAGCTCGACCGAAGGCAGAACTGCAAAACGAGCGGCACCGTTTTTGGGACGAACGGCGGGAGACGTCATTCGTCTTGGACGCTTTCATCTTGTCTGCTTTTGAATACCTGTTGCCGTGGCGCTTGGCGCGCGGCGCGGCAACGTTCATACCATTTGTCAGGCTTTTGGCGCACATGCCCATGTGTCGTGCATCTTTTTATGTAGGATAGACAAGTTACACATGAGGCAAGGTGATTCGAATGGCATACGGATACAATGACGGCGACCAACGGCCACAAAGCGTGCGCCTTGCCGGCCGCACCACGCCAACGCCCAGAAGCACCTCCGACAACGACAACCCGCAGCGCCCCCAAGAGCAGCCCGGGGCTTCTTCGCGGCAGCAAAGCCGTACCGTGCAGCAGTCAGACCGCGTCAGTACGAGCACACGCCAACGTCAGACCGACACATCGCAGCCACGTCGCTACGATCGCCGTAAGACCGACTACTACGTCAAGCGCTCCTTTTCGCGACCTCAACGCGATCGCGGCAATTCCGCCCCTCACCCTGCGTCGCACGCCACAAGCCACGCGCTTCCGGCCCGCCGCCTACGCCTTACGCTTTGCTCCATCGCCGCCTGCCTCGTCTTTGTGTTTTTGGGATCCTGTATCTCCCACGGATCAGCCGGTCTTGAGCCCACTGCCGAAGACAAGCTGCTTAAAGCTCCCGTCGCGCCCGGTTACTCCTTTGCGTTCTCGACCCCACGCTCGCAATGGCAGGCCGGCGCCATGCCCCACATCTACCAAATTGACCCCGCATGGTCGGAGCTGCCCTATGCCGGCGGCACTATTCGCGAAAACGCTTGCGGTCCCACTTGCCTCACCATGGTCTATATCTTTAAGACCGGCCACACCGATAAGACGCCGGTCGATATATGCGCACTGGCCGAAGCCGGCAACTACGCCCCCACCGGTGCCACCGAGTGGTCGTTTATGACAGGCGGTGCGTGGCAGCTGGGGCTCAACGGAACACAGCTCTATAACGATCGCGAATCGATTACCCAAGCACTTCGCTCGGGTGCGCCCGTCATCGCCGCAGTGCGCCCCGGTACGTTTACCAACGTAGGCCACTACATCGTGCTCTACGGCATCGACGACGCCAACCAGATTGGCGTCTACGACCCCAACTCGGCCAGCCGCAGCGCCCGCCGCTGGGGCGTCGTAGAGGTCCTCAACGAAGTCGAAGCCATGTGGGCCTACTACTAGTCATTGGGGACAGACTTAAATGAGTGGTCATTGGGGACGCTCTTGTTTGACTAGTCATTTAAGAACGTCCCCAATGACTAGGTGAATAGCAAAAGCCCCGCAGTCGGAGCGGACTGCGGGGCTCATGAAGAGAGGCTAGTTTGTGGGCGCTTTGCCTAGCGCCCGCGAGAGAGGCAACAGAGTAGAGACTACTCGTGAATGCGGGTACCGGAGAGGCCGGCCATGGTCTCGGCGGCCTTGTCCAGAGCGCCGATGATGCAGGTGCGGCCCTTGCGGGAACGGGCGAACTTGATGGCAGCGCGGACCTTGGGCTCCATGGAGCCCTTGCCGAACTGGCCCTCGTCGGCCAGGCGCTCGGCCTCGTCGGCGGTGAGGTCCTCGAGCTCCTCCTGGTTGGGCTTGCCAAAGTTGATGGCGACATGCTCAACGGCGGTCAGCAGGAACAGAACGTCGGCGTCGCAGTCCTCGGCCAGCAGCTCGCCGCCCAGGTCCTTGTCGATGACGGCGGGAACGCCCTTGTAGCAGCCCTTGTTCTCGTAGTCGCGGACGACGGGGATGCCGCCGCCACCGCAGGCGATGACGATGAACTCGTTGTCGAGCAGGTTGAGGATGGAGTCAGCCTCGACGATCTTCTTGGGATCGGGGGAAGCGACGACGCGACGCCAGCCGCGGCCGGAATCCTCGACGAAGACCTTGGAGGGATCCTCGGCCATGAACTCCTTGGCCTGCTCCTCGGTGTAGAAGGGGCCGATCGGCTTGGTCGGGTTCTTGAACGCGGGATCATCCGGATCGCACTCGATCTGGGTGACGACGGTGGCGGCGTGCCAACGCTTATAGCGCTTGTGCATCTCGCGGCCGATGCCCTGCTGCAGGTGATAACCAATGTAGCCCTGGGACATGGCGCCGCACTCGGGCAGCGGCATCTCGGGGGTACCGATGGCGTCGTGGGCAGCGGCGAAGGCGTTCTGGATCATGCCGACCTGCGGGCCGTTGCCGTGGGTGATGATGATCTCGTTGCCCTGCTCGATGAGACCGAGGAGAGCGTGGGCGGTGTTGCTCACGGCCTCGATCTGCTCGACGGGGTTGTTGCCGAGGGCGTTGCCGCCAAGGGCGACGACAATACGATCGGGCTTGCCAAGAGGCTTAGACATTGCTGGAATCCTTTCTGTAAAAGGCCTACAACCCATTAATAACCCGCGTCCGTGCGATACGCGAGTTTATTAAGGTTTATATTCTCTTTATCGCTCATTTTATTCATTTTGAAAATAGCGGAACGGTGAACGGTCGTTTTTGTCCGCTCAGCGTACAGAACACCAGCTCAGACATATCTACGCCATTTACGTGCAACTTTATTTAAATGCAGCGAGGATTATGTCGGATTATGCAAACTACATCTCTGCTAAACACAAAACGGACAGCGCGATATCTTACTCGCGCTATACGAGATTCTATGCACTTATAAGTCGAGTATGCACCCCTGCAAAAACAAGGGGCTTTTCATCCAGCATAAGGAATAAAGAAGGGCTCCGAAAAGGCGGCAACAGCCAAGTCCCCCATCCATCCCCAAAGTGGCGCGAGGTTTCGCGGCAAAGCCGCGAAACAGCGAAGGGGACGGAATACCCGGCCAACTACGTCCTTCATCCACCCACACAATCCGAGGACGTAGTCGTAGCAGGATCTGAGGGCTGACCTTTGCGGACGCTCCGCAGGACGAAAGAACCCCCGCCGCACGTAGTGCGCAGCGGGGGTTCTTTCATGTCCGAGGACGTACGCGAAGGTTAGCCCTCAGATCCTGCGGTGGGAGACCTAGGCCTCGTTGTACACCGTCTTGAGCTTCAGCAGGTGCTGATAGCGGTCCATAGCGGCCTGCTCATTCTCCTTGAAGAGCTCCTCGGCGCGCTCGGGGAAGGAACGCGTCAGCGAAGCGTAACGGGCCTCGTTCATCAGGAACTCCTGATAACCGCCCGCGGGCTCCTTGGAATCGAGCGAGAACTTCTTGCCGGCAGCAGCCTCGGGGTTGAAGCGGAAGAGGTTCCAGTAACCGCACTCGACAGCCTTCTTCATCTCGGCCTGGCAGTTCTGCATGCCGCCCTTCTTGATGGAGTGCATCTCGCAGGGGCTGTAGCCGATGATGAGGGACGGGCCGTCGTAGGCCTCGGCCTCGTGGATGGCCTTGAGGGTCTGAGCCGGGTTGGCGCCCATGGCGACCTGCGCCACGTAGACGTAGCCGTAGCTCATGGCAATCTCGGCCAGGGACTTCTTCTTGGTCACCTTACCGGCAGCGGCGAACTGAGCGACCTGGCCCAGGTTCGAGGCCTTGGAGGCCTGACCACCGGTGTTGGAGTAAACCTCGGTGTCGAAGACGAAGACGTTGACGTTGTGGCCGGAAGCCAGGACGTGGTCCAGGCCACCGAAGCCAATGTCGTAGGCCCAACCGTCGCCACCGAAGATCCAGAAGGACTTCTTGGTGAGGTAAGCCTTGTCGGCGAGGATCGCCTTGGAAGCGTCGCAGCCGCACTTCTCGAGCTCGGCAACGTAGGCAGCGGCAGCGGTCTTGGAGGCCTCGGCGTCGTTGACGGAGTCGATCCAAGCCTGGCCGGCAGCCTTGAGCTCATCGGACGGACCATCGGCAGCGATGATGTCCTGGGTAGCGGCGATCAGCTTGTGCTGGACGGCCTCGTAACCGACGGCCATGCCCAGACCGTGCTCGGCATTGTCCTCGAACAGGGAGTTGTTCCACGCCGGGCCGTGACCGTCCTTGTCCTTGCAGTAAGGAGCGGTGGCAGCGGGGTTGCCCCAAATGGAGGAGCAGCCGGTGGCGTTGGAAATGAACATGCGATCGCCGGCGACCTGGGTCACCAGACGTGCATAGGCGGTCTCGGCGCAGCCGGCGCAGGAGCCAGAGAACTCCAGGTAGGGCTGCTTAAACTGGCTGCCCTTGACGTTGGCCGCGATGAGTTCCTTCTTCTCGGAGACGTTCTCGACCATGTAGTCCCAAACGGGCTGCTGGTCCATCTCCTGCTCGGTGGGAACCATCTCGAGGGCGCCCTTGGGGCAAACCTTGACGCAGTTGGTGCAGCCCATGCAGTCGAGCGGGGACACAGCCATGGTGAACTTCATGCCCTTGGCCTTGGGGCCCATGGCGTCGAGCGTGCGGGTAGCCTCGGGCGCGGCGGCAGCCTCGTCCTCGGTCATCGCGAACGGACGGATGGTGGCATGCGGGCACACGTAGGCGCACTGGTTGCACTGGATGCACTTGGTCTCATCCCAGTGGGGAACGACCACGGCGACGCCGCGCTTCTCGTATGCGGAGGCGCCCAGCTCAAACTGGCCGTCGGCGCAATCGACGAAGGCGGAAACAGGCAGGCTGTCGCCGTCCATGCGATCGATGGGCTCGAGCAGGTTCTTGACCTGCTGGGCGATAGCGGACTTGGTCTCCTCGGAGAGCTCGACGGGAGCGACATCCTCGGCGGTAGCCCAGTCGGCCGGAACCTCGAACTTACGGAAAGCGGTAGCGCCGGCATCGATGGCCTTGTGGTTGGCGTCGACGATGGCCTGGCCCTTCTTCATGTAGGACTTGGTAGCCGCGTCCTTCATGTACTGCAGGGCGTCCTCGGCGGGCAGGACCTTGGCCAGCGCGAAGAAGGCGGACTGGAGCACCGTGTTGGTGCGCTTGCCCATGCCGACCTTGGCGGCCAGGTCGATAGCGTCGATCAGGTAGACGTTGACGTTGTTGTTCGCGATGTAGCGCTTGGCCACGGCGGGCATGTGCTCGGCGAACTCCTCGTCGCTCCACTGGCAGTTGACCAGGAAGGTGCCGCCCGGCTTGACGTCGCGGACCATCTTGAAGCCCTTAACGATGTAGCTGGGGTTATGGCAGGCGACAAAGTCGGCCTTGGTCACGTAGTACGGCGAGCGAATCGGGGAATCACCAAAGCGCAGGTGCGAGACGGTGACGCCGCCGGTCTTCTTGGAGTCGTACTGGAAGTAGGCCTGGACGTACTTGTCGGTGTGGTCGCCGATGATCTTAATCGAGTTCTTGTTGGCGCCGACGGTACCGTCGCCACCCAGACCCCAGAACTTGCACTCGATGGTGCCGGGGGCTGCGGTGTTGGGCGCATCCTCGGCCTCGGGCAGGCTCAGGTTGGTCACGTCGTCGACAATGCCGATGGTGAACTCGCGCTTGGGCTCGTCCTTCTTGAGCTCCTCGAAGACAGCGAACGCGGACGCGGGAGGCGTGTCCTTGCTGCCCAGACCGTAACGGCCGCCGACGACCTTGATGCCCGTCTTGCCGGCCTCGTAGAGAGCGGAGACGACGTCCTGGTAGAGCGGCTCGCCGATGGAACCCGGCTCCTTGGTGCGGTCCATGACGGCGATCTTCTGGACGGTCTCGGGGAGAACGTCGACGAAGTGCTTGATGGAGAACGGACGGAACAGACGGACCTTGACCAGGCCGACCTTCTCGCCGTGGGCGTTGAGGTAGTCGATGACTTCCTCGAGCACGTCGCAGAAGGAGCCCATGCACACGACGACGCGGTCGGCATCGGGAGCGCCGTAGTAGTTGAACAGGCCGTAATCGGTGCCGAGCTTCTCGTTGATCTTCTTCATGTAGCCCTCGACGACGGCGGGAAGCTCGTCGTAGACCTTGTTGCAGGCCTCACGGTTCTGGAAGAAGATATCGCCGTTCTCGTGGCTGCCGCGGGTGTGCGGGTGCTCAGGGTTGAGCGCGTGGTCGCGGAAAGCCTGGACGGCGTCCATGTCGCACATCTCGGCCAGATCCTTGTAGTCCCACATGGCGACCTTCTGGATCTCGTGGCTGGTGCGGAAGCCGTCGAAGAAGTTAAGGAACGGGGCCTTACCCTCGATGGCGGCAAGGTGAGCCACCGGCGAGAGGTCCATGACCTCCTGGACGTTGCCCTCGGCGAGCATGGCGAAACCGGTCTGACGACAGGCCATGACGTCGGAGTGATCGCCAAAAATGTTCAGGGCGTGGGAAGCGACGCAACGCGCGGAGACGTGGAAGACGCCCGGGAGCTGCTCGCCCGCGATCTTGTACATGTTCGGGATCATCAGGAGCAAACCCTGAGAAGCCGTGTAGGTGGTGGTCAGAGCACCGGCGCCCAGCGAACCGTGAACGGTACCGGCTGCACCTGCCTCGGACTCCATCTCGACGACCTTGACCGGGGTGCCGAAGATGTTCTTGCGACCCTGGGCCGCCCACTGGTCGACATGGTCGGCCATCGGGCTGGACGGCGTAATGGGATAGATTCCCGCTACCTCGGTGTACGCATACGAAACATATGCGGCCGCCTCGTTGCCGTCCATAGACTTAAACTTACGCGCCATATACCCCTCTCCTCTCATATAGGTATACAGGCCCCGGCGATCGCCGGGATGTTGGCGTGATGGGATTTACGCTGTTGCTTCCAATCATCTGGCAGGCAGGCTCAGCAGCAGGTATGTGGCGTGGAGAGAAGACATGCCGAGGCGAGGGGCAGCTGATGCGCCCCACAGACCCGACCGCCCGTCTTGCACATGACCGAGCGCCGCAAAGGCCGCATGCCGGATGCTCCCGGGCACGCCCCGGCGATGGGAAGCGCCCGCAACGGAAATCCGCATGCGGGTTTATTGTACCCCGCCGTTAAGTGTAATTTCGACAAATATAGGCGGGCGGTAAAGGTTTACCTCGGGTGACCGCCAAAGGCCAGAATGGTCCCTCCATCCCCGGACGACTGGCTCTGACGCGCCAAGGAGTGTCCCCAAGTACCGGCAGGAAAGGAACGTCCCTAACTGCCGGCTAGAGGGCGCCGAGCAGGATGGCGTAGGTGGTGGATTCGCCGAGTTTGAGCTCGTCGCCGGGGTTGAGCTGGGCGGAGCGGCCGGACTCTACTTGAATACACACACTCGTGGCCCCGTTTACCACCACGGTGCCGTTAGTGGACGACAGGTCCTCGACAAACCATGCGCCAGACTCGTCGCACCAGATATGGGCATGGCGGGCCGAGACGTCGTCGGTGATGCCGCCCTCCCCCGTTGCCAGCGCGCCGATCTCAACGCCTTCCTCACTCGGCTGAATCCAGCGCGGGACGCTCACCACGTAGCCGTTTTGCACGCACAGCAGTCCCAGCGGATGCGCCGGCGCGACCTCGTGCTCGCCCGCGACCGAAGATGTGCTCAGCGAGCGCGGCGTCGACGTGTCGCCGCCACGGGTCGCATGAGCGCGGCGGCTCGCCCGACTTGGAACTAAGGCGGGCGTGAGAGCAAACGGCATAGGGAACGAATCTTGCGGATGTACTCCTCGACGTCAGGCAGGTAAGCCCCACGAAGTCACCGGGGAGGCCCAAGCGGCCCGGCACCACTTCCAGATTCTGACCAGGGCGAGTCGTTCGCCGGTGGCTGAAGGCTCGCTCCCACCCAAAAGGGGAGATTCGCGTTGTTCCCCAATCGCTCTCGCATCTTTCATTTTGCTCGAGGTGGGCTATAAAAACTTTCCTGGTGAAAGGCGGCGATTGGTTTCCTTTCTTTCTAGAGGAGCGCGCCTGTAATCTGTTTTCATCCTAAATCAAGTTAAGATCGGACCTTCCAGAGGCAAGTCGACTCAAACTGCGAGGCTCCATGTTGGAATAAAGAGCGCTGTCGAAGTGCCAACAACACAAAGCTTGCCAGTCTCAAATAGAACCTTTTGGGAGTCCGATTGGGCCGCACACCGAATCCCCGCTGGTGGTTTTTTATAGCTGCGCAACAATAAACAAGGTTAGTGCCAGTCCAGCATGAAATTGAGGAACGTATGCATTTTTTCTCAGTAAGTGATCGTCGTTACTGCTTCGATGAGGTCACTCGCAATTGCTTTCAGGTTGACCAAGCATCAGAAGATGCGCTTCGCATATTTGAAGCATCGGGAAGAACGGTCAACTCGAAGTTGCTAACAAAGTCACTTGCTGCGAAAGGCTACGACCAAACGACCATAGCAGAACTTGAAGACGACATTGATGAGTATCAACGATTGTCTGAGCGGACTTTCTTAACAAAAGACACGCCTCGAAAACTTAGATCCATCGAACTCCACGTTTCACATGCATGCAACCTTGGTTGTAGTTACTGTTTTGCCGGTAAAGGAGATTATGGAACGTCTCCTCTGCTGATGACAGACGAGATAGCCTTCAAGGCGGTCGACTACCTCGTCGCAAGTTCATCGGAAAACGAAACGCTTGCGATCGTCTTTTTTGGTGGGGAACCCATGATTAACGAGCCGCTGATATGGAAAACGGTCGACTATTCAAAAAGAATATACCCCAATAGAAACTTTACCTATTCTATTACGACCAACGGAACGCTTTTGAATGACACTGCTGTGAATTCTTTCAAGGAGCACGGGTTTTCTGTTCTGATTAGTCTCGATGGTACAGGATGCAAGCACGATGCATCGCGCCCGTACAAGACGGGAGGCGGCTCTTTCTCCGATATCGACAAAAACGTTCGTCGTTTTTCCGAGTCGTTCCCCTTCGGCGCAAGAGCGACCTTAACAAATAATAACTGTAACCTTGTTGAAGACTATCTTCAGTTTAAAGAGATGGGCTTCAGAAGGATTTACTTCTCGCCCGTGAGCTCATTCGATGAGAATATCAAACTCGACGAACACTCATTAAACAAAATCAGGGCGGGCCTAATAGATTTGGCGGATCAATATCTCAAACAGATTGATCAAGGGGAAAAGCCCTTGTTTAGAACATTGAAAACTGCAGTTGATTTGATTATGAGCAACAGGATCGCCTTTGTCGGATGCGGGGCTGGCAGGCGTTTTATTTCCGTGACTCCCGAAGGGGACGTATACCCCTGTCACAGGTTTGTCGGGATGATGCGATTCAAAATGGGCAACATCGTCACCGGAATTGACGAAACTAGGTATATTGAAAACTGGAGTCAGGGTGTCGAAAAAAGAATTGACTGTACGGACTGTTGGGCTCGGTCTTTCTGTGGTGGGGGCTGTAGCTGGGAGGCTGCAGACGAGCACGGCTACTTGCCCAAGAGTCTACACCCTGCATCATGTGAATATAGAAAAATGTGCTACGAGATGGCTTTTGACCTTATTTCCCGCCACTCATCTTCGCAGGAGAAAAATCAACGAGAAGCTACTGTATCGGAATAAGCGGTTCAGCGCATTGCTGTCACCATTGTGGAGGTGTTCGTTCTTCTGATTACCGTCTGCGAAGCTTATTGCTACGTTCGCCGAAACCATTCTAGAAATATGGTGAACTAGACATCTTGGTTTGTTATACACAATATTGAGGTTTTTCTGCACTCAAAGGGAGGTAGTCGTGAAGCATATTCATCCGATTAATCCAGGAAGTGGCGACGAGGCAGGCGTGAAGCCGATGTCTTTTGACTGCCTCTTGGGCATTACTGACATCTGTACTGTTTATGATAAAGCAGATGGCTGTGGTGCATACGATTACTGCGACTATGACATGGATGGCGGCAGCATCTGCGTTGTAGATCACTGTGGCATTGATCAAACGTAGTCTCTAATTGGATTAAGGTGAGGAGCTGTTATGAAGCATATCCATCCTGTTGGTTCAAATGAACATCCTCCCGTTGAGCCTTGTTGTCTTGGAGTTGATATATGCAATTTTTACGACATCGCCGAGTGCCCTGTTGCGGATTGGTGCTATGTCGATAAAGAATCAAGCTGTGTTTTGCCAGCAGATTGGTGCGATCCAGTTGACGAGTAGTTTTGTGGCTAGGAACTATTTGGTCCAATTCAGAATAAGATGGGAACAAATACCAAAATCTCGTGTCTGGGAGGAGTTATGCCATTATTGCAAGGTCTCGTTGGATTAGCCTTTATACTTGCGTTATATCTGGCACCTTTTTTAATTCTATTCTTCATTATCCGACTCTTTCTTCGGAGAAAATAGGAGTGTCACGCAAACATTAGCGTAGCTTTCTTCCAATATGAGCCGAGCATTGGCAAGTGGAATAAGAAGCCCGACCGTTCACCACATGAAAGTGATCGGACGGGCTTCTCTATTTAACCCGGGCCGCCACCCATAGCGGCTTTCCAAGCGTATTCTCAGTGCAAAGCAATCGTCAGTTTAATCCTATGCGCTGATACCGCATTTCATTTGTTCGGCTCGAATTCTACGGCCTTGTAACCCTCGCACTCTCCGGCAAACGGATTGAACACGAAGGCAGAGATGATGTGTGCGTGGACATCGAGGCTGCTGTAGGCAACATACTGGGGCATGGACCCCCGCTGCGCGTGGCATGCGGCCCGGCATATTCATTGCCGTCCAACCCCGTGTAGTTGCAGCAAAGGGTGGAACCTCAATGCTCAGCTCATGTTGTCCGTGGGACACGAGAATTGTAAGTACACTTTGGTGTGATTCTCACGATGATACTGAGCCACCTGGAATAAGATACGTCGCGACAACACTTCGCTTCACCTCTGTCTCGACAAGACAACGTAGACTAAAGTTTCCTTTAGTAAGAGAATGAGAACTATATCTGAAAGCGTTGCGATGGCGTGAAGGCACCGAGTCCGAACCGACTGAATGCTACGTGCATCTGCATCGCTTTTTTGTTATCTCTGTCAGTTGGGTAGCACTACACTTGTCAGCATTTACCCTGGTACATGCTGCCTAAATCCACTACCCCTTCTACCGCGCCGACCATCTCGTCATCGTGAGAGACAATGATGATCAGCTGGCTTTGCTTGTTGCGCTTAACATAGGCCGCAAGCTCGGCGCGGCTTACAGCGTCTAACCCAGTCGTGGGCTCGTCGAGCACCAAAACTGACGACTTGCGTGAAAGCGCCGACCATAAGTACACGCGGCGCAACTCACCGCCCGAAAGCGCGGAGCAACGTTTCCCGAGCAACTCCTTCACGCTGTTTTCCAGCGAAGGTAGGTCATCTACACCCCGGTGATAGGGAGAAAAGGGCGTGTCGAAATACTCTAACAGCTCTTTCACCGTTTCGTCCGGCGCGAAGCACGACTGTGGGCAGCACGATATCTCTCTCGCACGTATGTAATCCAAGTCGCATTCTTCGATTGGCACACCGTTGTATTTTACTTTGCCTTTCGATGAATATAGCCCGAGCATCAAGTAAAGAAGCGATGTCTTGCCCCTTCCGTTCTCCCCAACTATGCAATATGTACCAGGACCGGAAAACTTGAAAGAAAACCCGCCGAGGACCTCTCGGACAGATCCGTCTGGAAGGGCAACCGAGAATTCCAAATCAGATACCGAAATGTCATTTATTCCATCAAGTTTCGCCAAATCGGTCCGATTCCACCCCGATCTCGCCTTTTCCCTCGTCGCGATAGCCGTCCTATCCCATGATGCTTTGGCGTCCTGATAGGATTTGAACAATGACATCATACTTTTCAAAGTCTTAAAGAGAACCGCGAAGTATGTACCGATGATAGTGTACTCGCCTATTGACATAGTTCCGTTAATGATTCGTACTCCGGAAACAACAAGTATCACCGCTTGAAACAACGCTGCGAAAAGACCATCGAGCGATGTCAGAGAATATGATAGCTTTCCGGAGCGCAAAACTTTGGGAAAATAGCTCTTAAACCCAGCGTCGAGCGCTTGTTCGCTCTTGCCGTACGAAGATGTCAGTTGAATGTTGAGAATCTGATTAAGCTGCGATGCAATTGCGGCGTAAAAGGCGCTGTCCGCCTCTTTCTTCTCATACGTGACCCTATACAAAAGTTTCCTCAACCCAGTAATTACACAGAAATACACGATGAGGAGAATGATGGAAAACACCGCGAGAGTTGAATCAATTGACCATATGATAAGCAATACGATGGGAATGGCTACAATGGACAGCGGCGCACTGATAAAATTCGCCAAAACGAAGGATGAGACCACGCTGGAGTCGGAAATAATCCGTTGCGTTGTATAGGCTGGATCGATGGTCCGACTCACCAAGTAATCGTCTCTTTCAAAACGCAAGACGGCCTCCCTGAGAAGATCAAAGGAAAGTCTCGTGGTTATGCGAATGGAAAGTGTTCCTGCAAAATAAGTAAAGAGGGTGGAGAAAACTCCTATTGACGCAACCAGGAGCGCGAAGAGTACGGCGTCTCTTTCGCTGCGGTTACCGAGAAGAAAATCTAAGAATTTCCCGTTCACGTATGGCATGGCATAGGAGAGAGCGGTTCCAATCACCGTGATAGCAATGAAGACGAAAGCCCCTTTTGCTCTGATGAACCTCGAGAGAACGCATCGAATCAAGGAAGGCCCCAATCTACCCGCCACAAAACATCAATCACTGATACCTTACACCTCAACACAACAGGAGCGAAGATTTGCCAATGAGACTGCTTTAAGATTGCCTTGGGCCAATACGATCTCAAGCTCTTCCTACAAGAGAGTCGGAATCGGACATCTCCTCCGACGAACCTGGCAATCGGGCGGTTGAAATATCTTTTTCAACCGCCCGATTGCCACAATAGATTTGAGCATCCGCCCACAAACGTCCGCGTTTTATACCCATCAAATCCTTTGCCTTTTGTCGTCTAGACTAGAAAAATCGCTCGAAATAACGCAACCGGCCTGCTCGCTTGAAGAAACCTAAGCCCGTAACGTAGATGTGCAAACTTCCGAAACGCCTTGCGCGGCATAGTGCGTATAAACTTCGTCAACCGCCTCAGAAATATCTGAGTATCGCGCCGGGTCAAAAGCATACGATGTCGCAGCTATACCCTGCACCCATTCGGAACGCGGATTAATTGAATAGCCACACAGCATCATCATACATGCATCTAGACCTGATTTCCCAAGTATCCGACGTATTGATGAGAGCATCGCGGGTCGCCCCTGCACCATCGTCGTCACCCCTATTAGCAGTATTTACCGTTTTTCTCTAAATGCGTATCGCCACCCTTAAGAATACGAAGTGTTTTATCCAGACCCGATTGTCCTCCATCTCAAACGAAGGGATAAGGAATCTCATCCGGAATCGGCAGTAACGGAGGATTCACAACGACAAGCGAAAAACATGAGTCATCTCTCAGAGGGGAGTAAAGGCTCCCCTCAAGCACCCTAGTTTCGTCATCCAAAGAGTTGATGGCAGTGTTTTTCTTACAAAGGTCGACAACAAAAGGGTTGATTTCTACAGATGTTACATCCATGCCACAGTTGGTAAGTATCAGGCCCTGTATTCTGGGGCCAGAACACAAATCGAGAGCCTTCCGTGCGCTCTGCGGTGTAAGGCGCCAATCTCAGCAAATCTGTCCCACAATACTGCGCTGAAGAACAAGACGGAACCCCTGAGCCAAACTCCCCTATACCTTATTAAGGCTAAGACAGGCAAGTTCACGCACCCGGCATATTCCAGAATAACATCCTATTGTTTTAGATGCTCTACAAGCATGAACAGCCGCGAATCGGAAAGATCTTCTAGTTTCGCCCCGACTGGCCGCCAAGGGCCAAAATGGCCTCTCCATCCCCAGGCGACCGGCTCTGGCGCGCCGAGGAGTGTCCCCAAGTGCCGGCAGAAAAGGAATGTCCCTAACTGCCGGCTAGAGGGCACCGAAGAGGATGGCATAGGTAGTGGATTCGCCGAGCTTGAGCTCGTCGCCGGGATTGAGTTGGGCGGAACGGCCGGGCTCGACCTGAATGCAGACGCGCGTGGCCCCGTTTACCACCACGGTTCCGTTGGTGGACGACAAGTCCTCGACGTGCCAGATATTTTGAGCATCGCACCAGATATGAGCATGGCGGGCCGAGACATCGTCGCCGACGTCGGTAATATCGCCTTCACCAGTGGCCAGCGCGCCAATCTCAACACCCTGCTCACTCGGCTGAATCCAGCGCGGGGCACTCACGACAAAACTGTTTTGCACGCGTAGTAAGCCCAAGGGGTGCGCCGGGGCGGGTTCGCTCTCGCCTGCGGTCATCGACATGCCAAGCGAACGCGGCGTGGAGGTGCCTCCGCCACAGGTCGCGTGCGCGTAGTCGATGGCATAGTTCACCGAGGACCGCACATCCGCCGAACAACCGACGGCGACAAACAGCACCAGCACGGCCTCGGCGCGCTCGGCGGGCATGAGTTCCGCCGCCTGGGACAGGCGATCGAGCGCGTTGCGATAGAGATTCGTGTCCTGGTGGCACTCTTCGAGCGCGCGTACCATCGGTTCACCTGCAGGACCGCACACCATATTGATCACAGCCGTGGAGTCCATGGGATTGCGCTGGCGCAGGGCCAGTTGCGACATAATACGCGCAGCCGAGGTACCGTATTCGGCAAAGTAGCGCTGCTGAAGCGTGCCGACCGGCGCGCGAACGATAAAGCGGGAAACCCAAGAGCGATCGGCGGCTCGGCTCTGCGGGCTGCGGCCGTCGGCGAGCGGACGGGACGAAAGCACCAAGCCGCACAGCTCGATATGGCTCAGATGCGCTGCGCGCTTAAAGATGTCAAACATGGCCCCGCATGGGGTGAGCTCAACTTGAGATGCCATGACCTAGGCCTCCTTGGTCGTAGAAATAGAATCGGACGATACTTCGACAGGTCCGCCAAAAGTACGGGCAGCTGCGGCTCCACCGGCAAGCGGAGTCGCCATCTGGGCTTTTGTGCGTCGCGGTGCCGAAACGGGAAGTTCAAAGGCAAAGCCCATCGCAAGCAAAAACCACGTAAGCGTATAGGTTGCAACCAGAGCGGCAACAAGGCCGCCCATCACGGCGCGTTGGGAAAATACGCTACATGCAGCCACAACCAGCACCGGAACCTCGCAGGCAGAAAGCGCAAGCACACCCTGCAGGAAGCCCGAGCGCCGATCGCGCGCAAGTGCCCCCGCGGCAACGCCGGCTATGCCTGGCAGCGCCAACGCCAGTGCGGCAATAATACCCGGTAGCGACCCAGACCACACGAGCGATCCCAAAGTCGCCGTCACGCGAGCGCCCGACGCCAGCAGCGCGGCCGAAACCACGACCACAGCCCAAACCACGCCACAGACGACCGTCGCGCCGACCATCAGCGCGCGACGAACCGCGCGGCCAGACGCATCCATGGGGCACGGCGTGAGCGGCTCGCCGCGAAGCGAACGACCGACATTTTGCGCATAGTGGTCACAAAACGCCGAGAGCGCCGCCTCGACCGCCGCCGGCTCGGGACGATCTTTTTGATGGCTGGACAGACAGGCCATCACCACGTCGAACAGCTGGGCATCGACAAACGCCAGCGCATCGCGTAGCTCTTCGGAATCCGGCTCAAGCCCTAGCTGCTGGGCCTGCTCGGCCGCGGCGAGCGCCACATCGGGCTCACGACGAAGCAGCTGAGTCAAATCACAACCGGGCGCATGGGCACCAATAGGATAGTCGGGCCGCGTGTCCATCTTGAGACGGTAGGGGCTGGCGATGTCGCGCGTCTTTTTGCGCGAACCCGAGGCACCCGAAGTACTCGGCGCGGCTTCGTATGGCGCGACGCCGGCAATGAGCTCGTAAACCGTGCTTGCCGCGGCGTATACGTCAATCGCCGGCGACATACGCAAAGCGCGCAGGTCGGGAATATCGTCGGTGAGCATCTCGGGCGGGGCATAGGCAACCGTCGCGCGACGCAGCGTGGCATAGCGCTCCGTAAACGACGCCTTGCCGCCGGTACCGGCCACGGCCGACGCAGGCTCGAGCGCCAGCGACGAGCCAAAGTCGATCAGGCACAGGTCAAAGGTGCCCTCGGCAAGCTGCCGGTCAAGCGGTAGACGCGCCGTACGCACCATAATATTAGCGGGCGAGATATCGCGATGGACAAAGCCCTCGCCCACCAGGCTCATACGGCAGAGCAGATCGAACAGGTCGCGACCCAGACGCGCCGCCACAAGCGGCGACAGGCGTCCGGCATCGTCCACGGCGAGTCGCGAACGCAAGCGGGCAAGTGTCTCGCCCTCGACCCATTCCATGACAATTGCAGGCACACCGTCGACCTCGCCCCAGCCATAGAGGCGGGGAAAGCCCTTAAGGCCCGAAAGGGCGCGATGGCATTCGTATTCCTCGCGAAACGCCGCCTTGAACTTGGCGACCAGCGCCTCGTGAGCGGCATCGTCATCAAACTCATCGCGCGCCGGCAAGATGAGCTGCTTGAGTGCCACGGCCTCGCCTTGGGCGTTGACGGCACGCGTCACGCGGCCGATACCGCCACGGCGCATGGTGGCATCGTCGGCAAACAGCATCGTAAAACGACGCAGATAGGCAGGCAGTTCGTCCTGACCGAGCGCAATGGCCGGCTCAAACCCGTCGACACGCGCAAGGCGCAGGCCGACCATGGGATCGCGACCGAGCGACTGTGGTGTGGTGGATGCAAGATCGGTCATCATAGGGCAAGCGCCGCCACGTTATTGTTGAAGTTACCGAGCGCGACGTCATCATCGCCGTAATGGCCGACCCATTGACATAGGTTGGTGTAACAGCCCCACAGATTGGCATACTGCTGATACCACTTTGACCGGGGCGAGAATGTCTGACGACCGAACTCGGCTCGAATGACAAACATCTCCCCGACCAGGCTGTCGCACGGCCTGGGATCTCCCGTAGAGTTATAGGTCGAGACCACGTCATTGGCACGAGAAACGTAGCCGTCGAGCATGTTGTACTTGGTCACAAGCCAACTGTGAATGCTCTCTTCCTCAGCAGCGGAAAGGCCACCGGAGTTTGCATCGTTGTCAGTGTTGCCGCCCGTCGAGCCGCCATTTCCAGACCCTCCGGTAGAGGAGCCCGACCCAGAGCCGCCGCTCGAACTCGACGAATTCGAGCCGGAGCCAGAAGTATCCGAGCTGCCGGGTTTTCCGGACTGCTGGGCGTCCTGCTCCTTCTGCTGCTCGACCTTATTCACCGTTGCCGCCACGCTATTGTTGGACAACCGATCGATGATCTTGGTGTTGGTGAGCACGATGGTTTTGCCATTGGCAAGCGTGACTTCGTTGTCCGGGGCCTCGGCGCCATCCGCATCGTCGGTGCCAAACACAATATGCGCGACCACACTTGCCCAAGCATATCCAGTCGTGGTGCCCAGATCACTTTTGACCTCATGCCCCACGCGCGGCTCGCGTGCGGCATGCGCCTGCATCATGGACGGCACGGTCATGCCATAGGCAGAAACGCCAGCTATGACCAGCACCAGCGAGCACGATAGCAGTGCGTACGCCCGCGGCGCCAAGCCCAGTCGGCGTCGCATGCGCACCGCGGCGCCGCGCTTTGTCTGAGTGCCACCGGGCCGCATGCGTTCTCCTCCAAGAAAAACACGCCGCTCGGGAGCGGCGCATTCATTCAAATCCATATTTGAGTGTATCAGCGAACCCAAAAGGTTGCGCAACGAATGGGCAAATTAAGGATGCGAGTGGAAGCATCCATGCGATAAGCGGATACGAAGCATCTTTGTTGCACAACAAACTTACAGTCGCACAGGGAAATTATGACTACCCCGTGCGTCGCGAAGAAAACATACGGCAGGAGCAGGCTCGCCACCTAAATCGCGCGACGGGCCTCGATGGCGCGGCCAAGCGTAAGCTCGTCGGCATACTCCAGGTCGCCGCCCACGGGAAGGCCGCTTGCCAGACGCGACACCTCGACGCCCAACGGCTTGATGGTGCGGGCCAGGTAGCTCGCCGTGGTCTCGCCCTCGATGTTGGGGTTGGTGGCGATGATGACCTCATGGATATCCTCGTGGCCCAGACGCGCCAGCAACTCGCGGATGTGCAACTGCTCGGGACCAATCTTGTCCATGGGGCTAATCACGCCGCCCAGCACATGGTACAGGCCGTGGTAGCTGCCCGTGCGCTCGATCGCCTGGACGTCGCGCGGCTCGCCCACCACGCAAATGCGAATGGTATCGCGCATCGGGTCCTGGCAGATGGAGCACTCATCGGCCGTGGCGTAGTTAAAGCAACGGCTGCAAAAGTGGACCTCCTGCTTAACCTCCAGGATGGCCTCGGCCAGGCGGCGGGCCTCCTCGGCATCGGCCTCGAGCAGGTAATAGGCGATGCGCTGGGCCGACTTGGGACCAATGCCCGGCAGGCGGCCCAGCTCATCGAGCAGTTTTTGCAGGCTGTGATTCGCACTCATATATATGCGTGTCTTAGAACGGCATGCCCGGAATGTTGAGGCCGCCGGCGATGGCGCCCATCTGCTTATTGGCGAGCTCGTTGACGCCGCGGACGGCCTCGTTGACGGCAGCCATGATCATGTCCTGCAGCATATCGACGTCCTCGGGATCAAGCGCATCGGGATCGATGGTGAGGCTGACGAGCTCCATCTCGCCGTTAACGGTCACCTTGACCATGCCGCCGCCGGCAGA
>CALGZY010000064.1 GCA_937934355.1 uncultured Collinsella sp. | reverse complement strand
CGATGGCGAGCTCGGACATAAAGGCGCGTTTCATTTCGAAGCCCCTTTCAGCGTGAGGCGCAGGTAGTCATCAATGGTTGCCCGATCGCAGGGAATCTCGGGGAAGGCCTCGAGCGTTTCGCGACGGTTGGGCACGAGCACGTCCACGCTATAGGCGTGGTGGGCGGCACGGGCGCCTTCGACGCAAGCCATAAGCTCGGCGGCCTGTGCTTGGGTGCAGTGGGCGATGCCGGCTCGGTCGGTAATGTCCTCGCGCGGCAGGTCAAACACAATCGAGCCGTTATCGATGCAGATGACGCGATCAGCGGTGCGATCGAGATCGGACGTAATGTGGCTCGAGAGCAACACGCTGTGCTGGCCGTCGGCGACAAAGGCAAGCAGCTCATCAAGCAGTTCCTCGCGTGCCATGGGATCGAGGCCCGCAGTGGCTTCGTCCAAAACGAGCAGCTTGGCCTGGTGGCTGAACGCGCAGGCAAGCTGCAGCTTCATGCCCATGCCGCGGGAGAGGTCCTTGACCTTTGCCTTGGGATCGAGGCCAAATCGGTTGATGAATCCGGCGAACGTTTCGCAGTCCCACGTGGGGTACGCCGGGCCTACGAGCGACTCGATCTGGCCCACCTTGAGCGTGGAGGGGAAGGGGCACGTGTCCAGGACAAGACCGACGCGGGAGCGTAGATGGCGTTGCGTCTCATCGGGCGCGTCGGCGCCACAGCGCTGCCCAAACAGGTGCACTTCGCCTGCATCGAGCTTTATAAGCCCGAGAGCAGCTCGAATCGTCGTTGTTTTGCCGGCACCGTTGGCACCAACAAAGCCGACGATCTGGCCAGGCTCCACGGCAAGCGTGACGTCGCGCAGCGAAAAGCGGTCGCTTACAGTGCGTGAGATGCCTTTGAGTTCTAGCAAGTTTTGCATGGTATAGCCTTTCTTGCAGATGGCTACTGCATGGTTTCGGGGGCTACCAGGTCGAGCATCTCGTGCAGCTTGTCGCGCGTGACGCCCAGGGTTTCGGCTTGGCTTGCCGCTTTCGCAAGCAGCTCTTCGATATGGCAGAGCTGGTTTTCACGCAAGAGCTCCTGGTTGCCCTCGGCGACAAAGCAGCCCTTGCCCTGCACGGTGCAGATAAACCCGAGCTGCTCCAGGTCGGCGTAGGCGCGCTTGGTGGTGATGACGCTCACGCCCAGGTCGCTCGCGAGCGCACGGATGCTGGGGAGTTTGGCTCCCGCAGTGAGTGCGCCCGAAAGGATCTGAGCTTTGACCTGCGAGGCTATTTGCTCGTAGATGGGCTTGTCGCTCGAATTGGATAGGATGATGTCCACAGCGGCTCCTTAGCTGTTGGGCTACACGTGTATATAACCGGTAAGCACAGTATATATACACTATACACAGTTACGCAAGAGGCAAATGCTGATTGGGCCGGCTACCCAGGCCACAACTGATGAATTTGTCCTGATAGGCGCCCTAGAGCGGGATTTCGCGGCTACAATAGTGCGGTTACAACGACGTAATGCACTCAATGCAAGAAAGGATCCGCATGGCAAGCCTGTCGGATGAAATCTCGTCGCGCCGCACATTCGCGATTATCAGCCACCCGGACGCCGGTAAGACCACGCTTACCGAGAAGCTGCTGCTCTATACCGGCAGCATTCAGACCGCCGGCTCGGTCAAGGGCAAGAGCTCGGCCAAGCATGCCGTCTCGGACTGGATGGACATCGAGAAGGAGCGCGGTATTTCCGTTACCTCCTCGGTCCTGCAGTTCACCTACAACGGCGCCTGCGTCAACATCCTCGATACCCCCGGCCACCAGGACTTCTCGGAGGATACCTACCGTACCCTTATGGCCGCCGACGCCGCTGTCATGGTCATCGACGGCGCCAAGGGCGTCGAGGCCCAGACCAAAAAGCTCTTTAAGGTCTGCACGCTGCGTCACATTCCCATCTTCACCTTTGTGAACAAGCTCGACCACGAGGCTCGCGATCCGTTTGAGCTCATGGAAGAGATCGAGAACGTCCTGGGTATCAATACGTATCCCATGAACTGGCCGATCGGCAGCGGCCGCAACTTCCGCGGCGTGTTCGATCGTCAGACCCGTCGCGTTATCGCCTTTGAGGGCGACGGCCACGCCAACGCCACCAAGAAGGTCGCCGAGGTCGAGGCCGAGCTGGGCGATCCTTCCATGGACGAGCTCATCGGCGAGGAGAACCATAAGAACCTAATGGACGACATCGAGCTGCTCGATGGCGCCGGCGACGAGCTCGACTTGGATGCCGTGGCCTGCGGCAAGCTGAGCCCGGCGTTCTTTGGCTCGGCGCTCACCAACTTTGGCGTGGAGCCCTTCCTCAAGGAGTTCCTGCGTCTGGCCCCGACGCCGCGCGCCTACACCGACACGCTCACCAGCGAGCCGGTCGATCCTTGCCGCGACGACTTTAGTGGCTTCGTCTTTAAGATCCAGGCCAACATGGACAAGAACCACCGCGACCGCATCGCCTTTGTGCGCATCTGCTCGGGCAAGTTCGAGCGCGGCATGGACGCCTTCCATATGCAGGGCAACCGCAAGCTCAAGCTCGCTACGGGCACGTCGATGATGGCCGATGACCGCGCCATCGTGGACGAGGCGTACGCGGGCGATATCGTGGGTCTGTTCGACCCGGGCATCTTTAGCATCGGCGACACCGTGTGCTCCGGCAAGCGCCACGTGCAGTACCCGCAGATCCCGACGTTCGCTCCCGAGATGTTCGCCCGCATCACGCAGGTCGATACGCTCAAGCGCAAACAGTTCGTGAAGGGCATGGAGGAGCTTGCCCAAGAGGGTGCCATCCAGATCTTCCGCGAGCTGGGTGCCGGCATGGAGAGCGTCATTGTGGGCGTGGTCGGCGTGCTGCAGTTTGAGGTACTCGAGCGCCGCCTCAAGGCCGAGTACCGTGTTGAGGTTCGTCGTCAGCCGCTGCCCTATACGGACATCCGCTGGATCCAGAACGACCCCGACAGCATCGATATCCCGGCTCTTTCGCTCACGCGCGACACCCTGCGCGTCGAGGACATGCGCGGCGGTAAGTTGCTGCTGTTCACGAGCCCGTGGAACGTGGATTGGGCTACCGACCACAATCCCGACCTTATCCTGTCGGAGTTTGGCAACGTAGCGTTTTAACGCATCGGCGCGGTGGCCCTGCGGGGCTGCCGCGCCGATTGCTTGCCTGATGCCGTGTGAGCGGCTATCATACCCACCGTCGTCTCAAGACCGGGGCGTCCGAGCAGTTCGGGTCCGATATCCTGCTCGTTAAACCTAAAACCAAAGGAGTACATAATGATCAAGAAGGTCATGGAGGACTACAAGGTCCTGTTGCGGAGCATTCCCGCGGCAACGGTTTCGCTGTTTTTCGTGAGCGTCATCATGATGAACCTGCTGGCCAACAAAGAGCTTATCAGCCTGCCGTATCTGGCACTCGATTGCGGCTTTGTGGTGAGCTGGGTCTCGTTTTTGTGCCAGGACATGATCTGCAAGCGCTTTGGCGCCAAGGCATCCATCAAAATCTCTATCCTCGCGCTGCTGGTCAACCTGGCCGTGAGCCTGTGCTTTTGGGCATGCTCGCTCACGCCCGGCATGTGGGGCGCCTACTACGACACGGGCATGATCGAGGTCAACACTGCCCTTAACGCCACCATCGGCGGCACCTGGTACGTGGTGCTGGGCTCTTCGCTGGCAATGCTCGTTTCTGCCGTGGTTAACTCCACGCTCAACCAGTCGCTTGGCCGTATGCTCAAAAAGAATAACTTTGCGAGCTTTGCCTTCCGCTCCTATGTGTCCACGGGCGTTGGCCAGTTTATCGACAACCTGGTCTTTGCCATTGTGGTGAGTCACACGTTCTTTGGCTGGACCTGGGTGCAGGTTCTTATGTGCTCGCTGACCGGCGCTGTTGCCGAGCTGCTGTGCGAGGTCTTCCTGAGCCCCGTGGGCTACAAGGTCGTGCGCGGCTGGGAGCGCGAGAATGTGGGTTCCGAGTACCTCGAGCGCCACGCAACCGCCTAAGGAGCAAGTATGCGGGTTTTGATCACGGGCGCTTCGGGCGGTATCGGAGCCGCGTGCGTGCAGCGCTTTTTGGACGAGGGCCACGAGGTCGTGGGCTTTGATCTTTTGCCGGCGGCGATCAAACACGAGCGCTACCGCCATCTGATTGTTGATGTCCGCGAGCCTGACTCGTTTCCAGGTGACCTTGAACCCCAGGTGATCGTGAACGTTGCCGGTACGCAGGATTCGGCCGACGACATCGCCGCCAACCTGTGTGGCACCATCAACGTGACCGAGCGCTATGCCTTTGTGGGGGAGGGGCTTGCCGCCAAGCCGGCGCCGGCTATCAAATCCGTGGTCAATGTGGGGTCGGCGAGTGGGCATACGGGATCGGAGTTTCCCGCCTATGCCGCCAGCAAGGGCGGCGTTATCGCCTACACCAAGAACCTTGCAAACCGTCTGGCGCCGCAGGCCATCGCCAACAGTGTGGACCCGGGTGGCGTTATCACGCCGCTCAACCGTTGCGTGATGGAAGACGAACATCTGTGGAACCAGATTATGGAGCTCACGCCGCTTAGGCGCTGGGCCACTGCCCAAGAGATTGCCGAGTGGATCTACTTTGTGGGCGTGACCAACCGGTTTATGACCGGGCAGAGCCTGCTGATCGATGGCGGCGAGGCCGGCCGCACACAATTTATTTGGCCCGAATAGGAAAAGCGCCCGATGGGAAGCCGTCGGGCGCTATTTTTGATGTATCGGTTTTTAGCCGAGGCAAGTCCAGTTGACGGGGGTCGAGCCGTGCTGTTCGAGTAGCCGATTGGCAGCAGAGAAGGGGCGCGACCCCATAAAGGCATGGAGTTCTGCCGTGGCACGGTTGGCCGAAAGCGGCGAGGGGTGCGTGGATGCCAGGCAGAACTTGCCGGTTGCCTTGCCCGCACCGATCGCGGCGAGCTTGCCTTCGACCATCTGCTGGGCAAAGCGGCCCCATGCCAAAAAGACTACCGGTTGGGGCAGCTGGCAGCAGCGTTCGATAATGTAGTCGGTGAGCGTGCTCCAGCCTAGCTTGGCGTGCGAGTTCGCGGCATGCTCGCGCACGGTGAGCGTAGTGTTGAGGAGCAGGACGCCCTGCTGTGCCCATGGGGTTAGGTCTCCCGTGGCGGGAATGGGGCAGCCCAGATCGGCTTTGAGTTCCTTATAGATGTTGCGCAGGCTCGGCGGCAACTTGGTTTGCGTCGCGGGGACCGAGAACGACAGCCCCATGGCCTGGTTGGGTCCGTGATAGGGGTCTTGACCCAAGATGACAACTTTGACCTGGTCGGCCGGCGTGTAGGCGAGGGCATTGAGGATGTCGTCCTGTGCCGGGTAGATGGTCTGCTCGGCACGTAAAAGGGCGATGCGTTCGAGCAGCTGGTTCGTAGTGTCACGTACCGGCTGTGGCGCATCGCCCAACCAAGTTGCTATGTTGCGGTCGCGGGTCGCGGCGTCCATGGGGCTCCTTTACGTCAGATGCTCTGTCGGTATCTATTGTAAAGGCGCACCGGTTGCCTTTATGCCACGGCTGTATGAAGAGTGGGGTCTACGAGACGTGCTCGGGCGCTCCTGCCATGCGAGCCTGTCCATGTGCGCGAAGGCGTGGAAGCTCGACGGTTGCCACCATGACGCCGGTGAGGATGAGGGCGGCGCCAAAGAAGGCGATGGGGCTCAGGACCTCGCCGACTAGGAAGAACGAAAAGACAGCGGAGCAGACCGGCTCAAGCGAGAAGGCGAAGCCGGTGGTCTCGGCGGGCACGTGGGGCTGCACGAGCGTCTGGGTGATAAAGCCGTAGGCAGAGCAGATGAGTGCGAGCGCGACGACGACCACGATCTCGCTGGGCGTACTGGGAAGTGTGAAACCGCCAAAGACGCATGCGGCGATACCCGAGAACAAGCCGCCGAAGCCCAGCTGCCAAACGCCCAGAGCCAGCGGGTCGATATCTTCGACAAAGCGCTTCGCCACAATGATATGGCCGGCATAGACAAAGGCGGAGAGCAGCATGATGAGCGCGCCTGGGTTCAGGCTGGTGAAGTCGGCGCCCGAGAGCAGCAACATACCGCAGGTGACGATGGCGGTGCCGACGAGCACTTTGCGTTCGGGGGCGCGGCGCAGCAGGGCGGCGTTGGCAAACGGCACGATCACGACCGTCAGGCTCTGCAAAAAGCCGGCAGTGGAGGCAGAAGTGAGGCTAGAGCCCAAGCACATGCAGGTGAGCTCGGTTGCCATAATGGCGCCGATGATGGCGGCACGGACCATAAGGTCGCGGTTGATGCGGAAAGCGCGCTTGTGGAAGAGCAAAAGGCAGGCCACAAAGGCGATGATGCAGCGCAGCGCAACGATGCTCGTGGCGTTCATGCTGTCCATGCCGATCTTCATGAGGGGGTACGAAAAGCCCCATGCGACGGGAACGGAAAATGAGAGCGCGATTGCTTTTTTGCGATCCATGGGACTCCTTTTGTTACAGAACGGTTTCGTA
>CALGZY010000063.1 GCA_937934355.1 uncultured Collinsella sp. | reverse complement strand
GTCGCCGGCGCCTTCCACATGCCGTTGTTCATAGCGGGTGCGATCACGATGGGTCGCGGCGTGGCGAGCAGCGTCGTGGAAATCAGGTCATCGGCGATTCCGTTGGCCATCTTGGCGATGATATTGGCCGTCGCGGGTGCCACGACCACCAGGTCGGGCTCCTGCGCCAGCGAGATATGGTGGATGGGGTCGGAGGGATCGTCGAACAGACCTACCGCGACCGGCTCGTTGGTGAGCGCGCGGAAGGGGAGCGGGCCCACAAACTCCGTGGCATGCTCGCTCATAACGACCTTGACGCGCGCGCCGCGTTTTTGCAGCAGGCGCACGATATTGCACGACTTATAGGCGGCGATCCCGCCGGTAATGCCCAGCAGGATCGTTTTTCCCTCAAGTTGCATTGAATTATTGGGCGCCGCCATCGTTTAAGCTTCCTTGCTCGGAAGCACCAGCAGGCGGTGGCAATACGGGCAGTGCGCGATCTCGCTACCGTCGTGGTTGAGGTCGCTCATGGACGATGCCTGCAGCGCGGTGCGGCAGATGGTGGGAATGTTGCCCTTGATGGTCTCGACGGCCAGGCCGCGGAACTGCTTGAGCAGGCGCTCGTAATCGGTGAGCACGTCAGTCGGCAGCGTGGCAGCCAGCGCAGTGCGCTCCTTGGTGGCGGCGTCAATCTGGGCCTGCAGGTCGGCGGCCTTGGCACGAGCGGCCTTGGTATCGGCCTTCACGCCCTCCTCGAACTTGGCGATGATGGCCTGCGCGCGAGCCTCGCGGTCGAGCGCTTCCTTATGGGCGACGATGACGTCCTTGCTGGTGTGCTCGATCTTGTCCAGACGCTTTGCCAGGGTGGCAAGCTCATTCTCCAGGTCCTGCACCTCGCGGTAATCAGAACCATCGACGTGACGCTTCTTGGCAGCCTCGATAGCGTTGTTGGTCTGGATCTCGGTGGTGTTGAGGTCGTCGAGCTCAATGTCCAGATCCTTGCGCTGGGCGTAGAGCTTGGTCATCTCGGACTTGAGCTTCACATAGGTCTTGCGCTTGGAAGCGAGCTCCTTGAGCTCCGGCATATTGGCAAGTTCGCTCTTGTTGCGGGCGAGCTCCAAATCGATCTGTTGCAGCTTGAGTAGCGTAGCGCCGGCGCTCATAAGTTCTCTCCTTTTGTCACAGTCCACCATTGGCAAGGGTTCAGTATTTTAATCGTATGTCGGGGGTCGACCCCGGCGTCAACTGCAGAGTTCATCAAGATATCCACGAACGGCTCTTCGGAGCGGTCGTGGCCGAGCAGAATCACGCTCAGACCACGCAAGGCAAGGTCCTGAGCCACGTGGTAGCCGGCCTCTCCGGTCACAATAACATCTGCGCCCGCGGCGATGGCAAGCTCACCAAAATCGCCGAGGGAGCCGCCAAGAATGGCGACGGTGCGGCACGGGTGCTCGGCATCGCCCCATACGCGCGGGTCGCTGCCAAAGGCCGTGGCGGCACGGTTGGCGAGATTGCACAGGTTGCAGGCGTCGTGGAGGGTCGCGAGTGCGCCCAAACCGGTGAGCTTAGGCTCGTTCACATACTCCAGCGAGCTTATGCGCTCGGCGTCCAGCAGCTCACTCAGACGAACGCGCGCTTCGTGCGAGCGGTCCAGGTTGGTGTGAAGCGAGATGATGCTCACGCCACAACGAGCTGCCTCGTATAGTGCAGCGCTGCACTGGGGACGCGCGGAATCGGCCGGACAAAAGGCCTCGGGCGCCTTGATATAGATAGGATGATGCGTCAGCAGCACGTTAGCGCCGGCCTCGAGAGCGCGGTGCACGTTGGCCTCGGTCGCGTCGAGCGCGCAGGCAACACCGCGGATCTCGGCAGCGGGATCTCCCACAGATAGCCCAACATGATCCCAGCCCTCGGCGTCCGCCTTGGGGTAGCGCGCCAGCAGCGCACGTTCAAGCTCGGAGACGATCATGCGGCACCTACGATCGAAAGCAGTGTCTGGGCAAAGTCGTCCAGGTCGGCAGAGTTCACGCGATCATCGAATGAGATGCGCAGTGCGCCCAGCGCCTGCTCGCGACCAATGCCCATGGCGCTGAGCACGTGGCTCGGGTCCATGCTGCCGCTCGAGCAAGCCGATCCGGCCGA
>CALGZY010000062.1 GCA_937934355.1 uncultured Collinsella sp. | reverse complement strand
TAGACCTCGAGGTCGCGGTCGCCGAACTTGTTCATGAGGTACTCGAGCTGCATGAGCTCGTCCCAGGTGCCGCCGACGCCCATCAGGAACACGGCGTCGTAGCCCTCGTCGGCGACCTTGTCGGCGAGCGCGGTCATCTTCTTGCCGGTCTCGTAGAGCGCCTTACCGTCCTCGAGATAGCCCTCCTGGTCGAAATGCATGATCTCGATCTTCTCGGTTTCCTTCATTTGTCTCTCCTTTCTGGGGTTGTTTCCACATCCCCCATGCCAACGGGCATCAAAACCCGCTTACATTCCGTAACACTCGGCCGCTTTGGCCTTAAGCGCATTGACTGACTCTTCGTAGCCCTCCGCCTTGACCTCCATTTGCTTGGAGACAGCATCGAGATACGGGTGAACGTCCCATGACTTCAGACGCTCGGCGATTATTGCCGCAATCGTCTGGAAGAACACGAGATTGGGAATTGCACTGAGCAGCGGAGCCACCTGAGGCACCACAACCTCGTGAGCCCTACCCTTGGGATGGGCCGTGAGCAGCACCGTTTTTGCCGTAACGTTCGATAGCGCATCGGCGATATTCGCAAGACGCTCCGACCCCTGCGAATCGTCGACAATAAACACCAGGTAGCCCGGAACAATCTGCATCTCGGGACCGTGGACGAACTCCTCGCCTTCGTGATGCATGGCAGGAATCTTGATGGTCTCGCTCAGTTTGAGCGCCGCCTCCTCGGCAACACCGTAGTTGGGGCCGCTGCCGACGACCATAGCGGGCGTGTGCTCAGAAAGCTCGAGCATGTGGTCTTGGACATATGCCTCGGCGGTCTTGCACATCACGGCATTAGCCTGGATAGCCTCGCGCAGGCCATCAAGACGCTGAGCAACGCCCTTGGCGTCAATCGTTCCGCGCGCCTGACCGCCGTAAATACCAAAGAGCACCAGGTACTCAACGAGAACCTCGACGCCCAGAGTCACAAAGTCCACCGACTCGACACCCACACCGTAGTCAAGAACGATGTCGGCGTGTTCCTTGATGGGTGCCTCGACGTTTGCCGTGAGCGCAACTGCAGCCATATCGTGTGCGCGCATGTAATCAAGAGCCGCGATCGTATTGGTCGAATAGCCACTCTGCGAAACGGCAATGTTGAGCGCATGCTGTGGATAGGTGTGTTCAAAATCGACGAAGGCCTCGGGCGTCACAACGGACACCTGCATCTGCAGCGTATCTTGCAGGAAATCGCGGGTGCAATCCGCAGCATGGCGCGACGAACCCGAAGCAACGATGCGCAGTGCGTCAAAAGAACCGGACTGGAAAATATCAACGAGCTGCGCTACCAGCTCAGACGAACGCTCGAGGTTCTCCCCCATACGCACATGGGCAAGCTGAACGTAATCGAGCATCTTCATCGTCTCACCTCGTTACAAATCATTAGTATTTGATACCAATCACAGTTACAGGTTACGGCTTTTTGATACCTCTTTGTCGATTAATTTATCCCCTTCGGCGAACGGTCGATTTTGAGCCATGTAAGGTTGTATATACAGTCGGTCAAATTGCCCAAACAGACCGGCTGTTACCGCGCGCGATGCAAAGCCCCAGCTAGTACGTATAGGTGTAGCCGCCCGCATCGCCACGATTGAAGGACTTTACATACTCGATAGCCTGACCGCTCGCGTCATAGCTCACGCATTCCAAAAGCAAAACAAGATCCCCTTGTTCCAAGCCAAGCAAGCCCGCGTCGCGTGCACCCACCGCCTCGATATCGAGCTTCTCCTGTGCCATGACCGGCTTTCGGCCCAACATCTCATAGGTCTCGTACAAACTGAAGACCGACACGTCAATATCTTCGATTGTGGGAAACAGCAGGCACGGGATGAACGCCATCTCAATCGATACGGGATCACCGTTGACGAAGTTCAAACGCCGAATCGAATACAGCAAATCGTCCTCGGCAATGCCAAACAGGTTGGCATAATAAGGGCCCGCATAACGCTTGGAACGCGCGAGGATACGGACGGACGGCTCGCCGCCCGAAGCACGAACCGACTCGCGAAAGCCTCCTGTTCGCTCGTAGGCAACGGGCACTTTCTGTGCCACAAACGCGCCCTTTCCGCGGACGCGACGAATCTGCCCGCGCCGAACCAACTCATCGACAGCACTCCGGATGGTCAAGCGTGTCGTACCAAATTCCTCGGCGAGGTCTTTTTCGGACGGAATCATGGAACCCGTGGGATATATATCGCGTTCGATACGCTCTTCAATGCGACGTCGTATGCGCATATAAACCGGGGTGGCATCTACTGTTTCAGCCATTGTTCACCTGCCACGCTCCTCATGCCGTTCTTTTCACCGTTATCGGCAAAGCGGAACTTTGTGGGCAAAATCACCGATTTGCAATGCTCCACAAAACGCATGTCCTTATCAAATTCGATCGTGCTCTCATAGAACACCGGCGTTCCCTCTTCTTGCTGGAGCAGCTCGGCCTCTTCGACGTTCAAACGCGAGATGGAGATATGCTCACGTCCATGCTCAACACGCACGCCACCTTCTTTGAGCAAGACATCGTAAAGGCTCTCACACTCAAAATCGTGCTCGGGAAGCGATGGGCACAGGGACAGGTTAACGTGAGCGGTCTCGATTGACGCCGGCTCGCCCTCAATAAGTCGAACGCGCTGCATGCGGAGCAAGGGAGCGCCTACAGCCACCCCAAGCTTGTCGGCAAGCGCCTCATCCGCCTCGATGGTCCCGGTGGAAACCAGACGAGAAGAGAGGTGCAGGCCGGCAGTCCGCACAGCATCGGAAAAGTTATACGTTTCCTGGAAGATATTCAGCGGCTTGGGAGGACACACATACGTGCCCGATCCGCGACGGCTCTCGAGCGTTCCACACGAGATAAGCCGCGTGATACCGGCACGCAACGCCGTACGCGAAACGCCAATCTCTTCGCACAGCACGCGCTCGGCCGGCAGGCGATCGCCGCCGGCAAGCTGATGGTGCTGGATATACCAAAGAATTCCCTCAACAGCACGATCTTTGGGGGGAATTGCATAAGATTCGCCTGCCATTGCACAGACTCCTCATTCAGACACGTATGCCGCCAAAATTAGGTCAGCCCTCCCATGGCATCAAATTCGGCCTTGATCTTCTCGGCGACATTCCGATACGACTTATATAGACTTGAATCGCGTTTGACCTCGTCGGTCATAACGGGAATCTCTAATTTGGAAACCTCGTCTTTTCCCGTCTGAACCGCCACAACAACGCCCATACCAAGACACATATTACGCTTGGCAGCATTTATTTTTGCTGCCTTGGCAGGATTTGCCAGGATACGCTGGGCAAATTCCTGTTTAGAGACCGCTTCTTCGGCCTCCGGATCGCCCGCCTCGGCCACTTCGCACTGCAACACGTCCGCATAGTCAAAAATCTTCGGCTCGCCGCCGCGCTGATGCACGGCCCACTTGCGGCGCGTGGCATCCTGGTAGATGGCCGGCAAAAATGTAAACCGCGGCGGGTCCAAAATCGTATCCGTGATGGTAAACACATCGGGATCAAAGGCATCCTGCGGGTTTTTCTTCTTGAACAGCCCCATATCAGCCTCCCGTACTAGCATTAAACAACTCAAGCTGAATATAGCACCAATTTCAAGCCGCTGCCTTACCCTATCGGTGCGCGGCGTCTAAGGCTCGCCCAGCGGAAGAGTTAACGGACGAGGGCCGGGGTGCCTGCCTTGTTTTGAGAAGTGGGCTCCGCGAACTTCTCAAAACAAGGCAGGCACCCCGGCCCCGCCGGCAAATAGCGGACACTCCGCATGCAATCTATGCAAACAAACAAGTACGCTTAGCTACATTCGGTAAGTTCGAGCACGCTGCCCTTAACGATAAGCGCCGGCTCCAGGACGACCTCTTCGGCACGCCTGCCGCCCCTACCGGCAAGACGCTTGGACATGCAGCCAAAAGCATGCTCCGCAAGGACACCAGGATCCTGCTCAATGGCGGTCAGCGCCGGCTCAAAGAGAACGTCGGCCGCCGAGTTGTCATAGCTCACCACCGAGATATCGCCCGGGATGCTCTTCCCCATCTCGTGCAAGCGCTTGAGCAGACCGAGGGCGATGTTATCCGAACTTGCGAACACAGCGGTGGCATCAGTTGCGAGCACCGCCTCCGAGGCCTCGTAGGCACTCGGAATGTAGTACTCGCTCTCAAACTCCAAACGTGCGTCGATAGGCAGGCCAACCTCGCGCAGCGCGCGCTCATAGCCGGCAAGTCGCTTACGCCCCGTATTGGAACGGCGCGCGTTAACCAAGCAGGCAATGCGACGGTGGCCCTGCTCGATCAGATAGCGAGTGGCCATGTAGCCACCCATCTCGTGGTCGAACATCACCTTGTCGCACTCGAGCCCCTCAATGGCACGGTCGACCATCACGGCAGGGATAGGCAGATGGCTGACTTCTTCGCGCAGGGCGCGGTCGTCGGAGAACTCGTCGCCCACAACCAGGAAGACGCCATCAACGCCGCGCGTTACCAGCTGACGCAGCAGCTCCAGATCGTCGTCGGCACTTCCACCCGAGCTGGTAATGAAGAGCGCATAGCCGTCCTCACGGCAGCGCTTTTCCAGGCTACCGGCGAGCGAGGCAAAAAAGCGGCTCTCGATGTTAGGGACGATAAGGCCCAGGGTGCGCGACTCGCGCATGACCAGACTACGCGCGATCTGGTTGGGAACATAGTGGTTGCGCGCCGCGACCTCTTTGATGAGCTTGCGGTTTTCTTCCGAGATGCGACAGGGCCGATTATTGAGCACAAGCGAGACCGACGAGGGGGAAAGCCCCACCTCCTGGGCGATCTGCTTGAGGGTGACTTTGTTGGCCATCTCGCTCCTTCCGGGTTTACGCGCAATCTCTTGAAAGTATAGCGACTACCCCTCTACCTCGGTGATAAACACTTTACCAATCCGGTAGACGGCTGTTTTATCGCCGCCAGCGCACCAAATCCGTCCGGGTGGGGTATATTGCAATCGATTGATGACAACGACCACCAAAAGGCGGATATTCGTATGCACGAGAACGACTTTTTTAACGAGGACCTGCTGTGCGCGCTCGCTGGCGTTGCCGGCGAGGACAACGTGTTGATGAGCGAGCCCATGCGCGAGCACACCACGTTTAAGATCGGCGGCCCGGCCGACGTCTTTGTCACGCCCGATACCGAGCAGGGCCTCGTCGCCACGCTCGACACCTGTTATCGCTGCGACCTGCCGCTCACCATCGTGGGCAACGGCTCCGACCTGCTCGTCGGCGATAAGGGCATCCGCGGCGTCGTCGTGGCGCTGGGCGAGGGACTCTCCGACATTACGGTCGACGGCACGCACGTCACGGCGGCAGCCGGCGCCTTGCTTTCCGATGTCGCCGCTGCGGCAGCCGGGGCCGGTCTCACCGGCATGGAGCCCATCTCGGGCATCCCCGGATCGGTCGGCGGCGCCTGCTACATGAACGCCGGTGCCTACGGTGCCTGCATGGCCGATGTGCTGGAGTCCGTGCGCGTCTACAAACCCGCTCGCCAGCTCGACGACGGCACCCGCGGCAGCGGCAACATCATCGAATTCGATGTCGACGAGCTCAACCTGGGCTATCGCAAGAGCCGCATCGCCGACGACGGCTTTATCGTGCTTTCGGCCACTTTCAATCTCGCCCCGGGCAACGCCGCGATGATCAAGGCCGACATGGACGACTACCGTCAGCGTCGCGAGGACAAGCAACCGCTCGACATGCCGAGTGCCGGCTCCACCTTCAAGCGCCCCGAGGGTTACTTTGCCGGCAAGCTCATCATGGATGCCGGCCTGCGAGGACACGCCGTTGGCGGCGCGCAGGTAAGCGAAAAGCACTGCGGCTTTATCGTCAACGCCGACCACGCCACCGCCGCCGACGTCGACGAACTCATCCGCCACATCCAGGCAACCGTCAAAGACCAATTCAACGTAGACCTAGAACCCGAAGTCCACCGAGTAGGCGAATTTTTATAAAAAGAAGGCCCCGAAAGGGGCCTTCACTTTCTTTAATTCAGATAAACCAGTCCGGTGTGTGACGTATTGGACCCGAGAGGTCCGTGGCTGCCCGAAAGGCATTAGGTTGATCGCGAGTTCCGCACGAGCCGGAGAGCACTTAATGTGCTCTCCGTGCGAGCAGGACTGTCCGAGCAGGCAACCTAATGCCTTTCGGGCAGCCACGGACCAACTTACTTCAAACCGCAGCTACGACAGCGCAATACCGCCAAGCCAGCCCCAACGCACGCCAGAGCCAGTGCCATAGAAGCTAATAAACGAATCAAGCGACTTAGACGTAATGGCGCCCTCATTGCTCATGACGATGCCGCCGCCAACATAGATGCCCACGTGGCCATAGATCAGACCCGGCATGCCGGTGCCGCTATGCGATGAGTCGGCCACGATCATGCCCACCTGCAGCGCCGAGCGGTCGGAGCTATAGCACCAGGCGTTAAACATGTCGCACGCATTGCCTCCAAAGTAGCCAACGCCGGCGTTACGGAAGACATTGGTGACCCACGCCGCGCACCAGTTCTGGCCCGGCGAAGGCGTGGAGTAGCACGCGTTGACGACGGCCTGTTGCTTGCCCGAGCCGGCATTCTGCTGCGGAGTTCCGGGCGCATACGATCCGCCACCCGAGCTCGAACCACCCGAGTAGGAATTGTTCTTGTTCGCGGCAGCCGCGGCAGCGGCAGCCTTCCTAGCGGCCTCCTCAGCCTGGGCAGCAGCGAGGATCTCGGAATCGCGCTGAGCCATGAGCTCCTTGACGTCGTCGGAAAGACCGTTCAGCACGGTCTGGACTTCTTGCTGCTTGGCCTGCATGTCCTGCATCTGGGCAGTCTGCTGGTCCTTGAGCTTCTCTAAGTCGGCCTTCTGCGACTCGAGCTCGGTCTTTTGCGCATCGAGCTCTTCCTGGATGGTCTGAATGTCCTCGATGGCGTCGCGGTCGCTCTTGTTGATCTTCTCAACGTAATGCGCGTTGGCGACGAGTTCCTCAAACGAGCCAGAGGCCAGCAGCAGCGACAGGATGTTCGTGCCGCCGGACTTGTAGCTGGCGGCCACGCGATCGGAAAGGTCGTTGCGCTTCTTCTTGAGCTCGGCCTTCTTTTCATCGATCTGGGCCTGCGTGTCGTCAATCTTGCCCTGGACATTCTCGATGTCGTTGAGGGTCTGGGCATTCTTGTTGGCCAGCGCCGCATACTCATTTGCGATGCTGTCGAGCTGGGCCTGAACCTCGTCGAGCTGGGCCTGGGCGGCATTCAGTTTATCGGTGGTTTCTTTGGAAGCCTCCGCCGCATGGGCGCGAGCGGGCAGGCCAAAAAGAACTGCCGCAGAAGCGGCACCGAACAGGGCCTTGAGGGCAGTGCGGCGCGAGAGCTCCTGGGAAAGGATGGAATCGCTGTTTGGTGACATATGTACTCCGTTACATGCTTATTTATATGTCGCTCAACTCATACATATTAGCGTACATATGGCGCGTCCCAACGATTTCCACGAACGGCAGGAAACTGCAAGGTCAGCGGCTCGTAAGCAAATGCCAAAGATCAGGTTATGCGTACGCAAGCTCTTCTATGAGTACGTTAGCACAATCCTCTGCTTTTCCTACAGCGCACGATTTGGGCGTCCCTGCCTGCGCTATACTCCCCTGAAGAAGTGTTCCTGATTCGATAGGAGACTACATGTCCAAAGCACTCGACCCCAAAGACACCTGTGTCCTCGTTACCGGTGGCGCCGGCTTTATCGGCTCGCACACCGTCGTTCAGCTGCTCGAGGGTGGCTACCAGGTCGTCATCGTCGATGATCTCTCCAACTCCAGCGCCGTCGCCGTCGACCGCGTCAAGACCATCGTGGGCGACGAGGCCGCCAAGAACCTCACCTTCTACGAAGCCAACGTGCTCGACCGCGATGCGATGAACAAGATCTTCGATACCCATCAGATCGACCGCGTCATCCACTTTGCCGGCTTTAAGGCCGTCGGCGAGTCGGTGAGCAAGCCCGTCGAGTACTACCACAACAACATCGAGAACACCCTGGTGCTCATCGACGTCATGCGCAACCATGGCTGCAAGTCCATCATCTTCTCGAGCTCCTCGACCGTCTACGGCGACCCGGACAACCCGCCCGTCACCGAGGAGGATCCTAAGAAGCCCGCGACCAACCCCTATGGTTGGACCAAGTGGATGATCGAGCAGATCCTTATGGACGTCCACACCGCCGACCCCGAGTGGGACGTCGTGCTACTCCGTTATTTCAATCCCATCGGCGCCCATCCGTCGGGCCTGATCGGCGAGGATCCCAAGGGCATCCCCAACAACCTGGTGCCCTATGTCGCCCAGGTCGCCGTGGGCAAGCTCGAGGCCGTTCAGGTCTTTGGCAACGACTACCCCACCCCCGACGGCACCGGCGTGCGCGATTACATCCACGTGTGCGATCTGGCATCTGGTCACGTGGCCGCCCTCAACTGGATGAACGGCAAGACCGGCGTCGAGATCTTTAACTTGGGCACCGGCACCGGCACCTCGGTACTCGAGGTCGTCGCCGCCTTCTCCAAGGCTTGTGGCAAGGAGCTGCCCTACGTGATCCGCGAGCGCCGCGCCGGCGACATCGCTGCCAACTGGTGCGATGCCTCCAAGGCCGAGCGCATGATGGGCTGGAAGGCCCAGTACGACATCGCGGACATGTGCCGCGATAGCTGGAACTGGCAGAGCCACAACCCCAACGGCTTCGCCGACGCCGAGTAGCAAAACCTACATACCGCTCTTGCCCCGATCTCACGTTGTGAGGTCGGGGCTTTTTCATGGCATGTAACCATTCGCCGAAAATCGACCAACTTTTTTATCTTGCCTGTACATGTTTAAACAACATGTTTTACAATAGGCGTATCGAATCAGAACATCGGAGGCGGACTGCACACCCATCGGCAGGCCGACCCCACAACAAGAAGGTTGGTGAGCGCATTCATGGAGCGTGCAAGCGGCGTCCTCATGCCCGTCTCATCTCTGCCCGGACCATACGGAATCGGCGGCTTTGGCTGGAATGCCTACGACTTCGTCGATTTTCTCGCCTCGTGCAAACAACATTACTGGCAGATTCTGCCCCTTACGACGACCAGCTATGGCGATTCGCCCTATCAGTCGTTCTCGGCCCGCGCAGGCAACCCCAACTTTATCGACTTTGCCGAGCTTATCGAGGCAGGGTATCTGGAGCAGCGCGATATCGATGGCGTGTATCTGGGATCCGACCCCAGCAATGTCGACTACGGTGCTATCTTTGGCGGCCGCCGTCAGATTCTCGACCGCGCCGCTGAGCGCTTTGCTGCCGACAAGCCGGCCGATTTCGATGACTTTATCCAGGCCAACGAGGACTGGCTCATCCCCTACTGTGAGTTCATGACCGTCAAAGAGGAGTGCGGTCTCAAGGCGTTTTGGGAGTGGCCCGCGGAGCTCCGCACCCGCGGCGAGGCTTCCGCCAAGGTCTGCGCCGACCATCCGGCGCGTATGCTCTACCACCAGATGACGCAGTACTTCTTCGATCGCCAGTGGAGCCGCCTCAAGGCCTATGCCAACGAGCGCGACATTCTCATCATCGGCGACCTGCCCATCTATGTCTCGCGTGACTCCGTCGAGATGTGGGCGACGCCTGAGCTCTTTAAGATCGACGCCGCCGGCAATCCCGTGAGCGTCGCCGGCACGCCGCCCGACCAGTTCTCGGCCACCGGCCAGTACTGGGGCAACCCCATCTACGACTGGGACGCCATGGAGTCCGACGGCTTCTCCTGGTGGGAGGGCCGCATTCGCGCCGCCCTCGACATGTACGACGTCATCCGCCTGGATCACTTCCGCGGCTTCGAGGCCTATTGGGAGGTGCCGTTCTCCTCGCCCGATTCGTCCTACGGTTCGTGGACGCAGGGTCCCGGCCTCAAGTTCTTCAAGACGCTCGAGGAAAAGCTCGGCACGCTGCCCATCATCGCCGAAGACCTTGGCTTCCTCACCCCCGGCGTCATCGACATGCGCGACAACTCTGGCTTCCCCGGCATGAAGATCCTGCAGTTCGCCTTTGAGGGTACCAACTCGTACTACCTGCCGCACAACTACATTGCCAACACCGTCGCCTATGTGGGCACACACGACAACGAGACGGCGCGCGGTTGGTTTGAGGGAACGGCCACCCCGCGCCAGCGCGAGCAGGCGGCCCTGTACACCCACCAGCAGGCAGGCGAGCCCATGGCCGATGCACTCAACCGCACCATCGCCGCCAGCGTGAGCGATACCTGTATCTACACCATGCAAGACCTGCTCAACCTGGGCAACGAGGCGCGCATCAACACTCCCGCCACCCTGGGCGGCAACTGGACCTGGCGTATGCTCGATGGCGCCATCACCCGCGAGCTCGAGCACAAGCTCACCGACTGGACCGAAACCTACTTCCGCATCCCGTCGGAAGCCGAAATCGAGCTTCCCCAATAGGAGCCACCGCGCCCGACCCCACCCCATCGTGCGGACGCGTCCGTTTTCCCCGCGCGAGGCCATTCCAATCCCTCGCGCGGGCTTCTTATGAATTGCAGACATGAAACAACCCATCACAGGAGAAAACATGCCCCGAATTAACCTCATGGAACTCGCCGAGCAGTCTTTTGGCACCTCGCTCGAGCAGCTCGATGACTGCCGCATTTACAAACTGCTGGTCAAGCTCGTGCAGGAGCGCTCTGCCGCCTGTCCTCTCAACAACGGCAAGAAAAAGCTCTACTACATCTCTGCCGAGTTTTTGATCGGCAAGCTGCTCATCAACAATATGATCGACCTTGGCATCTATGACGAGGTTAAGGACCAGCTCACCGCCGCGGGCCACGACCTCAACAAGATCGAGGAGTTCGAGGTCGAACCGTCGCTCGGCAACGGCGGCCTGGGCCGTCTGGCCGCATGCTTCTTGGATTCCATCGCCACGCTGGGCCTTACCGGCGACGGCGTGGGCCTCAACTACCATTACGGCCTGTTCCGCCAGCGCTTTGTCGACAACCAGCAGAAGGCCGTCCCCGACGAGTGGCTTGGCGAGCAAGACATCCTGATCGACGACGACCGCTCCTACACCGTCGAGTTCGGTGATTTTGCCGTTACTTCCAAGCTCGTCAACATCGATGTGCCCGGTTACGGCCAGCCCACCAAGAACCGCCTGCGCCTGTTCGACCTGGCAAGTGTCGACGACGGCCTGGTCCCCGGCAGCTCCATCGACTTCGACAAGACCAAGATCGCCAAGAACCTCACCTTGTTCCTCTATCCGGATGATTCCGACGAGCAGGGCCGCCTGCTTCGCATCTACCAGGAATACTTCATGGTGAGCAACGCCGCCCAGCTCCTTATCGACGAGGCCATCGAGCGCGGCAGCAACTTGCACGACCTGGGCGACTACGCCGTAGTCCAGATCAATGACACGCACCCCACCATGGTCATCCCCGAGCTCATTCGCTTGCTCACCACCAAGCACGACATCGAGTTTGACGAGGCCGTGACCATCGTGCGCTCCATGGTCGCCTACACTAACCACACGATTCTTGCCGAGGCGCTCGAGAAGTGGCCGCTCACCAGCCTGCAGAAGGTCTCGCCCGCCATCGCCGACATCATCGTCAAGCTCGACGAGGTTGCCAAGGCCGAGCACGACGACCCGCGCGTTGCCATCATCGACGAATACGACACCGTCCACATGGCCCACATGGACATCCACTTTGGCTTCTCCATCAACGGCGTCGCCGCACTCCACACCAAGATCCTGGAGGACACCGAGCTTCATCCGTTCTACGAGATCTATCCCGAGAAGTTCTCCAACAAGACCAACGGCATCACCTTCCGCCGCTGGATCCATGGGGCCAACCCCGCGCTCGCCAGCCTGCTCGACGATGTAATCGGCACCGACTGGCGCAGCACCGGCGATCTGAGCAAACTCGCCAAGTTCGCCGACGACAAGGACGTTCTTGAGCGCCTGGCCGCCACCAAGGTCGAGGCCAAGGCCATCATGCGCCAGTTCATGGCGCTCGAGCAGGGTGTGACCATTCCCTCCAACGCCATCATCGATGTTCAGGTCAAGCGTATCCACGAGTACAAGCGCCAGCAGATGCTCGCGCTCTACATCATCTGGAAGTATCTCGACATCAAGAACGGCAATAAGCCTAAGCACCCCGTCACCATCATCTTTGGCGGCAAGGCGGCCCCTGCCTACACCATCGCCCAAGACATCATTCATCTAATCCTGACGCTGTCCCAGTGGATAACAAACGACCCCGACGTGGCCCCCTACCTGCAGGTTGTCATGATCGAGAACTATAACGTCACCGCTGCCGAGCGCGTGATCCCCGCCGCCGACATCTCCGAGCAGATCAGCCTGGCCTCCAAGGAGGCGAGCGGAACCTCCAACATGAAGTTCATGCTCAACGGCGCTTTGACCCTGTGCACGCTCGACGGTGCCAACGTAGAGATTGCCGAGCTCGTGGGCGACGAGAACATCTATACCTTTGGCGCCTCGTCCAAGCAGGTCGAGCAGCTCTACGCCGACGGCACCTATGGCGCCGGCGCGCTCTACCGCAAGCCCGGCATCAAGCTGCTGGTGGACTTCATCACCAACCCCGCCTTTATGGCGACCGGCAACGCAGAGCGCCTGCAGCGTCTGCACGATGACATTAGGGGCAAGGACTGGTTTATGGCCCTGCTCGACATTGAGGAGTACATCCAGACCAAGGAGCGCGTGCTGGCCGACTACGAGGACCAGGACGCCTGGATGCGCAAGGCGCTGATCAACATCGCCAACGCCGGCACCTTCTCGTCCGACCGCACGATCTCCCAGTACAACGACGAGATCTGGCACCTGGACTAACCCATTCCCCTTACCATCCTCTTGAGGAACGGAGTCGTGGCAACACGGCTCCGTTTTTTGTGCCCGTGCGTTGCCCCTGTGAACCGCCTCGACTAAATCGTCTCAATCTGTAACATCTAACGTCCGAAATCCGCCCCTACTGTTACAGATCGAGACAAATGGATAAGCCGGCTAAAACAATCTCGTTCTGTAACAGGTAACTGCCGAAATCAGTCCTTCGTGTTACAGATCGAGATGAAAGGACAGGCGGCTCAACTCAATCTCGTTCTGTAACATCTAAAGCCAATTCGATCCTCTACTTGTTACAGATCGAGACAAACGACCGACCAGACAACCCCGGCACAAAGAAAGGCTCCCCTCTCGCCCAGTGAACTGCCTCCCATTTCTTGGACATGAGAAATGGGAGGCTTTTTATGCGAGTCG
>CALGZY010000061.1 GCA_937934355.1 uncultured Collinsella sp. | reverse complement strand
TGTTAGCCTAGGAAAACTTATACACGAAAGTAAGCCATGGTCAACAAAAAAGTTTGAAGAGGAAAACTAATTGACCGAACGGACATGATTTTGGGTTAAGATGGGGACACCCCATGGGGGTATCTAGATAGTGCTACTGAAAGGGGAACGCATGAGTGACTTGCTCAACCCTGCGAATCTCATCGTGCTGACCGTCATTGCCGTCGGCATGTTTTTTGGACTGCGTCGCATTGCCGCTTCGACACACGGGAAGAGTTGCTGCAGCGATGGTGCGAGCGGCAAGAAGGCCAAAAAGGTTGTGGTGGCAGACACCGACGAGTCCCACTACCCCTATCGTGAGGAACTCCTTATCGGCGGCATGAGTTGCGACGGCTGCGCCCGGAATGTGACGAATGCCCTCAATGCGCTTGATGGCGTGTGGGCTACGGTAACGTACGCGGACCACACGGCACGCGTGCGCTCGAAGCGCCCGGTTGATCGCGACACACTCGAGACGGCAGTGAGGGGTGCGGGCTATTACGTTATGAAAATGTAGGCGTTGCCCTCTCCGGTGGGTACCAGCCTCCTGCCCATTGTGACTATCGGCATCCAAAAATTTGCGCAAAAATAACCTTTAGATGCGGCAAAAGTGGAGTTTGGTGACGGTTTGCGCGGAATTCGCTACCAATCGAGCATCTATGAACCCGTCCAAAAAATTACAGGTGTATATTTATACACTGATTATTGCTGTGCTCAGATTGCAATTAACCGTGGACAGAAATGAAGAATGCTAAAACTGGGCTTTAGGACAGGGGAGGCTATAACCTTATGAGACGAGTGGGAACACTTGGCTTGGTGGCAGCGCTTGCCGCTATCTTGGTATCGCCGCTGCCGGCGCACGCCGAAGACGCATCGGGTGCCGTTACCTACAATGCGGGAAATGGGTATTCCTTTGAGAAGCTCTCGCATCCTACGGTAGGAACGTCGCAGCCGGATGGCATCGTCGACTACTAGGGTAACGGTGCCGTTGCCGTTCCGGGCGCCGATGGTAATACGGCCAACAACGAAGGCGATCGCGGCCAGAGCTACACTTGGGCGGCTGCGAGCTATGGTGACTGGCTTTATGTGGGCACCTGCTATGCGGCGATGGGCAACACGCTGACGCTCATGAACAGCACGCTGGGCGATTCCTTTGATGTCGAAACCATGCGCCTGACGCTGGAGGCCATGTTTAACGGTACCTTCTTCTATGGACAGCAGAAGGAGGACGGCACGGCCGACAAGGACAGCGGCGGCATCTTGGTCAAGATCAATACCAAGACCGGTGAGACCAAGCTGCTACTCTCTGAATCGCTCAACGGCGTCGCTCCTTTGTTCCGCAATGCCGTGAGCTATAAGGGTAAGCTCTATTTCTGCGGCAGCGTCAGGACCAATGACGGCAAAGGCGGCCTGCCTGCTGTATACGAGATCGATCCTAAGACGGATGAGTACAAAGTTGTCTATCAGGGCCTTTCGAGCATGCAGGATTACGGTGCTGCCTACAAGCAGGGCATTTCTACCGGTATCCGCGGCATGTGCGTCCATGATGGCCAGCTCGTCATCAGTAATGTGGGTAAAGACGCGAACGGTAATTTTGTGTCGACAATCCTGACGTCGTCTGACCCCTCGAAGGGCCAGGACAGCTTCACCGAGATTGCCAACTCGGAGACGCTGTTTGGCTATCCGGCGATTCGCTATCAGGACAGCATCTACGGCGGCGCCATTTGGGATATGGTCTCGTACAATGGCCATCTCTATGCGACCATCTGCACCGGTACGCCCGAGAACGCTCCCGATGATAATTCCATGCAGTCGTTTGCCATGGTCCGTGGCGACAAGAATGCCGACGGCAGCTATTCGTGGACTCCCATTGTCGGCGATCAGAAGACGGACGGTGCAAAGTACTGCTTTGGCATCGATCCTGCCCGTACCCGTTCTGGCGCTGCCAACCTCATCGTCTACAACGACTACCTCTATATCGGTGAATACAACGACGAGGAGATTGCCCTCGAGCGCATCCTGTTCAACAAATCCAACACCGAAGAGGGCGGCAAGAGCAGCATGGGTGGCGTTGACTGCTCGTTTGTGAATGCCAATCTTGAGCAGTCGGTTAACATCTATCGCATGGACAAGGACGAGAACATGGAGCTCGTCGTTGGCGATCGCACCGACATGTTCCCCGAGGGCGGTATTTCCGGCCTGACTTCGGGCTTTGGCCGAAACGAGAACCAGTACATTTGGCGCATGCAGAAGTTCGACGGCAAGCTGTATATCGGTACCTTTGATACCGCGAGCCTGCTTGAGCCGATCGGCCAGTTCTCCAATGGCGACATTATCGATATGACGCCCGAGGAGTGGGACTCTCAGGTTCAGCGCCTTAGGGACCTGCTCGATCACCTGCTCGACAAGAAATCGCCTGACGACCCCATCGTTCCCGTGAACACGCTTGCGGACGATGATTCAAACGAGGCCGTCGAGGTCGATGATTCGAACGAAGCTGCTGAGGTTGATGATTCAAACAAGGCCGTCGATGTCGATGACGAGAAGACCGAGGTTGCTAAGGGCTTTGGCGATCTGAGCGATGCGCTGGAGGATGCCGCGGGCGGTCTTTGCGATCAGGCCGCGACGATGTCCCAGGACTTTGAGGACGACGCCGCTTATGTCCAGAAGATCGATGGCGAGATCGCGTACTTCAAGTCCTTTGCCGACCAGTATCAGGACATGCTCGATAGCTATGAGAGCCTTAAGCAGCAGTACGAGGATGCCTATGGCACCGAGCTGCCGAGCGATATTCAGGATGCGCTCGATAAGCTGCTGAGCGAGGAGAACCTCAAGAAGTTGCAGAGTGTCCTTACGTGCATGTGTTACCTGCGCGATGCCGAGCGCGGCTTTGATATGTATGTGACCGAGGACGGCGTGAACTTTACGACGCTGACGACCAATGGCTTTAACGATCCGTATAACCATGGTCTGCGCACCTTTGCGGTGACCAACCAGGGTCTGTGCCTTGGTACCGCCAACCCGTTCTATGGTTGCCAGGTCTGGATCCAGCGCAAGGAGAATTCGGAGAATCCGGTTGATCCCGGTACTCCGGATCCGACGGAACCCACCGATCCTTCGCAGCCGGGTGGCGGCGATCAGCCTGGCGGCAGCCAGACGGGTGGCAACGACCAGTCGAGCAGCACCACGACCACCGTCACGACGACCGCTAAGAAGACTCCGAAGGACGGCTCGCTGCCTCGCGCTGGCGACTCGACCCTCACGCTGGTCTTGGGATTGCTGGTTGCAGCTGCCGCAGTGCTTGGCATTGCTCTCGTCTTGCGCAAGCGTTCTCGTCGCTAGGCTCGTCCGCGTAGCTCAATGTCCTGGATATCATCGAAGTTGATGGCGATATCCCTGAGTTTGAGCAGCTTGAATGCGGGTAACGCTTCGTCGAGAATGCCCGTGCGGCTACGATAGCCGTACGTATCGTAATAGGTGACGCGCACCAAGTCGCCGCGTTTGAGGCCCTCGAGCTTTTGCGAAAGCTCGAGGGCTTTTTCTTCCGTGAGCTCACGTTTTTGCTCGACGGTGATTTCCTGCTTGCGCACGAGTTCGTAGTATCCCGTGAGGGCGGCAAAGGGCATAAACTGTGCGGCGCGGTTGGCGCGCACGGCACCGTTGGCAGTGAGGTTGGGGTCGGCTGCGCGGCGTCTGCCCTCGGGGTCCGCCAGGCGCTCGAAGGCGGTCGGCGGGCGCATGGGCTGTTGTTTGGGTTTAGGCACGGTGTCCTCCAACTTGATCGTTGCGCTCGCGCGCGGTGGCGCCGGCGGTAAAGCTTAATCCCTTGACGAGCGCGTTCTTGCCGTACTTGCCTTTCACGGCCAGGACGGCGCGCGCCAGGTCGCGCTCGCGCTCATCGGCCTCGATATCGCTGAACAGATCGATGGTGGCAAATTCCTCGGGCACAAGATTGCTAAAGCCCAGGTTGATGCGCTTGACCGGTCGTTTGGGATCGACAGTCTGCGCCCAGAGCTCATCGAAATAGCCCATGATCTTCTTAAACGAATTGGTACGCTCGGGCAGCTTGCGCGAGGCGTTGGAGTGCGCAAAGAGCGCGGCATAGCCACCACGCGGTTTGCCACCATGCTCTCCCACAAAGATGCCATCGATTGCCTGCGCTTCGCGCACCAGGCGGCGCCGTTCGTCATCGCGCTGGACGGGCTTGGGAGCACGGGGCGCGAGCTCGGGGCCGGCGGTTGCGGTGGGTTCGATGCTCGACGTACTCGAGCGCAGGTGTCCGCATCCGTCCACATATTGTGCAGTACCGCTGGCATCAAGCCTGCGTATGTCGGCGCGCTCGCTCGCGTAGCCCACAAAGAGCGAGATGCTGTCGCAGACCACGTGCTTATCGATCAAGTCCAACACGGCGTTGTCGACCATCTCGCGCAAGACGGTGTAGGCCTGCTCGTAGGCATATCCCTTCGAGAGCACCTGTCCTGTGGTGGTCGAAGTTGCTTGCGGGCGATAGGCTTGGATATCGGCGATGGTTGTCGGCTCGCGTCCGAAGGCGTGGTCGATGAGATACTCGGCATTGACGCCGAGCTCGTCGTAAAGCAGGTTTTCGTCGAGCGCCGCGACGCCCATCAGATCGTAGACGCCGTATTTTTCGAGTCGTGCTGCCACGCCGGGGCCGATGCCCCAGATATCGGTGATGGGACGATGGGGCCAGATTTCCTTGCGAAAGGTCTCATCGTCGAGTATGCCGATGCGGCTGGGTACGTGCTTGGCGGTGATATCGAGTGCAACCTTGGCCTGGAATAGGTTGGGGCCGATGCCGACCGTCGCCGTGATGCCGGTGCGCGCCAGGACCTCGTCGCGCAACATGCAGGCGAAGCCTTCCGCATCGGTGTGATAGAGGTCCAGATAGGGTGTCACGTCGATAAAGCACTCGTCAATTGAGTAGACGTGCACGTCCTGGGGGCTGACGTATTCCAGATAGATGCCGTAGATTTGCGCCGACACCTCCATGTAGTGCTGCATGCGCGGCACTGCTTTGATGCAGTCGATGCCGTCGGGAATCTCGAACAGACGGCAGCGGTTGTGAATACCTAAGTCCTTCATGGCCTGCGTGATAGCGAGGCAGATGGTCGTGCGTCCGCGCGATTCGTCGGCAACGACCAGGTTGGTGGTGAGCGGATCGAGCCCACGGTCGACGCACTCGACGCTGGCATAAAACGTCTTGAGGTCGATGCAGATATAGGTGTGCTGCTCGTGCGCCATCCGTGCCCTTCCATCAAACACATGTTCTTATCGAATACCTGTTCGATAATACCCGCTTGCACGGACACCGTCAAAATCTGTCCCTTTTTGGCAAGTATGGTCGTGCGGCTTCATCGGGGTTTTAACGCAGCCCTAAAGAGCGCGAAACAGCTCGGAAAAGCTCGCTTCGTAGCATGAGCCTAACGATCGATACCACCATAAAGCACGGAAGGGTTGTGGGGATAATGGTCAACTATGGGTTTGGTATGCCGACGCGCTTGGTTGCGGATGGGGATGTGGCTCGCTGGTGCGGGCGATTGGTTGCCCACTATGGCGGCACCAAGGCACTGGTCGTGCTGGGAGGCGACAAGCACACGCGCGATGAGCTCGTTTCGGCGGCGCTGGGCTCGCTCGATCGTGCCCTGCTCGAACGCGTACTCTTTCGTTGCGGTTCGGCCGGGGGCGACGGGGGAGACGATTTGGTCGATGAGGCCGTAGCCCTGGCAACCGATGAGGGCGTGGACTTTGTCCTGGCGATTGGCGATGCCGATACTGCTGGCTTTGCGCGCGAGCTCGCGCGTCGCATGGCGGCGCTCGATGCCGGCGAAGACGGTTTTGTCCCTTATGGATGCATTCTCTCGGAGGGCAAGGCGCCTGCTGTCGTGGGCACCGGTGAGGTTCCCGTTTTTGCCATTATCGCACCCGAACTGCTGGAGGGCATCGGGTCTCCTCTGCGTGAGTTGCTCGGTAGCATCTGCGCCGCGGCCTAATATTTGCCATAAAAGGACGGGTTATTTTTGGTTGGTAAAGCGTTTGACCTGCCAAAATAAGCCTGTCCCTTTTTAATCGGTTGCCGTTTGGGGGCCGATTGGCAACGCTCGCTGATTGTAGTCTTGACCTGCGCTAGAATAGTGGCATCTGAATGTCCGGGCGCATGGAGGCGTGCGCCCGTATGCTGAGGAGGACTCTATGGCAACTGTTGCCGCACCTATCGATGCTACGTCGACTGCCGCTTGGAAGGCGCTCGAGGCTCATCAGGAGAAGCTCGAGGCCGAAGGTATCGACCTCAAGGCCTGGTTCGCTGCTGACGCCGACCGCGTGAACAAGCTGAGCTTTGACGCCGGTGACCTGCACTTCGATCTGTCGAAGAACCTGGTGACCGATGAGACCGTCAAGCTGCTGTGCGATCTTGCCCGCGAGGTGAAGCTCGAGGAGCGCCGCGACGCCATGTTCTCTGGCGAGCACATCAACACTACCGAGGACCGCGCTGTCCTGCACACCGCGCTGCGCCGCCCGGCAAGCGAGAAGGGCCAGCTCATCGTCGACGGCCAGGACGTCGTCGCCGACGTGCACGAGGTCCTCGACCGCATGTATGCCTTCGCCGAGCGCGTGCGCTCCGGTGAGTGGAAGGGCGTTACCGGCAAGAAGATCGAGCATCTGGTGTCCATCGGCATCGGCGGCTCCGACCTGGGCCCGGTCATGGCCTACGAGGCTCTGCGTCCCTATGCCGACGCCGGTATCGACTGCCGCTACATCTCCAACATCGACCCCAACGACCAGGCCGAGAAGCTCAAGGGCCTGGATCCCGAGACCACGCTCGTAATCATCGTCTCCAAGACCTTCACCACGCTCGAGACCCTCACCAACGCCCGCGAGGTCAAGACCTGGATGCTCGAGCAGCTCAAGGCTCAGGGCGCCATCGACGGCTCCGATGAGCAGAACGCCGAGGCCGTGGCAAAGCACTTCGTCGCCGTTTCCACCGCACTCGAGAAGGTCGAGGCCTTCGGTATCGACCCCGCCAACGCCTTCGGTTTCTGGAACTGGGTCGGTGGCCGCTATTCCGTTGACTCCGCCGTGGGCCTGTCGCTGATCGTCGTGCTCGGCCCCGAGCGCTTCCAGCAGTTCCTCGAGGGCTTCCACGCCATCGACGAGTACTTCTGCAACACCCCGCTCGAGAACAACGCCGTCGCGCTGATGGGCCTGCTCAATGTCTGGTACGTCAACTTCTTCGGTTCCAAGAGCCACGCCGTGCTGCCGTACTGCCAGTACCTGCACCGCTTCCCGGCCTACCTGCAGCAGCTCACCATGGAGTCCAACGGCAAGCATGTCCGCTGGGACGGCAGCGCCGTGACCTCCGACACCGGTGAGATCTTCTGGGGCGAGCCCGGCACCAACGGCCAGCATGCCTTCTATCAGCTGCTGCACCAGGGCACTGTGGTGGTTCCGGCCGACTTCATCGCCTTCGCCAATACCGCCAACCCTGCGACCGACGGCGGCCAGGATGTCCACGAGCTGTTCCTGGGCAACTTCCTGGCCCAGACCAAGGCGCTCGCCTTTGGTAAGACGGCCGATGAGGTTCGTGCCGAGGGCACGCCCGAGCAGATCGTCCCGGCCCGTTGCTTTGAGGGCAATCGCCCGACGACCTCGATCTTCGGCGACACGCTGACCCCGTTCGCACTCGGCGAGCTCATTGCCCTGTACGAGCACATCACGTTTGTCGAGGGCACGGTCTGGGGCATCGACTCCTACGACCAGTGGGGCGTCGAGCTGGGCAAGCAGCTTGCCAAGCAGATTACCCCGGCCTTCCACGATGACGCCGCCAAGGCCGAGCAGGACGCTTCGACCCAGGCGCTCATCGAGTTCTACCGCGCGCATCGCAAGTAGTCGCTGCTGTTAACGCATCGCGCCTTATAGTCAGGGGCCCGTATCCTATCGGATGCGGGCCCCTTTGCTTTGCCGTAGTCCCGGGGCGCACGGCCTTTGTGGAACATCGCTGGGGCGCCGCGCGCCGCGAGAGCCCTGCGCCTAGATCTCGGCCTCCGCATGGTCTCGCTGCGCCTCGGGCAGCTCCCCGTAGAGCGGATGGTCTTCGAGCCTAAAGCGCTCGACCTGTTCGGGAGTGCGACCGCGCACAAAGAGCCACGAGCGATCGATCGGCGTCGCCATGAGCGTGCTGGGCAGCGCGTCGGCGCGGTCGGAAAACACCCGGGCACTCTCGGGATCCTGGAACGCCAGCACCAGATGCGTGTCGCAGTTGCCCATGATGGAGCGTGCGCGTGCCTCGCCATAGAGCGCATCGAGCTGGTTGGTCGACTGCAGCAGCAGCGTTGCCCAGATGTTGCGGCTTCGGATAATCGAGAGCACGTTGTCGATCTGGGGGATCTGCAGATTTGCGAAGTCATCGAGCATAAAGCGCACGGGCACGGGCAGGCTGCCGTCGGGCTGCCTATCGGCCTCACGAATGAGGCCCATAAACGCCTGCGAAATAAAGAGGCCGGTCAGCGGATCGAGATTGCGGTCAATATCGCTCACGGTTACAAACAGGGCGCAGGGGGTGTGTCCCATGGAAGCGAAGTTCACCTGATGGCACTCACGATAGAGCTGTGCCGCACCGTCGAATCCCAGACACATGACCTTTTCGGCAAGGATGCCGACGATGCTCGCGTGCATGCGCTCGGCATTTTGCGTAATGGCGTAGCGCCGCCATAGCGAGAGGGCATAGCTTTGGGGGTCGGTCGTGATCAGGTCGTCAAACAATCGACCCGTGGCACCGTCCTGCAGGTGCTCGATCAGCTTGATGACCGAGCTGATCGTCTGCTCGTCGGCGGGTAGCTGTTCGGTGACGTAGGCGATAAGACACGACAGCAGGTTTGCCGCCGCATGATCCCAAAAAGGCTGGTTGTTGTCCTCGATGGGGCAGATGGCCTTTGCCACCGAGAGGATGTCCTGCTGGTTGGGCCTGCCGTCCGCCTTGCGGCGAATGTGCCTCAGGGGGTTGTAGCCGCAGCGCTCGATGCCGGGCGCAAGGGCCGGGACGGTGTTGAGGTCGGCGAAGTTGAGACATTGCACGCGGTAACCGTGGGCTGCCAGCACGGGTCCCACTTCGCGACAGAGCGTGCCTTTGGTGTCGAGCACGATGTAGCTTGCGTTCATTTGCAGTAGGTTGGGTTTGAGGACGTTTCGGGTCTTGCCGGCTCCCGAGGGGCCGATCACAAGTGCATTGTTGTTGAGTCCCGTTTGGCGGGTGTCGCAGGAAAGCGTTCGATCCTTGGCGAGGATGGTGGACAATGCGGACTCAGATGCGGCGAGGCGGCTGGCGAGGTTAGACATGGGCGACCTCCTTGGTGGTCGAGAGGATTTCGTGGGCAAAGCCGAGCTCGACGGCGCGCTCGGCCGAAAGGTAGGTGTCTTTTGCAGTGAGGGACTGGATGCGCTTGGGCGTGAGGCCGCTGCGGTCCGAGAGGATTTGCGTGAGGGTCTTGCGGGTCTGCATGAGACGCCGGCTGGTTTCCTGCAGCGCAAGTGCCGAGCCGCCTGCCCCCTGGGGGATCAGCGGGTCGTGAATCATGAGCTCTGCATGGGGCGCCATACGGCGATCGTCGCCGCCCATAAAGATCACGGCGCCCATGGACGCGGCGAATTCCAGGCAGACGGTGCGGATGGGGCACGATGCGAGGCGCATGGCGTCATAGATCGCAAGACCCGATCGCACACTTCCGCCGGCGCTGGCGACAAATATGGTGATGGGGCGGCTGGGGTCGGTGGCATCGAGCAGGCGGATCTGCTGGCATAGGTCGTGGGCCATCGGGGTTTCGATGTTTCCCATGACGGAGAGCTCGCGACGGGCGAGCATCTCATCGTAAATGCTGGTGAGCGTGATGCCTCGGGCGGATTCACGCATGGTGAGGGGGCTGATGATGGGGGAATGATTGGTGTCCATGAGGACTCCTTTCTGTTGGTTGTGTTGTGGAATAGAGTCGCTGCCCGCGGAGGGGCTGGCGGGCTACAGGGTTCGTCCGAGCCTGAGATCGAGCTCGGTTGTGGGGCAGGCTGCCTGTTCGTGCGGCTCGCAAGCGCCAAGGGCTCCAAAGCGATGGAGCGTTGCGACGGGCGTGGTGTAGGCGAGCCGCAGCTGATGCTCGATAGGGACACATCCGTCATTTTTGTAATGAGCCGCGTAGTACTGCGCGATGCTGGCGTTCATCTCGCTGCCATTGCGATGGCGCTCAAACTGGCGTCTGCAGGTCTCGATGATCTTTGCTACCGACTTGGGTGCCGTCGCGGGAACAAGGGCGAGATAGCCCTCAAATAGCTCGTTGATGCTCAGGAGGCACAGCAGGTCGATCAGCGTCCTTATGGCTGCTCCCTCGGCGGAAAAGTGCGCGGTCATGCGGTTATATCGGTTGCGGTCGACGATGGCCGCATGGGGTCTTGGAGTTTTCTGCCCCGTGGTCCCGGGCTTTTGCCGCGCCTGTGTATTGAGCTCGACGTTGCAGCGCTTGAGGCCGTCCAACGGAAGGAACAGTGCGGTGCGCAGGGTGTTCCGCTTGCTTTCGAGTTCATGACGCTCGTCGGGTTCCCATTCGAGCTTGAGTTTCGTGTCGAGCGCCGTAAGCATATGGGCTAGGCAGCCTACGGTAAGAACGTACGAATCGTTGTCGCGTTTTGGGGCATAGGGGTCTGTCAGCTTGCGAATGTCGGGGTCGCCCATGATCTTTGTGCAGCGCTTCAGCAGTTGAGGGTGGTCGGCCAAGATCGTCGCGAGCGGTAGCGACGCGTAGTTCTTGATGGTCGCGGCGGCAAAGGCGGCGTCATATTCGTTTGCATATGCTCGCTCAATGCGGGCATCCAGAATGCTTTTCTTATCGCCGTCTTCAGCGTGGTGGTTTGTCATAGCTTCTCCAATCGGTTGATGTTCGTGCTGTTTGTTGATGTGTTGGTTGTCGTGAGTGATGTGCTTGCCGTGGGTGATGTGCTGACGTTGGGGTGCTATGCGGTTTTCAATGAGCCCGTGAGGCAGTTGCTGCAGGGGCGGGATGGAACGGCCCATGCAAGGCGGAAGGCATCGTGCTCAAAATCGAGACAGCAATGCCCGGGGTGCCTCACATGTGGCAGTTACCTCATTAAGTTGTCATTGCGTTTGGGGCTGTACTTTGCCGATCTTCTTTCTCTTACACGCTAAAAACTGAAACTGAATATGCTCGATCAAACGATGACCACCGGAGCGGTCATCTTTAAAGTACGTTCGTTTTGCTGATTTGACAAGAACTAATTTTGATATTTTTTTCTAAGGGATGAAATGAGGTCGGTGGGGCGACCGCGTTTAGCGTCGTCAGCTTTGTATGTAGTGGCTCGGCGTATGGGACGGAGCGATTGCGCCCCACGGCTACACGCTGTTCATGTTCGAGACAATATGACTTTTTGCCCGTTGTAAACGGAGTCGCGATGGGTGTTCTGTATGATGGCTCAGACAAGGTTGTTCAATGACAGGGAGGCATATATGGCAATCAAAGCCATCGCGATGGATATCGACGGTACGCTCACCAACGATCAGAAAGTGATTAGCCCGCGTACGCGCGAGAAGCTGCTCGCGGCGCAGGAGTCGGGCATTAAGCTCATTTTGGCTTCGGGCCGTCCCGCATGGGGGCTGCACGCCTTGGCGCAAGAGCTCGACCTTCAAAACCATGACGGTCTGCTGGTGGCCTTTAACGGCGCACACGTCGTCGATGCCCAGACCGACGAGGTGCTGTTCGATCAGGCTATGCCTGCCGACGAATTGCATCGCCTGATTGATCACCTGCGTAATTTTGACGTGATCCCTATGATTTCGCTCGGTCGCGATTTGCACGTCGAGGACTCGTACCATTGCATGATCACGCTGCCTGACGGCTCGCAGAAGAATATCGTCAAGTATGAGCGCGACGCGTGCGATCTTAAGATTCGCGAGGTGGAGAGCCTGCATGAGGTCGCTGATGCTTATCCCGTGGACAAGCTGCTGACGGCGGGCGATCCGGCCTACCTGCAGGCGCATTACGAGGAGATGTATGCGCCCTTTAAGCAGACGCTTTCGGGCATGTTTACGGCCGACTGGTACTTTGAGTACACGGCGCCCGGTATCGACAAGGCCCGCGCACTCGAGGGTGCCCTGCCTAAGCTCGGCATCGATGCCAGTGAGGTCGTATCGTTTGGCGACGGCCAGAACGACAAGTCCATGATTGAGTGGGCCGGCACCGGTGTTGCCATGGGCAACGCGGTTGACGAGGTTAAGGCCGTGGCCCAGATGGTGACCGCCAATAACAATGAAGACGGTATTGCGGTGGCGCTGGATAAGCTGCTGGGTTAGAATCGCCGATAATGCATGGTTCGGGCGCCTGCTTACAGGCGCCCTTTTGTTAGGGAGGGTGCCGTGTCCGCATTTCCGTTCGACGCCGTTATCTTTGACATGGACGGCGTCATTGTCGATACCGAGTATTACTACCTGGGCGAGACTGCCGCGTTTGCCAAGGAGCTTGGGCTTAACCTGACTCAAGAGGAGTTGAATGGGCAGGTCGGTACCTCGCATCAGTTCTTCCTGCATATGTTGGTCGATTGGTTTGAGCGCGCCGGTAAGGGGCATTTCACTGGCGAGGAAGCGTTGGCCCGTTGGGACGAGTGGGCGCATGAGCGTCCGCGCGACTATCAGGCTTTGATTAACCCAGGCGCCGTGGATACGATTCGAGAGCTGCCGCGCCGCGGCGTTCGCGTGGCGCTTGCCAGCTCGTCTCCCATGGATAGCATCGAGGAAGTGCTCAACGCATGCGGGCTGTCGGATGCCTTTGAGTATGTGGTGAGCGGCGAGCAGTTTAAGGAGAGCAAGCCCGAGCCCGACATCTACCTGCATGCGCTGGACCTGCTGGGGCTGCCCGCGAATCGCTGCTGCTGCGTTGAGGATTCGGTGCCTGGCATCACTGCCGGCAAGCGAGCCGGCCTGACAGTCATTGCCAAGCGCGAGGAGCGCTTTGGCTTTAGCCAGGATGCCGCGGACAAGATTATCGACCAGCTGCCGGAGCTGCTCACGCTTTCTTAGGAGCGCGGTAGTTGCGCGTTTTTCGGGTCAGATGAGTAAATACCCGACATTTTGGCGCGGCAGCAAGCATACTTTATGCTAATGCGGGCTCAAGGGCTTGTTGAATGTCCTTGAACCCGCTTTAGACTTAATTGCGCTGGGAGAGGGTATATGCCACCGACTGAAGGGCTAACTGACGGTAAAGCAGCGATACCGCTGTACCAACAGGTTATCGATATCATTAAAAACGAAATCAATTCCGGTGCCTACAAGGCGGGCGCGCGGATACCCAACGAATTCGAATTGGCTGAGAACTATAAAGTTGGCCGCGTTACCGTGCGACGCGCTATTGAGGAGCTTGTCCAGCAGGGCTATCTAACGAAGCGACAGGGGAAAGGCACGTTTGTCAATGCCCCCAAGCTTAAGCGCAAGATTCGCCAGAAGGATGACGTCCAGAGTTTTCGGACGCATGCCGCGTTAACGGAATGGAGCCGGGGGCGTGCGTCATTTCGAGAAAGATACTGCCGGCAGATTCTACCGAAGCGCAGTTCTTTGGTGTTCCCGTTGGAACTGATTTGATTTGCGTTGAGCGTGTGCGTACTGCCGATGGGGCCCCCGTCATGCTTGAGAACAACATATACGTTTACGAGGACAACGCCTATCTATCAACGGCACCTCTATCTAACCAATCCATTTTTGAGTTCGTGCGCAACCGGACGGGCCGTACGCCCGCGTTTACCGACCCGTGCACGCTCGAGATCGCGTGCGCCTCGCCCGAGGTCGCTCGGCTGTTGGCGGTTTCCGTTGGCGAACCCTTGTTTTACATGGATGCCTTCTTTTTCGATGAGCAGCGGCGGCCGTTTATCATCGGTCGTCAGCGGATCGTTGGGTCTCGCTACGTTTTTGACATCTAGGACATTGCGAATGGAGACGCCCGGTGGATCATCTCACCGGGCGTTTCCATACCGTTCACGGCGCAAACGCAACCGTTCAACCGCGTTGCGGCAATCAGTTTGAAATTATCTTGATGACGAGAAAAGCTGCTGGTAATCTATGGGACGTCATAGAACGTTTGCATTGTGCAAACGTTGAAGCGAGATGCGATGCAGTCTCGAGTTCTTTGGAGGTATCTATGGCAGATACGAAGGCGAAGAAGACAAACAGACGTTTTAAGTTCAAATTACCGCATGTCTATACGATCATGTTCTTGCTGATTGTTGTCTTTGCGGTCCTGACTTGGATCGTTCCCTCTGGTCAGTATCAGCGCAAGACGATTTCGACAGCGGCGGGCGAGCGTGAAGTCGCCGTTGCTGGAACCTATGAACAGGTCGATAAGAACTACACCGATTCCGAGACCGGCGAGACCATCAATCTGGGCCAGGATATCTTCGCGGTCCTGCAAGCGCCCACCAAGGGTATCCAAGAAGCTGCCGACGTCGTTGCGTTCGTCTTATTGATTGGCGGATCGTTCGCAATCATCACCAAGACCAACGCTTTGAATGCCGGCATGAGCCGTGTGATTAAAAAGCTCAAGAACAAGGACATCCTCATCATTCCCATCACGATGACGTTGCTGTCCATTTGCGGCACTACGTTTGGTATGTCTGAGGAAGCCCTGCCGTTCTATGCCATCTTCATTCCTATCATGATGGGTATCGGCTATGACTCGATGACGGCATTCATCATCTGCTTCCTTGGTCCCAACCTGGGATATTGTGCTTCGACCATCGACCCGTTTAATGTTTTGATCGCCCAAGGCATCATTGGCATCGAGGGTAATCCGCAACTGTGGCTGCGCGCCGTTTCTTGGGTCATCTTCACTGCCGTCGGTATCGCATGGGCCATGCGCTACGCCATGCGCGTCAAGAAAAATCCCGAGTCGTCCATTGTGTACGAGGACGATAAGCTCAAGCGTATTGAGTTTTCCGTGACCGATGCCTCCATCGAGGAAGAGTTCACTATCCGTCAGAAGCTCGTGCTTATCGATTTTGCTTGCGGCATGGGCATTATCGTCTGGGGTCTTGTTACCCAGGGCTGGTACATGAATGAGATTTCCGCCGTGTTCCTTGGCATGGGCCTGCTTGCCGGTATCCTGGGCGGTCTTGACCAGCAGACGATCGCAGAGGAGTTCGTTAAGGGTCTTGCCGACTTTGCGTACGCTGCCATCGTTATCGGTATCGCTCGCGGTATTCTGGTCATCGCCGAGGGCGGCATGATCATCGACACCATCCTCCAGGCGCTCGCTACTGCGCTTGCCGGTGCACCCGCCGCCGTCTACACCACGTTTATGTATATCGTCCTTGGCCTGCTCTCTTTGCTGGTTCCCTCGAGTTCTGGCCTGGCGGCGCTCACCATGCCCGTTATGGGCCCCCTGACCGAGCTCATGGGCCTCAATCCCGAGGCGGCCGTCACCGCGCTCCAGTTTGCCAACCAGACCATCAACACCATCAGCCCCGTGGCGGGCATGACGGTCGCCGGTCTTGCCGTGGCTAGGATTTCGTTTGGCCAATGGTGGAAGACCATTTGGAAGTTCTTCATCTTCATGGTCGTGTTTGGATTGGTCATTACTGCCATTTCCGGCATGCTTCCGGCGTAGGTGGTTGTGATGTCTGATCGTTTGACGGTCCTGACGTCTAAGAGCGTCTTTACCGGTACGGGGGACCTGCCGTTTGAAGGTTTCGTAGCGGTCCGTGGCAATCGAATTGAGGCTGTTGGCGCCAAGTGTGAGGTAGCTTCGTATTTGACCCAGGCGGACGAGGTAGTTGACCTGGGCGACCGCACTGTCATGCCTGGCCTGATCGATGTGCATACCTTCTATACAGGTTGGGCGCTGCGGACGTTGGGGTCTGATCTGTCCGGCATCGCTGATGCCAAAGAGACTGTGTCGCTCTTGCGTGCATGGAAAGAAGATCATCCGGATTGCGCGGCGGCTTTTGGCCACAACCTACCCGAAACGTTGGCATCGGATGCCGAGAACGCAAATACGGCAGCTGTGTTTGACGATTGTTTTGGCGATATCCCCGTCGTCTGCTTTACACCGGGAGCGGAGACCTGCGTTCTCAATGCTGCTGCCAGTGCGCGATACGGCTTTACACCCCAGGCGTGCTATGCCGAGAAGGTCTGGCGCATGATGAGCGATTTCCTCGCGCTGCCCGAGGTGCGTGCCGGGTAT
>CALGZY010000060.1 GCA_937934355.1 uncultured Collinsella sp. | reverse complement strand
CCATGGAGCTGCTGTCCATTTTTGACATGGAGCACCTGGCAAATGAACAGGCCGGCTCGCTTCCTTACGGCGCTCAGCGTCGTCTGGAAATCGTCCGCGCGCTTGCCACCAACCCCAAGCTGCTGCTGCTCGACGAGCCTGCCGCCGGCATGAACCCGTCCGAGACCGCAGAGCTCATGGAGAATATCGTCAAGATCCGCGACACCTTCGGCATCGCCATCATGCTTATCGAGCATGATATGTCGCTCGTCATGAACATCTGCGAGGGCATCTGCGTGCTTAACTTTGGTAAGGTTATCGCCAAGGGCACGGCAGAGGAAATCCAGAACAACGACGCCGTTATCGAGGCATATCTGGGTAAGCAGGATAAGGGGGAGAACTAAATGGCAGAGCCGATGCTTTCCGTCTACAACATCAACGTCTGGTACGGCGCCATCCACGCCATCAAGGACATCTCCTTTAACGTTAACGAGGGCGAGATCGTGGCCTTGATTGGTGCCAACGGTGCCGGCAAGTCCACAACGCTCAAGACCGTCTCGGGCCTGCTGCGCTCCAAGACCGGCTCCATCAAGTTTATGGGCGAGGACATCACCCATACGCCCGCTGATAAGCTGGTTGGTAAGGGCCTGGCTCAGGTTCCCGAGGGTCGTCGCGCCTTTTTGCAGATGACGGTTGAGGAGAACCTGGAGATGGGCGCCTATACGCAGCCCAAGTCTACGGTGGCTCCGGGCCTGGAGCGCGTCTACGAGCAGTTCCCGCGCCTGAAGGAACGTCGTCGCCAGGTCGCCGGCACCCTTTCAGGCGGCGAGCAGCAGATGCTCGTTATGGGGCGCGCCCTTATGAGTAACCCCAAACTGCTTATGCTCGACGAACCTTCCATGGGCCTGGCACCGATTCTGATCGAACAGATCTTCCAGATTGTCGAGGACCTGCACAAGGCCGGCGCCACGGTGCTTCTGGTCGAGCAAAACGCGCAGATGGCTCTTTCCATCGCCACACGCGGTTACGTGCTCGAGACCGGCAAGATCACCATGACCGGCACTGGTCAAGAGCTGCTGCACGACGACAACGTCCGCAAAGCTTACTTGGGCGGTTAGGCGGTTCCGCCGTTCTACCGAACGGCGGACCAGTCGACGCTGCGCGGGCACCAGAGCGACAGCTTGTCATTCAAAGAGGGCGGCATGACCAGAAGGTCTATGCCGCCCTCTTTTCATGCCAATCTGTTCGCTCTGGTGCCCGCTCGCTGTCCGTCCTCTGCCTGCGGCGTTGGAGGTAGTCGTTGGGGACGTTTTCCTTCGTCCCCACCAAATCATTTTGCTCTGTCATGCGGGTTGGTTTTTAAAGTGCGACAATGCCGTGTGGAAATAGAAATGTCATCTGGGGGTCTATCTATGGTGTACGAGTTTTGTGCCGAGAACTTTGAGCGGGTGCCGGCGGCTATCGATGCCGGTGCAAGGCGTATCGAGCTGTGCGACAACCTTGCCGTTGGTGGCACCACGCCTTCGGCCGGCGTTATCAGCGCTACGACCAACTATGTCCACGAGCACGATGCACGGGTGATGTGCATGATTCGCCCGCGTGGCGGCGACTTTCACTACGACCAGGACGAGCTGCGTATGATGGAGATGGACCTGGGCCTTGCCGTAAGCGCCGGCGTTGACGGCTTGGTCTTTGGCTGCTGCAAGCCCTGCGCTGGCGGATGGGCGCTCGACGAACTTACGCTTGGCGCCCTCGTGATGGCTGCGGGCTGCGCGACCGAGGAATGTAAGCGTGAGCCCATCGACATCACCTTCCACATGGCATTTGACCAGCTCTCGCCCGAGGCTCAGCTCGATGCGATTGATACACTTGCCGACTGCGGCGTTACGCGCATCCTCACGCATGGCGGCGCTGCCGGTACGTCGATCGAGGATAATTTCGATCACCTGGCTCGTTTAATCGAGTATGCGGGTGATCGTTTGACCATCCTTCCCGGCGGCGGCATCACTACGGCAAATCGCGACGCGGTCGCGGCGGCGCTAGACGTCTCCGAGCTCCATGGCACCAAGATCGTGCCGCTGGAGGTATAACCCGTGGCGCTGGTATTCGATGTTCAGCAGGCGAGCGGCAAGCCCGACGACAACCGTCGCCCCGGTACCGCGTGTCCCTTTTGCAACACGGAGGGGCTCACCAACATCATCCAGCGCGACGGTGACTGCATCTGGCTCGAGAATAAGTTCAAGACCCTGCGCGCCACCCGTCAAACCGTGCTGATCGAGTCGGCCGATCACGATGCCGACCTGGTGACCTATAAGCCGGATGAACTCCACCATGTGATGAGGTTTGCTCTGGATTGCTGGCAGCAGATGATCGATTCGCAGCAGTATCGAAGCGTGCTCATGTACAAGAACAAGGGTCCGCTTTCGGGCGGCAGCCTCGTCCATCCACACATGCAGATTGTGGGCTTGGAACAGGAGGACGGCTATGCGGCGCTGACCTCAGCCAACTTTGAAGGCATCGATGTTTGGCAGAGGGGAAGGGTTGCGGTCAACATCTCAACCGAACCGATTATGGGGTTCTTTGAGGTCAATGTTTCAGCCCCGCAGGGAATCGCTGCCAGCGATGACACGAGAGACCAAGCCGAGGCGGATCTCTTCGCCGATGCGATTCAGGTAGCTCTGCGCTATATCCTGAACGAGCACCATGGTGGTCGCGCAGAGTCGTACAACTTGTTCTTCTATCACCTGGGCGGTCGGACCATTGCCAAGGCGCTGCCACGTTGGGTGGTATCACCCTACTTTGTGGGCTATCGTCTGGCCCAGGTCAATGCCGAGACGACGCTCGATATCGATGCTGAGCGCCTACGCGCGCATCTGGAAACGCTCGCGTAGCAAGGCGAGCGCCTGCGTAATGCGGACAGTCTAGCGTGCCATGGCGTCGCGACCGGCCTTGACCCGCTTGCGCTGTTTGGCGCGCTCCTCGCCGGTTAGGCGCTCAAAGAGATGTCCGATAATCGAGGCGAGTACCTGCTGAAACAGCGTGCCGCACATGACGGGGAACACGACCTCGCCGGGAAAATACTGTGTGGCGATGACGGCGCCCGAAGAGATATTGCGCATACCGCAGGTAAAGCACATGGTGGTCGTCTCGCTATACGGCAGATGCAGGGCATGTGCGACCAGGATGCCGATGATAAAGCCACTGATGGCGAACACCAGGATAAAGAGGGCGACTTCCAAGCGCTCAACATTCATGTGCAGCACGTACTCGCTCATGGCGGTGGAGTTGGACGCGATAACACCCATCATCATGAACTTGCAGGCGGGCGAGAGCGCGGGGGAGAGTTTCTCGTGTCCCCATCCGCGCGTGAGTTCGTTGATCACGATGCCGAGCACGGCGGGGATGGCGATCATAAAGGCCATATTCTGCATCATGCTCGGCACATTGATTGAGACGGTGGCACCCAGCAGGAGCTTGAGCGTAAGAGGAATCGTCACAGGCGAGATAACCGAGGACGTCAGGATGATGGTGAGCGCAAGCGAGCCGCTGCCGCCGAACATGCTAATCCACATAAAGGCAGTGACCGCCACGGGTACGCTGTACTCGAGAACGATGCCGCAGACCAGGTTGGGGTTGGAACCAAAGAGCAACGACCCCATGGCATAGGCTGCTATGGGAATAAGCACCGCCGAGACCAACAGCGCCAAAATCAAATACAGGGGACGGCGGAACACCTCGGTTACCTGGTGAAAGGTGTTGCTGAGCGCACCCTGAAACGTCATAAAGGCAAACAAGGTGGGAACGATGGGCTTGAGAACGCCGATCTGCTGAGGAAAGAGCACGCCGAGTGCCACGCAAATCGGAACGATGACCTGCATGTGCCCCGCGAAAAACTTGCCCAGTCCAACCCATTGCTTCATATACTCTTGTGACTCCCTTTGCTCGTGAATCCGTTTTGAATGGATATGCTAGACGCTCGCATGCGTCCGTGCGTCAGAAAAGCTCGAATATTTCGAGGCTATTACCGGCATCGTTTACCGAAACCGCGGCGTACTGCGGCGATTTGCGTCCGTGCTGCACGGTATAATAAATTCGTTCAACAGATCTGCCTGCCGAAGCGGGCATACACAGAGGACTCATCGCTATGAACCGTGAGAGGTATCGCGGCGACCTACCCCTATCGGGGGTGGGCGCCTATGTCATCGCTTAAGACGACGCATCGCTGGGCGGTCGCTCAGCAAAACCCCGAGCTCGAAAAGGAGCTTTCGGCTGGCCTGGGCATACCCGGGCTGGTGGCGCGCATTATGGTTGCGCACGGCATTACATCCATCGAGGAAGGCCAGCTGTTTTTGACGCCTTCGCTCGATCGCGACTGGGCCGACCCACTCATTATCCCGGGCATGTCGGTCGTTGCCGACCGCGTCGAGCGCGCCATTCGCAACCACGAGCACATCGCGGTCTTTGGCGATTTTGACGTTGACGGCATTACGTCGACTTGTCTGTTGACCGAGGCGCTGCGGACGTTTGGTGCCAATGTCACGCCGTTTATCCCGCATCGCTTTGACGAAGGATACGGCCTGTCGCGTGCGGCACTCGACCGCGTCAACGAGCTCGCCCAACCCAACCTGATCGTGACCGTCGATAACGGTATTGCTGCCAAGGAAGAGGTCTCCTATCTGGAGAGCCTGGGGATCGATTTGGTGGTCACGGACCATCACGAGCCCTCCGACCAGGTGCCGCAGGGTGTGCCCCTGACCGACCCCAAGCTCGAGGACGAGGGCCCCTCGCGTGAGCTTGCCGGTGCTGGTGTGGCGCTCAAGCTGGTGCAAGTCCTGGGTGAGCGCCTGGGCAAGCCGTCGTATTGGCGTTCGCTAATCGAGGTCGCGGCGCTGGGCACCGTGTCCGACATGATGCCGCTCACGCCCGAGAACCGCGCGCTGGTTGCCGAGGGCATCCAGCAGATGCGCGTAACCGCTCGCCCCGGCTATATCGCGCTTGCCGCGCTCGCCAAGGCGGATCTTTCGAGCATTACAGCGGATGGCCTGTCATTCTCGCTCATTCCCCGCTTAAACGCTGCCGGTCGCATGGCCGATCCCAAGCTGGCGCTCGACCTGCTGCTTGCCCGCGATCCCATCGAAGCAAGCGCACTGGCGGCTGAGCTCGAGGAAATCAACCGCCAGCGCCGTGAGATCGAGGCGGAGCTCACGCGCGATGCCATGGCAAAGGTCGAGGAGACCTATGACGGCGGTCGCGCAATCGTCGTGGGTGGCGAGGGCTGGCACGAGGGCGTCAAGGGTATCGTAGCGAGCCGCCTGACCAACCGTTATCACGTGCCGGCGCTGCTGTTCTCGATCGAAGACGTTATCGCGCGCGGTTCGGGTCGCTCGGTGGGCAAGGTCAACCTGTTCGACGCCGTCGAGCGCTGTTCCGACCTGCTGATTCGTCGCGGCGGACACGCCGGTGCGGTGGGCGTGACCATCGAGGCGTCCAAGCTCGATGAATTCCGCCGTCGCCTTTCCGCCGTGCTATCGGAGCTTCCCGCCGAGGACTTTGAAGACACCGACGAGGTCGCCGCCACGGTCGACCTTTCCGAGCTGAATATCGAGACTATAGAGCAGATTTCCCGTCTTGAGCCGTTTGGCCAGGGCAACAAGGTGCCGCTGTTGGCGGCCGAGGGCGTGACGATGTGCGATCGCGCCGTGGTGGGCAAGACCGGCGAGCACATGCGCTTCGTGGCGACCGATGGCGCTGCGAGCGTTCCGGCCATCATGTTCCGCGTGCCGCAAATCGATAAGCTCATCAACTGCGATAGCGCCGTCGACGTGGTGTTCGAGGCCGTGGCTGAGCATTGGCAGGGGCGTGTGAAGCCCAAGCTCATGGTCAAAGATGTCTTGGTGCGCGATACCACGGCGCGAGGCTTTGACGATCCGGCGTGCGAGCTTCGTCGCGGCGTGCAGCCGGCGGATTCTGGCCTGCGCCTGGAGTCGCGTAAGCGCGAGACGCTCGCCCAGCTTTCCTATACCGAGCTCACGCGCTCGCTTATCCATAGCTTTATCGGATCGAACCAGCCGCACCGCGCGCAGGTTGAGGCGCTCGACGCCTTGGCCGATCACCAGAGTGTCTTGGCGGTTATGGGAACGGGCCGCGGCAAGTCTCTTATCTTCCATGTGCATGCCGCGCGTGAGGCGGTGCTTCGCGGACGTGCGAGCATCTTTGTCTATCCGCTGCGTGCACTCGTTGCCGACCAGGCCTATCACCTCTCGTCGACGATGGCGGCGCTTGGCATTGGCGTTGGCGTGCTGACCGGCGAGACCGTGGATGCCGCACGCGATGACGTGTTCGCCGGCCTAGCTTCGGGCCGCACCGGTATCGTGCTCACGACGCCCGAGTTCCTATCTATCCACCGTGACCGCTTCGCGCGTTCGGGCCGCATCGGCTTTGTCGTTATCGATGAGGCGCACCACGCCGGCCTTGCCAAGGGCGGCGACCGCAGCGCCTATCTCGACATGCCCGATATCCTCAAAGCCCTGGGCGACCCGGTCGTTATGGCGGCGACGGCCACCGCGACGGCTCCGGTCGTGGCCGAGCTTGCCCGCATGCTGCCGATCACTCGCACGGTGGTCGACGAGACGGTGCGCGAGAACCTGCAGCTCGAGGACGACCGTGATCTTGCAAGTCGCGAGAACCGTTTGGTGTCGATTGTGGCGACGGGGGAAAAGACCGTCATCTACGTCAATTCGCGCGACCAGTCCGTGGCGCTCGCCAAGACGTTGCGCAAGCGTGTGCCCGATTGCGCAACCCATATCGCGTTCTATAACGCGGGGCTTGCGCGTTCCGATCGCCGCCGCGTGGAGGAAGCATTCCGAGACGGCAGCCTCAGCTGCATCGTCTCGACATCTGCCTTTGGCGAGGGCGTCAACCTGCCCGATATCCGCCATGTCGTGCTCTATCACATGCCGTTTGGCGGCATTGAGTTTAACCAGATGAGCGGCCGCGCCGGTCGCGATGGCCAGCCCGCCGTGATCCATCTGCTCTATTCGTCGCGCGACGCCCGCATTAACGAGCGCCTACTCGACTGCTATGCGCCCGAGCGCGACGAGCTCGTCACGCTCTATCGCGCGCTGCAGACCATGTGGCGCTCCAACCGCGGCAAGACGGGGGACGATTCCTTTAGCGCGAGCGATATCGACATCGCGCAGATGTGCCTTGCCATCGATGCCCGCACCCCGGTCGACGAGCGTTCGGTGGCAAGCGGCTTGGGAATCTTCGAAGAGCTTGGTTTCTGTCGCGTTTCGGGGTTTGACGACACTCGTCGTATCGCGATGGCCGAAAACCCCGGCCGCGTGCAATTGAGCAGGTCAATTCGCTATTTGGAGGGCTTGCGCTCGCGCATGGAGTTCTCGGCTTTCCGGAGCTGGGCGCTCGATTCGTGCGCTTCTGATATGCTAGCCAAAGTTAACCGCCCGATCGTACCGCGGGCCTAGGGGAAGGGGACCTCGATGGATGCCGCAGCCCGTACCGCCCATGATTCCACCCTCCAGCCGTTTTCGGAGATGGAGCACTATAAGCATGCCGATGAGCTGCCGCCCGAGATTATGGCGGACAGCTACGACAAGCTGGAGCGCCTGTGCCTCAAATATATGAATGAGGACGACTTCTCCAAGGTGGAGCAGGCCTACTGCTTTGCCGCCGAGAAGCATTGCAACCAAAAGCGGCGCTCGGGTGAGATGTACATCAACCATCCCGTCGAGGTGGCCATCATTCTGGCCGATCTCAAGATGGACTGCGATGTGGTGTGCGCCGCGCTGCTGCACGATACCGTCGAGGATACTGAGACCTCGCTCGCCGATGTTTCCGGCCTGTTTGGCGATACGGTGGCCGAGCTCGTCGATGGCGTGACCAAGCTCACCAACATCGAAGTCGACAGCATGGACGAGAAGCAGGCGCTCACGCTGCGCAAGATGTTCCTTGCCATGTCCAAGGACATTCGCGTCATCATCGTTAAACTTGCCGACCGTCTGCACAACATGCGTACGCTGGCGGCCCTGCGCGAGGATCGTCGCCTGTTTAAGGCTCGCGAGACCATGGACGTGTACGCGCCCTTGGCCGACCGCCTGGGCATGAGCTCTATTAAGTGGGAACTCGAGGACCTGTCCTTCTTCTACCTGGAGCCCGATGCCTACCAGCGCATCGCGCGCATGGTGGCGGAGTCGCGCGAGGTCCGCGAGCGCTACCTTGCCGAGACCATCAAGACGCTTACCGATGAGCTCAACCGCATTGGTCTGGAGGACTTCCAGATCAACGGCCGCTCCAAGCACTATTGGTCCATCTACCAAAAGATGAAGCGCAAGGGCAAGGAGTTCTCCGAGATCTACGACCTGGTGGCGCTGCGCGTTATTACCCATTCGGTGCGCGATTGCTACTCCACGCTCGGTGCGGTGCATACGCTGTGGCACCCTATGCCTGGTCGCTTTAAAGACTATATCGCCATGCCCAAGGTCAATAACTACCAGTCGCTCCACACGACGGTCATCGGCCCCACGGCTCGTCCGCTCGAGATTCAGATTCGAACCTACGAGATGCATGAGCAGGCCGAGTACGGCATTGCCGCCCACTGGCTCTATAAGAAGTCGGGCGGATCGTCTGCTTCCAAGACCAATGACGCTCAACGTTTGGACGACCAGATCAACTGGCTCAAGCATTCGCTCGATTGGGCGGCTTCCGACGAGATCACCGATGCCAAGGAATACCTGCACTCGCTGAAGGTCGACCTCTTCGATCAGGAGATCTTCGTCTTCACGCCCAAAGGCGAGGTCATGGCGCTTCGTGCCGGCTCCACGCCGCTCGACTTTGCCTATGCCGTTCACACCGAGGTGGGAAACCATTGCGTCGGCGCCAAAATCAACGGTGCGGTGGCTCCGCTCACGCACGAGATTAAGACGGGTGACCGTGTCGAGATCCTGACTAACAAGAGTTCCAAGCCGTCGCGTGATTGGCTCAAGATCGTCAAGACGCCTTCCGCCAAGTCAAAGATCCGTCGCTACTTTGCCGCCGCGACTAAGGACGACGACGCTGCCGCCGGCCGCGATATGCTGGCCAAGGACCTGCGCAAGCGCGGGTATGGCATCTCCACGCCGCGCTCCACGCGTGCGCTCAATGCCGTGGCGGAGCAGTTTAACTTCAAGCAGCTCGAGGACCTGTTTGCCGCCGTCGGTGCCGGCAAGGTTGCCCCGCGCGCTGTGGGCAATAAGGTCGAGCAAATCTTGGACCCCAAGCCCGAGGAACAGCTCACCAAGGCCGAGGCTATCGCCGAGGTCGTGAAACAGCCTGCTCGCGGCTCCAACCGCAAGCCGCAAAAGCGCGGCAAGAGCGCAAGTAACGGCATTATCGTCAAGGGCGAGAGCAACAGCGGCCTGCTGGTCCGTCTGGCTCATTGCTGCAACCCCGTGACGGGCGACGACATCGTCGGCTTCATCACGCGCGGTCGTGGCGTTTCGGTACATCGCGCCAATTGCCCCAACGTCAAGGGCCTCATGGAGCACCCCGAGCGCATGATTGACGTAGAGTGGGATGGTGCTGCCGATACACTTTTCCAGGTCGAGATCGTGGTCGAGTGCCTGGACCGCATGGGCCTGCTCAAGGACGTCACCATTGCCATTGGCGATGCAGGCGGCAATATCCTTTCCGCCGCCACCTCGACCAACCGCGAGGGTATTGCAACTCTGCGCTTTATGGTCGAGATCTCGGACGCGAGTGGTCTGGATCCGCTGCTGGCTTCCATCAGCAGCGTCGATTCGGTCTACGACGCTCGCCGTCTTATGCCCGGCGAGGGCGGAGCGCAACTCAAGCGCCGTGTGTAGGTGCGAGAGCCTCTCAGCATCATAGATATTGGTTACGTTCGAGGCATCGTTTGGTGCCTCGAGCGTATTTTAGAAGGAGGGTATGCGCGTGGACGATATGACTTTGGACCTGACACCCCGAGGCGCGGCTTCGATTGAGGCGCTCGTCAACGGCCCGATTCAGACCAACAGCTACGCCGTGATTTCGAATGACGAGTGCTTAATCGTCGATCCGGCGTGGGAGGGCGAGTGTCTTGTGGAGCATATCCGCACCGCGCATCCCGAGGTGCGCGTACTCGGCTCTGTCTGCACGCACGGTCATGCCGACCATGTTGGCGGGGTTGCCGGGGTTCGAGCTGTCGTTGGCGACAGCGCACTATATGAGTTGTGCGCTAAGGACGTGACGGTACCTCGCGCAAATATCGAGGAGCAGCGCGCCATGTGGGGTATCGAGACACCCGATCCGGGTGAGCCGACGCGTTTGCTTGCCGAGGGCGATACAATCGAGGTGGGCGACGTCTGCCTGCAGGTGATCGAGGCACCGGGGCATACGCCGGGCGGCATCGTCCTGTTCGCCGCGACCGAGCAGGGGAACATCGCCTTTGTGGGCGACACGCTTTTCCCGGGCAGCCACGGTCGCACCGATCTTTCCGGCGGTGACGAGGCGGCGATTATGCGCTCGCTCTCCAAACTTGCCAAGATGCTTCCGCCCGATACCGTTTGCTTGACGGGCCATGGCGATTCGACCACGATGGCGCGCGAACTTATGCAGAACCCGTTTATGCAGATGTAGGCTCGAAGCCGTCTGTCGAACCACGAAGACCGCTCAATCGTCAAGATATTTTCCCCAGTGGGTCGATTCTGTGGGGCAAACGGTCAAAATTTGTCCAATCGGATGGTATTCGTGAACAAACGAACGTTTATGCTCGGGTATGTCGTGGTAAAATCTCAGGCGTTATCGGAGCAACCTTACAGGAGGTTTCTTTTATGCTCGTCAACGCAGCAGACATGCTCAAGAAGGCCGAGGCCGGCAAGTACGGTCTCGGTGCCTTCAACACCAACAACCTCGAGTGGACCCTGGCTATTCTCCAGGCCGCCGAGGAGGCCAAGTCTCCGCTGATCCTTCAGTGCACCGCTGGTGCCGCTAAGTGGATGGGCGGTTTCAAGGTCTGCGCCGACATGGTCAAGGCTGCCGTCGAGGCCACGGGCGTTACCGTTCCCGTCGCCCTTCACCTCGATCACGGTTCTTACGAGGACTGCTTCAAGTGCATCGAGGCCGGCTTCACGTCCATCATGTATGACGGCTCTCACGAGGAGACCTTCCAGCTTAACCTCGACCGCACCAAGGAGCTCGTTGAGCTTGCCCACTCCAAGGGCATGTCCATCGAGGCCGAGGTCGGCGGCATCGGCGGCACCGAGGACGGCGTGACCTCCAGCGGCGAGCTCGCTGATCCTGCTGAGTGCAAGCAGATTGCTGACCTGGGCGTCGACTTCCTCGCCTGCGGTATCGGCAACATCCACGGCGTGTACCCTGCCGACTGGGCTGGCCTTTCCTTCGAGCGCCTGGGCGAGATCAAGGCTCAGACCGGCGACCTGCCCCTCGTCCTGCACGGTGGCACCGGCATCCCCGAGGATCAGATCAAGAAGGCCATCTCCCTGGGTATCTCCAAGATCAACGTCAACACCGATCTGCAGCTCGTCTTTGCCAAGGGCGTTCGCGAGTACATCGAGGCTGGCAAGGATCAGCAGGGCAAGGGCTTTGACCCCCGCAAGCTCCTCAAGCCTGGTCGCGACAACATCGTTGCCCGCACCAAGGAGCTCATGGAGGAGTTTGGCTCCGTCAACAAGGCGTAAGCGTCGCTAAACTTCCCACCGGAAGCCCCGTCTCCCTACACTGTTTCCTTTGCGCTCACCTGGCTTCGCCAGAAGTCGCGCCAAGGAAACAGTTCCGGGAGACGGGGCTTCCTTCGTTTAACGCCGCAGGGTTACGAGTCTGAATTAAGGTGGCTACTGGCTTCGCCAGAAGTCGCGCGACGGAATCAGCTCCGGGTGAACGGGGCCTCCTTTGTTAACTCGCTACAGGGTTACTGGGCTGAATTCATTTTTAGAGGTACCGTTTATCGGTGTTGAGGGTTCCTTTATTGGGGCTTTCTTTTTATCTCGCTACAATGGACTTCAAGAGTTCTCATGACTTGGAGTTTGGTATGGCTGTTATTAATGTGCTGCCTTCGGATGGGAAGGTTATTGACGAGGGTCCTGTTGGTTGCTCTGTTGATGTTTGCTGTAATGACTTTCGTCATCTCGATATTGGACTGCCGCCCGAGATTCTTCGACTCAAGGATGCCGGATATTTGACGCAGACTGTTGCGGCTTGTGATCGTCTTTTGGGGCAGAATCCCGATCCCTCGCTTGCTGCCTGCGTTCGTGCCGAGCGGTATCGCATGCTTGAGACGCCGCTTCATTTTTCGGTGTCGCGCGATCGAGCTATTGCGATGATTCGCGAGGAGTGGCCTGAGTTTACCGAGGAGCAGTTTGACGATCTGATTGACCGTAAGCGTATTGACTGGCGCTTTATCGATGGCGAGCTGTTCGTTCTCGACAACTTCCTCGATTCGCTTCGCGTATATCCCAAAGAGGTCCCCGGCATGCGTCCCGATTCTACGGACGGAATAGCACTGCGCGACGAGATGCTCAAGGAGATGGAGTCACAAAACGGATTGGCTCGCGTCATTACGCTTAAAGCGTCCGTGTCTGTCCCCGGCGCTCTGGAGGGGGAGACCGTTTGCGCTTGGCTTCCCGTCGCGGCTGCCTGCCGTCAGCAGTCTCGGGTCGAGATTCTCGACATGACGCCGGAGGGTGCTGTTGCTCCCGCGAACGCTTCGGCGCGTACCGCCTCGTGGTCTTCTTCGAGTGAGCGCTCATTCTCGGTGACTTATCGTTATCACATCGATGCTGCTTATTGTGATGTCTACGGTGGCACACTTCCGGTTCATCCGCGTATGGACGCGCCTCTGCCCGAGGATATTTCCGAGGACCGTCCGCACATTGCATTCACGCCGTATCTGCAGCAGCTGACGGCCGGTGTTGTTGACGGACTCGAGGATCCGCTCGATCGCGCTCGTGCTATCTATGATTATCTGACGCAGCATATCGACTATCGCTATCAGCCGCCGTACTTGCTTTTGGGATCTATTGCCGATGACTGCGCGCATTCGCTCCGCGGCGATTGCGGCGTTATGGCGCTCACGTTTATCACCATGTGCCGTATCGCGGGCGTGCCTGCCCGTTGGCAGAGCGGCCTGTACGTTGCGCCCGATTCGGTGGGGTCGCACGACTGGGCAGAGTTCTATACGCCGCAGACCGGTTGGCTCAACGCCGACGTGTCATTTGGATCTTCTGCTCACAGGATGGGGGAGGAGTGGCGCCGCCGTCACTACTTTGGCAATCTCGACCCATGGCGTATGGTGGCCAACAATCGATTCCAGGCAGAGTTTGAGCCCTCTTTCGACGGCATGCGCGAGGACCCTTACGATAACCAGATGGGTGAGGCTTCGGTCGACGGTCGCGGATGCCGTCAGCGCGAGATGCTACGCACGGTCGAACTCATCGAAATGCTCGAAGTTCCATTTTCGGACTAATCGGTAGAAAGCTGTGATAAACTAACTCACGCATTGCGTGCCCGAGTGGCGGAATTGGCAGACGCAGTGGACTCAAAATCCACCGTTGGCAACAACGTGCGAGTTCGAGTCTCGCCTCGGGCACCATACATGCAAGTGAGCGTTCAAGGGGGTCAAGGCCCCCTTTTTCGTGCCGAACTCGCGTGAGCGCGCGGAGCGTTAAGCAAACAGGCCTGTGGCCTGTTTGTAGCGGAGCGTGGCGAGGGCGCCATGCGCCCGAAGCCCGGGGCTTCGCGAAGCGAAGTCCCTTCGAGTCTCGCCTCGGGCACCATACATGCACCTGCGCTTCAAGGGGGTTGCGGCCCCCTTTTTCGTGTACGTAATGTGATAACGCGCTGTACGTGTTATTATTCGCAAGGCGTTGTTTCCGCAATGCCCTAAAGAGGAATCCGAGGGTTCCCACCTTTTGGCGCCAATGAGCAGCTGACTGGTCATACAACTTAGATTACCTTCCTCAAATCGAGGAAGTCTATGTGTACGACCTGGTTGCTGAGAAGCGCCGGGTTATTTTTTTATGAATGGAGGTAGGGAAAATAGCTAAGTCTGATGACACCCGCATCAACGACGAGATCACTGCATCTTCGTGCCGTTTGATTGGCGTCGATGGCTCTCAGCTCGGCCTGTTCGCCATCCGCGATGCCCAGCGCGTCGCCGACGATCAGGGTCTCGACCTGGTCGAGATCGCTCCCAACGCGGAGCCGCCGGTCTGCAAGGTCATGGACTACGGTAAGTTCAAGTACCAGCAGGCCATGAAGGCCAAGGCTGCTCGTAAGAACCAGTCCAAGGTCGAGGTCAAGGAAATGAAGTTCCGACCCAAGATCGACGTTGGCGACTACGAGACCAAGAAGGGCCACGTTCTGCGTTTCCTCAAGAAGGGCGCACGCGTTAAGATCACCATCATGTTCCGCGGCCGTGAGATGGCTCACCCGGAGCAGGGCCTTAACGTTCTCGAGCGCCTCGCCGAGGATCTCAAGCCTTACGCTACGGTCGAGTCCAAGCCTAAGATGGAAGGCCGTAACATGCTTATGCTGCTCGCCCCGATTAAGGGCGCCTTCGATGAGGATAAAGCGGCAAGCGATACCAAGTAACTAGTGTTCTGTAACCGATTAAGGAGTATTTCATGCCTAAGATGAAGTCCCACAGCGGCACCAAGAAGCGTTTCCGCAAGACTGGTACCGGCAAGCTTATGCGCGCCAAGGCTTTCAAGAGCCACATCCTGAGCAAGAAGTCCACCAAGCGTAAGCGTGGCTTCCGTCAGGAGACCGAGATCGCCGCTGCCGACCGCAAGGTCATCAAGTCGCGTCTCGCCTAAGTTCGTTTTTTCGTTTTACCGTCTAGGAGTTGATAGAACATGGCACGTATTAAGCGCGCTGTTGCCGCCAAGAAGAAGCGCCGTACCGTTATGCACCGTGCGAAGGGTTACTACGGTGCCGCTTCGCGTACTTACAAGCATGCTAAAGAGCAGGTCCAGCACTCCCTGCAGTATCAGTATCGTGATCGCCGCAACAAGAAGCGCGAGATCCGTTCTCTCTGGATCACTCGTATCAACGCTGCTGCTCGTCTGAACGACATCTCTTACTCTCAGTTCATGCACGGCCTGAAGGTTGCCGGCATCGAGCTCGACCGCAAGGTCCTGGCTCAGATGGCTTACGAGGACATCGAGTCCTTCAACGAGCTGGCTACCATTGCCAAGAAGGCTCTCGAGGCCTAATAGATTCTCTTGAATCGCTAGGGGAGTGTCGCGTTGTGCGCGGCGCTCCCCTTTTTTATCGAAAGCGCTGGTTTATATTGCTAAAAGCGCGGGTAGATAAACACTTACAGGTGACCGATCTTTATATATCTCTTAACCGAAGGGTCATCATCTGATACGTGCAGTATTTCTGCACCAGCCTTTCTATGACTTATATAGGAAGCGATGTATTGTGTAGGACTTGTGAAGAGTGGAATTCCCGCCCACGGCGCCCCTCCGGTCTGGCAATATATCTCCTTGCCGCGCGGCCCGGTCGGACCGGGAACCAGCGCAGGCGTGCACCTTGAGAACCGGATACTGCGAGGATGGACACTTACTTCAGTGTCGCATCCGGGCAGACATCGAACCATTTGAAATGGTCTAACTTGGATTTGTTTTTCGCAAGGCCGCCGAGAGGCGGCCCCGAGAAATTCCTTTTCCTATACTAGAACCATATGAATCGAACGGAACCGATCAGCGAATGACTGAGAGGACCGGACGGGCTCGAAGCCCATTTATTTTGGACGGAGAGTTCGATCCTGGCTCAGGATGAACGCTGGCGGCGCGCCTAACACATGC
>CALGZY010000059.1 GCA_937934355.1 uncultured Collinsella sp. | reverse complement strand
AATACGCATGTTTGACTATGACAAATGTGGATTTTAGGGGAGGGGTGCGCCATGGAGGTGCTGGTTGTTGGCAACACCGCATATGTTGACGATGACTTTTGTGCCAAGGCGTTCCCCGGGGACCATGTGCAGGTCGTCGCTGCCGCGGAAGCACGCCGCGATGAGTCATCGCCCCATGCCTCGTGGAAAGAGCTTCTGCAACACCTGGATCAGGCCTACGAATTCGAACGCGTGGTCTACCTGTCTAATTACCTTACCCCGCATACCGATATCGTGGGCGATATCGAGCTGTTGCGCTCGGTCTTTCGTGCGTGCGCGGGTCGCCGGGTCCAACTGCTGTATGTAGCGGGGCCCGCGGGTGCCGAGGGTGCCGCCGATGCCGCGGGGCGAACGGGCAAGGGCATTATCGCGCACGCAGCCAACGACCTGTGCCGGTACTACGCTGCTCGCGAGGGCGTTCAGACCAAGATCCTGCGCGTGCCGTTCCTGTATACCGCGTCTGCCGCACTGGAGGACCCGTTTTTGGTGCCGCTGTTCGACGCGTGCTCAACCGGATCGGTCGCTCTGCAGGGCGCGCAGGATGCGGCGTTTCCCCTGCTGTGTGCCGAGGAGCTTGCGGTGCTGGTGCGCCGCATCTTCGATAGCTGGGATGGTAACTTTGAGACGCTCGACGTTGCCGATACCTTCCATCACACGGCGGGTGAGGTGGGCGAGGCCCTCAAGGCGCTGTTCCCCGGCCTTGCCGTTGCCTATGGCGATTCTGCCGGCTACGCCCTGCCCGCCAGCGACGTCGCTCGCGTGCGCTATGGCTGGTTTCAGCGCTATGACTTGCTGCGCGATCTCTCGACCATTCAAGCTCGCTGGGGCGCTGGACGCATCAAAAAGATCAACCCGCTGCGTGCCGCCATCGACCGCATCCAGATGCGCGCGCTGCCTATTAAATGCCTGGAGACGGGCGTTGCCTGGGTTCTGTTCGAGGTACTGGAGCATCTGTTCTCACAATCGGTCCAGCTCAACGTGCTCGATTATCGCCTGCTCTACGTGGTGCTGATCGGCACGCTGTATGGCTTGGACTTTGGCCTGGTTGCGGCGCTGCTGGCGTCGGTGGGTTTGGCAGCCAGCTACTTTACTCAGTACGGCTATACCTTCCAGGGTCTGTTCTACGAGCCGTCCAACTGGCTACCGTTTATTGCGTACTTTGTGGTGGGTGCCGTGTGCGGCTATGTGCAGCTGCGCAACAGCGAAGCCATTAGGGCGGAGCGCGACCAAAACGATCTCGTGCGCAACCGCAATACGTTCCTTACGCAGCTCTACCACGACGCGATCGAGGACAAGCGCGCGTACAGGCGCCAGATCGTGGGTCGCCACGACAGCTTTGGCAAGATCTTTGCCGTGACGCAGGAGCTCGATGTGCTCAACCCGCGCGACATCTATCGCAAGTGCTGCGAGCTTCTGGGCGAGATCCTCGAGAACGATTCGGTGGCGATCTACCATGTTTCGGGCGGGGCATTTGCACGCCTGGTGGCGGCAAGTCCCGCGATTGCCGAAGATGCCGCACGCTCGCTCACGCTTGAGCAGCTTGCACCTCTTTTGGGCGACGGGGGTCGTTCGAACCTGTGGGTGAACCGCGAGCTGACGCCGGGGCTTCCCATGTTTGGATACACGATCGAGCGCGACGGGGCACCCGCCGTGTTGATCTTTGTGCGTAGTGCGGCCGAAAACCAAATGACCCTCTATTATCAAAACCTGTTCCGCATCTTGTGCGGGCTGGTCGAAAGCGCGCTGAGCCGTGCCTTTGACTATGAGGCGGTGGCGCAGGATAAACGCTGCGTTGACGGAACTTGCGTGCTCAAGCAGGCTGCCTTTGGCCAAGAGCTCGCGGCGGAGCAGGCTCTGGCAGATAGCAAGATGGGGAGTTTTTTGCTCCTTCGCGTGGTACCGGGCATGGAGCCTGTCGACGAGCTGGTGGGCGCAATTGGGTCAGCAATCCGCGAGAGCGACGCGGCGGGCTTGGTCGACGGCAACGTGCTCTACCTGCTTATGCGCCAGGCAAAGGCGTGCGATCTTCCCATTATCCGCGAGCGCCTGAGCGTAAAGCAGATTACGGTGGAGCCCGTCGATGGCGAGGACATCGTGGCGTTGCTGCAGCACATCTCTTACACCGGTGACGGTGAGGGGGGTGCCGCTTGATCTCGCTTGTCGCTGCTGCCGTCTTGCTGCTGATTCATGCGCTGGTTTGCCTGATGCTGAAGACGCTTATGAAGCTGGCCCTGCTGCCAGTGCGCGGGCACATGCTGGCTGTGATAGTGCTGGTGCCGCTGTGGGGTCCGATGCTGGTGGTTCTGCTATCGGTCCGCGGCGCGATGTTTGGCGAGGGGCTGAAAGAGTCTGCGCTGGAGTCGCTGCGCTTCAACGACGACCTGCATCGTAGTATGTCGGTATCGAGTGGTGAGGACGATGCAGGCGTAGTGCCGCTCGAGGAGGCGCTCATCGTCAATGACCCGGCATACCGGCGCCGCCTAATGCTCTCCATGCTCACCGAGGAGCCCGACGCGTACCTGGCGCAGCTGCAGGCGGCTAAGCTTAACGACGACGTTGAGGTGGCGCACTATGCCGCGACGGCGGTGGCGCAGATCTCCAAGGAGTCCGACCTTAAACTGCAGCAGCTGGAGCGCGCCTTTAAGACGGACCCGAGCGCGCAAAACCTCATCGAATACTGTGATTTTCTTGGTGAATACTTAGGCTCGGGCTTGGCCGAGGGGCGCGTGGCTCAGATTCAGCGCCAACAGTACGCGCGCCTGCTTGCGCGTCGCTGCGAGCGCGAAGACACTTTTGAGCTGCGCATTCGATACGCGACGGCGCTGGCCGATGTCGGACAGATCGACGAGGCGCAGGCCGTGACCGACCAGCTGGTGCTCGACGTGCCCGAGGAGCAGGAGGTTTGGATGCTTTGCCTGCGCCTGGCCGTGATGCGCCGCGATGGTGACGAGGTCCACCGTGTGATCGATGCGATTGACAAGCAACATGTGTATTTGAGCGCCGACAACCGCGAACAGTTGGCGTTTTGGCGCGACGGGGAGGAGGCCAGATGAGCGTGGCGCAACATATCCGCGACCGTGCAGGTCGCTTTCGTTGGATGGGGCTCCTCGTGGTGTGGGCGGTCTTTACTGCCATGGCCGCCGTGCTGCTGGTGGAGCGTTCCGGCGTGCAGTACAGTGCGGGCCAGCATAAGCTGGGGATGCTTGCCGCCAACGATGCGGTGCCGGCCTCCTCGGCAATCTTTGGCCAAAAGCCCACGTGCCTGGTCATTACCGACTCGGATCAAGATGGCGTCGAGGACGTAAAGGAACAGTTCGACCAGATTTTGCTGGACATGAAGATCGCGCACCGCGACGTGGACCTTGCTCTGGATGGTGCGGATGCCATTCCCTCGCTGACCTCCTTCGATCGCGTGATTTTGCTCATGCCGTCGCTCGATGGGCTCGGTACGCACCTGAGCGACATTATGGGTTGGGTGAGTGCTGGCGGTTCTCTTATGCTCGTCATGCCGCCGGATAACTCGAGCTATCTGCAAGTGATTGCCTCCAAGCTTGGCATTGAATCGGCCGGATATGACTATGTAAAAGCCGAAAGCATTGTGCCGAGTGAGGACTTTATGCTGGGCGGGGGAGAGCGCTACGAGTTCTCGGATCCCTTCGATTCTTCGCTCTCGGTTTCATTGCGCGAAACGGCGCACGTCTGGGCAAAGACCGGTGACGCGGGCACGCCGCTCATTTGGTCTAACGATTGCGGCAGTGGTCACACCGTGGTGTGCAACATTGGCATCTACGACAAGGTCATGCGTGGGTTCTATGCTTCGGCCATAAGCTTGCTGGGTGAAGCCACGGCCTATCCGGTCATCAACAGCGCCGTGTTCTATTTGGACGACTTTCCCAGCCCTGTGCCCTCGGGCGACGGCACCTACATCAAGCGCGACTACGGGCTTTCCGTCGCCGATTTTTATGCCAAGGTCTGGTGGCCCGATCTGCAAAAGCTCGCGCAAAAATACGGCATTCGCTATACCGGCGTGATGATCGAAAACTACGAGGACGCGGTCAACCAGACCGAGCCCGCGCGCCAGGCCGATACCACGCAGTTCCGCTACTTTGGCGGCATGCTGCTGCAGATGGGCGGAGAGCTGGGCTTTCACGGCTACAACCATCAGCCGCTTGCGCTCTGGGACACCGACTATGGTACGTTGTACGTCTACAAGACGTGGAAAAACAAGGAAACGCTCGTCGCTTCGCTCAACGAGCTTATAGCCTTCCAGGACGAGGTGCTGCCCAACGCGCACGGCTCGGTCTACGTGCCACCGTCGAATATCCTTTCGGCCCGCGCGCGCCAGCTTATCGGCACCGACGTTCCGCGCATTAAGACTATTGCCAGTACGTACTTTGAGGACGGTACCGACTTGCCGTACGTGCAGGAGTTTGGCGTGGCGAGCGATGGTATTGTGGAGCAGCCGCGTATTGTTTCGGGCGGCATGGTCGACGATTCCTATATGCGCCTGGCTGCCGTGTCCGAGCTCAACATGCACTACGTGAGTACGCACTTTATGCACCCGGACGACCTGCTCGATCCCGATCGCGGCGCCAAGGAGGGCTGGGAAGTCTACAAGGGCGGCCTGACCGACTACCTGGACTGGCTTACCAAGTCTGCGCCCGACCTGCGCCGCCAGACCGGCTCGGATTGCTCGGGCGCCATTCAGCGCTTTTCGTCGGTTACGGTGAGTGTGGATACCAGTGCGGATGCCTGGACGCTCAGCCTGGGCAATTTCCACGACGAGGCTTGGCTCATGTTCCGTACCAATAATGGCGAGCCGGGTGCGGTGACGGGTGGCGAGATTACGCATCTGACAGGCGACCTGTACCTGGTCAAAGCCACGGACAAGACGGTGACCATTGCGCGCAAGGAGGGTAGCGACAAATGAGAATCTGCTTGGTACTCGAGGGTTGCTACCCCTATGTGCACGGCGGCGTGTCTACCTGGATGCACGGCTACATTACGGCTATGCCCGAGCACGAGTTTGTGCTGTGGGTGATCGGCGCGCATGCTGCCGACCGTGGCAAGTTTGTCTACGAGCTGCCCGGCAACGTGGTCGAGGTGCACGAGGTGTTCCTGGACGATGCCCTGCGGCTTTCGGGCGAGCAGCACGAAGCCAGTTTTAACGACCGCGAGCGCGAGGCGCTACGCCGTCTGGTGTCGCTCTCCAATCCGGACTGGGACGTGCTGTTCGATATCTTTCAGCGCCGTCGCGTTCATCCGCTCTCGTTTTTGCAGAGCCGAACGTTTATGGACATCTTCCGCGACGTGTGCCTTGCCGAGTACCCCTACACGCCCTTTGCCGACGCATTCCACACCATGCGCTCTATGCTGTTGCCGGTGCTCTACCTGCTGGGCAGCGAGGTGCCGGTTGCCGATGTGTACCACGCTATCTCGACCGGCTACGGCGGCCTGCTCGCCTGTCTGGGCTCAAGCGTTCACCATGCGCCGGTGCTGCTCACCGAGCACGGCATCTATACCCGCGAGCGCGAGGAAGAGATCATTCGCGCCGACTGGGTGGTGCCGTCATTTAAGGACCGCTGGATTCGCTTTTTCTACCTGCTTTCGGAGGAGATCTACCGCCGCGCCTTCCGCGTGACGAGTTTGTTCCATAACGCCCGCAAGACGCAGATTGATATGGGCTGTGATGCGGACAAATGCCTGGTTATCCCCAACGGCATCCAGTTCGATCGCTTTAAGGATATTCCCTTAAAGCCCGATGATGGCTGGGTGGATATTGGCGCAGTGGTGCGCTTGGCGCCCATCAAGGACGTCAAGACCATGATCTATGCCTTCTTTGAGCTGCACGAGCGCCTGCCTAAGGTGCGCCTGCACATCATGGGCGGCGTGGACGACGAAGAGTACGGCGCCGAGTGCCACGCGCTGGTCGATACCCTTGGCGTGCGCGACCTGATCTTTACCGGTCGCGTCAACGTGGTCGAGTACATGGAAAAGCTCGACTTTACCATTTTGACGAGCATCTCCGAGGGCCAGCCGCTCAGCGTGCTGGAGTCGCTTGCAGCGCGCCGTCCCTGCGTGACGACCGAGGTGGGCTGCTGCCGCGAGCTACTCGAAGGCGCCCCGGGCGACGACTTTGGCGTGGCGGGTTTTGTGACGCCGCCTATGTATCGCAAGGGCTTGGCCGATGCCATGGAACGCATGTGCACAAGTCGCGCCCGTCGCATTGAGATGGGGGAGCGCGGCCAGCGCCGCGTTGCCACGTACTTTTTGCACGAGCAGATGCTCACCAACTATCGCGCACTGTACGACGAGACGGCGTGTGCGTTTAACCTGCCCAGAGAGGGGGAGTAGCCGGTGGCCGGAATTGGTTTTGAGCTCAAGCGCCTGTTTAGGCGCAAGGGCCTGTTTGCCACGATGCGCGCTTACGGCTACGCCGGCATTGTGTGCACGGGCCCGATGCTGCTGGGCGTGCTGCTCCAGGTGGGTATCTTGGTACTGTGCGGTCTGTGGGGTGTGGGCCGTGCCAACCAGGATCTGCTGGTGTGCATGGTGACCTACACACTGCTGGCCTCGCTTTTGCTCACGAGTTTTTTCTCCATGCCGGTCACGCGCTTTTTGGCTGATATGTTGTTTGCCGAGCGCGAGGATGAGATCCTGCCTTCGTTTTGGGGCTCCAACGCCATCATGCTCGTTGCGGGCACGGTGCTCTACGGCGTCTTTTTGCTGTTCTCGGGCGCTACGCTGCTGCAGGGGCTGCTGTGCCTGTGGCTGTTCAACATTATGATCGTCAACTGGAACGGCATGAGTTACCTCACGGCCATCAAGGATTACCGCGGCATCCTGTGCAGCTTTGCGGCCGCCATTGGCGTGACGTGCCTGTGCGCCCTGGCCGCGCTGGCGCTGGGACTGCCGCCGGTCGAGGGCCTGTTGGCGTCAATTGCCCTGGGCTACGGCGTCATGCTCGTCTGGGACGTGGTACTGCTGTACCGGTATTTTCCGCAGAGTGACCGCAGTCCCTGGCCCTTTTTGCAGTGGCTCGATCAGTTTATGCCGCTGGCGCTCACGGGCCTGTTAACCAATCTGGGACTCTTTGCGCACCTGGTGATTATTTGGGCTGGTCCCATTGGCGTTCAGGTCAAGGGCTTGTTTTATGGTGCGCCCTACTACGATGTGCCGGCGCTGATCGCGTTTTTGACGATCCTGGTCACGACCGTCAACTTTGTGGTTTCGGTCGAGGTCAACTTCTATCCACGCTACCGCGACTACTACAGTCTGTTCAACGACGGCGGCGTGGTGGGCGACATCGTGGTGGCAGAGGAGGGGATGCTCTCCACGCTCAACAGCGAACTGCGCTTTTGCGCGCTCAAACAGTTGTTTGTGACCGCGGCGGTCATCTCGCTCGAGACCACGGTGCTGTCGGCCTTACCGTTGGGCTTTAACAACCTTATGCACGGGTATTTTCGCACGCTGTGCGTGGGCTATGGCCTGTATGCCGTGGGCAATACGGTGATGCTCATCTTGCTGTACTTTACCGACTACAAGGGGGCCGTGATGGCATCGGGGCTGTTTGCCGGTGTGGCCGGGCTGGCGACTGCCGTGTCGTTGCTTTTGCCGCAGCAGTTTTACGGATTTGGCTTTTTGTTGGGTGCAGCGGTGTTTTTTATCGTGGCGCTTCTGCGGCTCGATACCTATACCGCCAACTTGCCGTATCGTATCCTGAGCCAGCAGCCCATTGTGGCGACCGACAAAACGGGTCGCTTTACACAGCTGGGCCGCTTGCTCGACCGTGCCGAGCAGCGCTATGAGGAAGGTCGCCATAAGGGTGAGCCATATGGCGCGTTTGAGCGCGCAGTAGTTCACGTGTATCGCAAGCATTGGGGAGGTTCTGATGACCGATAGGATGATGTCTCGCCGTCGCCTGTTTGAGGCGGCTGCCGGTGCGCTGTTGCTTTCGGGCTGCTCGGTGCAGGAAGACTCCTCGACCAAAAAGGTCAAAAAGCAGGACAAGATTAAAAAGACCGAGGCCTCCGACCAGTCCAAGCACCTGCGCGACAAGGACGAGCTCTACGAGGTCTACGATGACTCGGGTATTGTGACCATGTACCTGACGGTCTCACGCGGCAACAGCTCCGAGAACACCGACCACAGCTGGGCCGAGATCAACACGTACTCGGTGTATGACTATGCCGACATGGGCGTGACGCGCTATCAGGTTATGGGCCTGCTGCAGCCGGGCGACGAAGACGGCCCGGTGGCCGGCGAGGTTGGCTATGGCGAGGAAGCGCCCAATGCTACCGTGCAGGTGCGCGGTCAGACATCAAGCATGAACTCGCAGAAGAATTACAAGGTGGAGCTCAAAAAGGGCAAGGGTACCTGGCGCCAACAGCGCGCGATTGCGCTCAACAAGCACATGGGCGAGGGTATGCGTTTTCGCAACAAGATGGCCTACGATCTGATCCGTGGCATTCCCCAGATGATGGGCCTGCGTACGCAGTTTGTGCATCTGTGGGTGTGCGACCAGACCGAAAAGTCCAACGACACCTTTGAGGACTACGGCCTGTTTACGCAGGTGGAGCAGCTCAACAAGACGGCGCTTAAGGCACATGGCCTGGATAAGAGCGGGCACCTGTACAAGGTGAACAGCTTTGATTTCCATCGCTACGAGGACACCATTAAGCTTGCCGATGATCCCGACTACAACCAGGCAAACTTTGAGGGCATGCTCGAGATTAAGGGCGATTCGGACCACACCAAGCTCATCGAGATGCTCGATGCGCTCAACGATGAATCGCAAAAGATCGATGATGTGCTCGATACCTACTTTGATACCGAGAATCTGGTCTATTGGCTGGCGTTTCAGATCCTGACGGGCAACTGCGATACGCAGAACCGTAACTGCTATCTGTACAGCCCTCTCAACTCAAATACCTGGTACTTTTTGGATTGGGATAACGACGGCATGCTGCGTAAGCTGGAGCTTTCTCTTACCGGGTTTTCGGACTACGCGAGCTGGGAGCGCGGCGTGAGCAACTACTGGGGCAATGTGCTGTTTAACCGTGCGTTGCGCAGCAAGTCGTTCCGCAGCGAACTCGACCGTGCCGTCAAGGACTTGCGCTCGTATTTGACCGAGACTCGCCTGACCAAGATGATCAAGCACTACCGCGAGGTTACTGAATCGCTGGTCTTTGCTTCGCCCGATATCGACCATCTGCCTGTCACCAAGGACCAATACGAGCAGATCACCGCGGCGATTCCTTCTGAGATCGAGGAGAACTATAAGAGCTTTCGCGAGAGCTATAAAAAGCCCATGCCGTTCTACATTGGCGTGCCACAGATCGATAACGGTAAGCTGCGCATCAACTGGGATGCGTCCTACGACTTTAAGGCGCGCGATATTCGCTATACCGTGGAGCTTGCGCGCGACTATGCCATAAGCGACGTGGTCTTTAAGGCCGAGGACGTGCTGCTGCCGGAGGTAACGTGCGATGCGCCCGATGCCGGCCAGTATTTTGTGCGCGTGCGTGCCACCAACTCCGACGGCTTTACGCAAGATGCGTTTGACTATTACGTTACCGACGATGGCAAACAGTACGGCATGAAGTGTTTTTACGTGCAAGACGGCGGTAAGGTCGTGGAGGATACGTATGAGGAGGGCTAGCGCGCTGCTTGAGCGCTTGGCGGCCCCGCCCGTGCGTGCCACGCAGGAGCGTTACCGCCACGAGCTCAAATATCTCATTAACGAGGGCGAGCACGTTGCGCTTGCCTGTCGCATGGCGCCGGTGTTTAAGCTGGACAAGCATGCGCGGGCGGGCGGTTACACCATTCGCAGCCTGTACTTTGACGACTACTGCAACTCGGCCTACGAGGAAAAAGACGCCGGCATTCTCATGCGCAAAAAGTATCGCGTTCGCATCTATAACGGCAGCGACAAGGCGATTAAGCTCGAGCGCAAAAAGAAGTACGGTAGCTGGATCTATAAGGAGGACGCGCCGCTCACACGTGGCGAGTTTGAGCAGATTCTGGCTGGCGGCTACGGCTTTTTGCTGAGGAGCCCCTATCCGCTCTGTCGCGAGTTCTACATCGAGTGCATCTGCAACATGATGCGCCCGCGGACCATCGTGGACTACGAGCGTGAGCCGTGGGTGATGGACGAGGGCACCGTGCGCGTTACGTTTGACATGAACGTGCGTGCCGCGGTGGGAAGCTTCGATATCTTTGACGCGACGCTGCCCGTGCTGCCGGTCCTGGAGCCCGGCAAGCTGGTGATGGAGGTCAAGTTTACGGAGTTTTGCCCGCAGCTGGTGCGTGATTTGGTGCCGCCGGGCGCGGCCGAGCTTACGGCGGTCTCCAAGTACTGCCTGTGTTACGAAAAGACCGCCTACCTGCGCGGATTTAATTACTGGGAATCGGATTTTGAGAACCGAGGGGATATTTAGACCATGAGCACCAGGGACTTTTTTAAGAACTCCGTTTTGGAGGCGTTTGGCCAGGTCGACCCTGCCAAGATTGGCCTTTCGCTGCTTGTGGCGCTCGCCATGGGCATCCTGATCTATTACGTGTACAAGCGCTTTTTTACCGGCGTGGTGTATTCGCGTAGCTTTGCCGTGACGCTTGTGGGCATGTGCGTGCTCACCTGCATGGTCACGCTCGCGATCTCGACGAACGTGGTCATCTCACTCGGTATGGTCGGTGCTCTGTCTATCGTCCGCTATCGTACGGCGGTCAAGGACCCGCTCGACCTGCTGTATTTGTTTTGGTCCATTACCACGGGCATTACGGCAGGCGCCGGCATGTACGCGCTCGTGGCGCTCACGGCGGTGGTCATCGTGGTGATGATCGCCGGGTTTGCGAGCCATCAGGACAAGGCGCGCGTGTACATGATGGTCATTCACTACACGGGCCAGACCACCGGCGACGATATCGTGCGCGCGTTTGGGCGTACCAAGTTCACCGTTAAGTCCAAGACGATGCACGGCGACAAAGTCGAGATGGCCGTGGAGGTATTCTCGGACGGCGTGGACATGCCCTATGCCGACGCGATTCGCACGCTCGATGGCGTTGAGGACCTGACCCTCATCCAGTACAACGGCGAGTATCATGGATAACTATGTTCCGGCGTTCTAACGAACGCCGGACCGCTCGACGCGGCGCGGGCATCTGCCGGGCTCTTATGTTCCGGCGTTCTGCCGAACGCCGGACCGGTCGACGCTGCGCGGGCATCTGCCGGGCGATCTGCCGCTCAAACCGTCGCTCGCGTACATAAAGTACGCTTCGCTCCTCTTTCGCGGCACCTCGCCACGGCAGCTGCCCGCTCGCTGACGTTTGCTCGACCAGGAATTCTATTTACTCAATTTGCTGGCAAGGCAGCTATCATGGTGCTTGTGAATTCGTTGTCAGGGGTGCTCGTGGTAAAGATGAAGGATGTGGCCGAGCTGGCCGGCGTTTCGAGCGCCGCCGTCTCGCGCTACCTCAACGGTGGCTACATATCGACGGACAAGGCCGAGCGCATTAAGAAGGCGATTGAGCTGACAGGATACGTGCGATCCAGCCAGGCTCGTGCGCTGCGCACCGGCTCCACCAAGCTCATCGGCGTCATCGTGCCCAAGATTAACTCGGAATCCGTGAGCCGCATTACCGCCGGCATTGGCCAGGTGCTCAGTCGCCGCGGGTACCAGATGCTGCTTGCCAATACCGACAACGCGGCCGGTCGCGAGCTCGAATATCTTGATCTATTCCAAAATCACCCGGTCGATGGCATCGTGCTCGTGGCAACCATGATCACCGACGAGCACCGTCGGGCGATTGAATCGTGCCGTGTGCCCATTGTGCTGATCGGCCAAAACGTCGAGGGCGCGGCGTGCGTCTATCACGACGATTACGAGGCTGCCTTTGAGCTGGGCCATGCGCTTGCGGGCCGCGTGGACGGCAAGATCGCCTACATTGGAGTTACCGAAGAGGACCGCGCGGCCGGTTATGACCGCCGTCGCGGTTTTGAGGCCGGCTTGCGCGCCGCGGGCAACCCGCTCGATGCCGCCTTGATTCGCCTGGGCTCGTTTACGCTCGACTCGGGCTATGGTGCGGCGCGTGAACTGCTGTCCGTCGACCCCGACGTTTCGTTTATCGCGTGCGCGACCGACACCATGGCGGCGGGCGCGCTGCGTGCCATCGATGAGGTTCGCGGCATGGGCGAGGGTATACACCGCGTGAGCGGTTTTGGCGACAACGCGTTTTTGCGCGCGCTGACGGGCGGCATTCCCACCGTGCATTATGGCTACCTGACCAGTGGCGTCGAGGCGACCAATATGTTGCTCAACACGCTCGATGGCGTGGAGGGGGAGAGCGGTCTCAAGACGCTCAAACTCGGCCATCAACTTATGAATGTCTAGGCTTTGGGCATGTCTGCCTGCCTTTGAGGCCCCTGTTTTTGCCGTAAAACTACCATTCACCGGCATTTTCCTACCGTTCACCCTTCTGTGAAAACGATTACAGGCATATGAAACTGAAAACGATTACAGTGTAAGTGTCAAAGATGGTCGGGTGCACATGCGCCCGTTGGAGGAAAGGGAAGTCATGGACTACCGCAAATCAGCCCAAGAGGTGCTCGACAACATCGGTGGCGCCGACAACGTCGTCTCTGCCGCGCATTGCGCCACGCGTCTGCGCCTGGTGATTGCCGATAACGCGAAGGTTGACAAGGAGGCCCTCGAGAATATTGACGGCGCCAAGGGCGTCTTTGAGGCCCAAGGCCAGCTCCAGATTATTTTTGGCACCGGCACCGTCAACAAGGTCTACGACGAGTTCATTGCGCTCAGCGGCGTCGAGGCTGCCACCAAGGCCGAGGTCAAGGAGGCCGCGGCGCAGCAGCAGAACATCTTTATGCGTGCCATTAAGGTGCTCGGCGACGTCTTTGTCCCCATCATCCCCGCCATCGTGGCTTCGGGCCTGCTGCTGGGCATTATGAGTGCCCTCAACTTTATGGCCTCCAACGGCTTTATCGCGCTCGACACCAATAACTTTATCTACAAGATTGCCGACCTGGTCTCGGGAACGTCCTTTGGCATCCTGCAGATCCTGATCGGTTACTCCGCCGCTAAGGCCTTTGGAGCCAACCCGTATCTGGGCGCCGTCGTCGGTGGTGCGTTCATCAACTCCTCGTTGCAGAGCGCCTACACGGTTGCCTCCGAGGGCGTGCAGACCATGGTCAACGTCATTCCCGGTGTGTACAGCTTTGAGTGGGTCGGTTATCAGGGCCACGTGATCCCCATCGTTATCGCCTGCGCCATCCTCGCCTTCTTGGAGAAGCGCCTCCACAAGGTTGTCCCCGAGATGTTCGACCTCTTTGTGACCCCGCTCGTCTCGGTGTTCGTGACCGTGCTCGTGACTCTCGTTGCCGTCGGCCCCATCTTTGTCTGGGCTGAGAACGCCATTCTCGGTCTGATCCGGGCCCTGCTCACCCTGCCCTTCGGCATCGGTTCCTTTATCGTCGGCCTGTTCTATGCTCCCACGGTCGTTACCGGTATCCACCAGATGTACACCGCCATCGACCTGGGCCAGCTCGCCCAGTACGGCGTGACTTACTGGCTGCCCATCGCCAGTGCCGCCAACATCGCCCAGGGTGGTGCCGCGCTCGCCGTTGCATTTAAGACCCGCGATGCCAAGATCAAGGGTCTGGCGCTTCCTTCGGCCCTGTCCGCCTTCATGGGCATTACCGAGCCTGCCATCTTTGGTGTGAACCTGCGCTTCTTTAAGCCCTTCATCGCCGGCTGCATCGGCGGCGGTTGCGGTGCCCTTGTCTGCGCGCTCACTTCGCTGGCCGCCTCCGGCACGGGCGTTACCGGTATCTTCGGTATCCTGCTGTGCCTGGCCCAGCCCGTGCAGTACGCGATCATGTTTGCGGTCGCCGCGCTGGTTTCCTTTGCTGTCTCGTTTGTCCTGTACAAGGACGAGCCCAAGGCTTCCGAGCAGGCCTAAGAGCTTTTGATTGAGGGGATGCCCGCGGGTTGTATGCTCGCGGGCGTTTCCCGTATCTGGTGCCGATCTCTTGTGCCTTGTAACTTTCGATCCGTTAGGACTTTGATATGTCTAATGCACTTGGTCGCGACCTTGCAAAGCTGGTCGCCGCTGTTGACGCCGCCGCCTCTGAGTGCGGTCATGGCGCGTATGGCCAACGCTTCCATATTATGCCGCCGGCGGGTTGGCTCAACGACCCCAACGGTCTTTGCCAGGCGGGTGGCGTGTTCCATGCCTATTTTCAGTATGCGCCGTTTGATGTCGAGGGCGGCGTTAAGGCCTGGGGCCATGCGACGAGTCGCGATCTTATGACGTGGGACTACGTTGGCGCCCCGCTGCTTCCCGACGGGCCGTTCGACTGCCATGGCGTGTATTCGGGCTCCGCGCTTGCCGAGGACGGCCGCATTCGCGTGTTGTACACGGGCAACGTTAAGCTTTCCGATGCAGACGGCACGTACGACTACGTCAATACCGGCCGCCGCGCCGATACCGTCTATGTTGAGAGCGTTGATGGCCTTGCCGGTCGGGAGTTCAGCGAAAAGCGCGTGGTGTTGGCGTCCGAGGATTATCCCGAGGATTTGACCTGCCACGTGCGCGACCCCAAGGTGTGGCGCGATGATGATGGGCGTTACCACATGGTGCTGGGCGCGCGTCGTCGCGTGGACGGGCCGCATGTCGAGAGCCGTTTTTGTGCGATGCACGGCGAGGGTGCCGGGCGCGATGTGGGCGAGATCCTGGTGTATGGTTCGGCCGATATGCTGAGCTGGGAGCTCGAGAGCCGTGTGTCTACGCCCGAGCGTTTTGGGTTTATGTGGGAATGCCCCGGCTATATCGAGCTCGATGCGAATGGCGATACCGCTGCATATTTGTCGTTCTCGCCCCAGGGCCTTGAGGGCGGCCGTTGGGACCGTGGCAACGTGTACGCCGCGGGCTACATGCCTGTAACGGGCGACATTACGGGTGGCAATGACGCTTATGAACTGGGCGAGTTCCGCCTGTGGGACGCCGGTTTTGACTTCTATGCTCCGCAGGAGTTCACGGCCGAGGACGGTCGCCACATTCTGATCGGCTGGATGGGTATGCCCGATGAGACGACCTATGGCAACGCACCGACGCTGGTGGCGGGCTGGCAGCACTGCATGACGGTGCCGCGCGAGCTTACGGCCGGTGACGGCGGCGTGGTGCTGCAGCAGCCGGCGCGCGAGATCGAGCGCCATTATGCCTCGGTTCGTGTGGGGGAGGGCTCGTTGGAGGTTGCCGACGATACCTGCTTTGACGTTGTTGTCGACGGTGCCGACGGCGCATTTACCGCAACCGTTGATGGCGAGCTGAAGCTGGCGTTTGTGCCCGCCGAGGGCGAACTGCCCTCGCGCTTTGAGATGCGATTTACCGATGAGGGACGCGCTTCTGCCGGCTGCGGTCGTACCGTGCGCTGGGAGCCCGTCGACGAGGTTCGTAACGTGCGCATTGTCGGCGATGTCTCGTCGGTCGAAGTGTTTGTTAACGACGGTGCGCTTGTGTTCTCCACGCGCATCTACCCTGCGACCTATGGCGTGTCCGTTGACGCCGCTGGCGCGAGCGTGACCTATCACGCGCTCAACATCTAGGCGATTCGTCGCATATCGGCGCTATACTGCAGCCGTTGCCCACGATGCGGGGAACATCCGCATCGTGGGTTTTGTTTTGAAGGGACGGTACCGTATGGGCGTACAGCAGCTAGAAGAGGCCTGGGCTTTGAGGGCCGGCGCGCGTGAGGCGCGGTTGCTTGCGGCCCCGCATGTGCCGGCAGCTCTGTCGCAGCTGGGGATTGTGCGTCCCGGTGACCGCCTGGTTGCGTTTGCCGATGACTTTGCCGATGCGTTTGCGTGCGGCTTTGATGCCCGCGACGTTGTGCTCGTGGACCCGCCGTCGGTTGCGGCGTTTGCCGCCGCGTCCGAGGGCTTTGATGCTTCGTTTGATGCCGAGGGTCCGCACCTGTGGTGGTTCGTCAACTCCATCGGCGGGTTTGGTCTGCGTGTGTCTGACCTTCGCGCTCTGGGCCGCGCGGCTCGTGAGGCCCGCGCGCTGCTGGTTGTGGACAACACAGTGGCGTCGGCTTTTGGCTGCGATCCGCTGCGGCTGGGTGCTGCGCTGTCGCTCGAGGCGCTCGACCGCGTGTGTGCCGGTAAATCTTCGCGTAAGCTCGTTGCCGCTTCGGTGGCGCGCTCGCAGCTCAAGCGCCATCGTGTGGATGCTGCTGCCGAGTGCGCGCATGCGCTGCTCGAGGGGTGCGGAATGGCCGCGCTCGACTTGTCCTCCGTTGAGGCTGAGGTTCTAGAGCACGGGCTCGACACGCTCGACACCCGCATGCAGGCGCACTTCGACCGCGCCCGTGCGCTGGCCGAGTATCTGGCCGCCAACGAGATGGTGCGCAACGTACGCTATCCCGGACTGAGCTCGCATCCCGACCATGCTGTTGCAACGGGAATCCTCGAGCACGGCTTTGGCCCGGCAGTTGAATTTGACCTTATCGAGCGTAGCGCGGCCAAGCTGTTCGGTGCTTTGCCCGGGGAGTTTCGCACATCGCCCGCCGGCGGCGCAACGACGCGCCTTTCGGTCTCACGCGGCAAGCAGGGCAGCACCGTCCGCCTCTTCGCCGGTACCGACGACCCCCTGGTCGTAGCGTCCGCCCTAGACAACGCCCTTCGTAAATTAGCTACTCTTTAATGCTGGCGATGAGGTCGTTTGCTTTGTTGGCAATGACGTTGTTGATGTCGGCCTGCAGCTCCTCGTAGACCGCTATGGCTCGCTCGCCGGCGGGGGTGAGGGTGGATCCGCGGGCGCCGTCGCGCTCGATGAGCTTGCAGCCCAGCTGACCTTCGGCCTCGTTCACGATGCGCCAGGCCTTGGAATACGCCATGCCCATGCTCTTGGCAGCACGGTTGAGCGAGTGCTCGCGGGCGATACCCTGCAGCAGCAAGACACAGCCGTGGCCGAACACGCCCGGCAGATCCTTGTCGCACGACTGAATGACCAACTTTGCCGTCGTCTTGTACTCCATGCGCTCCACGTCTCTCCGCTAAAGTGTTTGCTGGGTAAACGCAAAGCCTGCGTCAAACCCTCGTGTGCTCTTCTTAAATCATGCATTGTAGCAGTCAAAGTGCGTTAAGATACTTCCCCAGTATTGGGCGCCCAAGGTTGGGCTGGGTCCTACGAGGCCTGCAGCCGACCGGTCGCATGGAAAAAGGAGAAACATGGCTACGTTCTTTCCCGGTGAGTCCCACACGTTTTCGGAGTATCTGCTGGTCCCTGGTTACTCGTCCTCGCAGTGCATCCCCAACAACGTCTCTCTTAAGACGCCGCTAACCCGCTTTAAGCGCGGTGAGAAGCCGGCAATCACCCTGAACATCCCCATGGTTTCCGCCATCATGCAGTCCGTCTCGGGCGTCGATATGGGTGTCGCGCTCGCTACCGAGGGTGGCCTGTCCTTCATTTACGGTTCCCAGAGCGCCGAGTCCGAGGCCGCTATGGTCAAGGCCGTCAAGGATCACAAGGCCGGCTTCGTTCAGTCCGATTCCACGCTGACCCCCGACATGACCATGGAGCAGGTCATCGAGCTCAAGGAGAAGACCGGTCACTCCACCATGCCGGTTACCGACGATGGCACTCCCAAGGGTAAGCTCCTGGGCATCGTCACCAGCCGTGACTATCGCCCCAGTCGCGATGACCACCAGACGAAGGTCTCTGAGTTCATGACTCCGCGTGAGCAGCTCATCGTGGGCGACAAGAACATCAGCCTCAAGGTTGCCAACGACGTGATCTGGGACAACAAGCTCAACGCCCTGCCCATCGTCGACGACAACGATCACCTGATGGGCATCGTTTTCCGTAAGGACTACGACAGCCACAAGACCAACCCCAACGAGCTGCTCGACGGCGACAAGCGCTACATGGTCGGCGCCGGTATCAACACCCGCGACTATGCCGAGCGCGTGCCGCTGCTCATCGAGGCCGGTGCCGACGTCCTGTGCATCGACTCTTCCGAGGGCTTCAGCGAGTGGCAGAAGCGCACCATCGAGTGGATCCGCGCCAACTACGGCGAGGACGTCAAGGTCGGTGCCGGTAACGTCGTCGACGCCGAGGGCTTCCGCTTCCTGGCCGACTGCGGTGCCGACTTCATCAAGGTCGGTATCGGCGGCGGTTCCATCTGCATTACCCGCGAGACTAAGGGCATCGGCCGTGGCCAGGCCACCGCGCTGATCGACGTCTGCCGTGCTCGCGACGAGTACTACGAGGAGACTGGCGTCTACGTGCCCGTGTGCTCCGACGGCGGTATCGTCTACGACTACCACATGACGCTCGCCCTTGCCATGGGTGCCGACTTTATGATGCTGGGCCGCTACTTCGCCCGCTTCGACGAGAGCCCGACCGAGCGCGTCAACGTCAATGGCCAGTACATGAAGGAGTACTGGGGCGAGGGTTCCGCGCGTGCCCGCAACTGGCAGCGCTACGACCTGGGCGGCGCCGCGAAGCTCAGCTTCGTCGAGGGCGTCGACTCCTACGTCCCGTACGCCGGCTCCCTCAAGGACGGCGTGGGCGGCACGCTTTACAAGGTCAAGTCCACGATGTGCAACTGCGGCGCCCTCTCGATTCCCGAGCTCCAGGAAAAGGCACGCCTGACCCTGGTCAGCTCCACCTCCATCGTCGAAGGCGGTGCCCACGACGTTGTCGTCAAGGACTCCCAGCAAAGCGTCAGCTACCGCTAAGCGGCTTTCCCAAGCACCGCACCTTACCGTTCAAACCGTCGCTCGCGTACCAAAGTACGCGTCGCTCCTCTTTCACGGCAATCTGCGGCACTTGGAAAACCCGTTCGTGCTAGAACGGGTTTCATACAAAGGTTGAGTTCCAACCACGTTATTTAGATAAAGCGAGATGCCTGCAAGTCGCAGGCATCTCGCTTGTCGTATTTGCTATCATCAGTCAAGTTAACCTTAGGGTCGGTCGGCTTGGCTGTGTTCGCTACAAGTTCCGCACGCAAAGAAGAGCACTTAATGTGCTCTTCGTCTTGCGCAGGACTGTTCGCAGTAGCGAAAAAGCCAAGCCGACCGACCCCAGCTAAGATTAAAGGAGCTGATATGTGCGATTGCACAGATCATAAGGACGAGATCCCTGCATACGACGCGCAGGCCATTGAGTCTAGGTGGATGAAGGCCTGGGAGGACTCCAACCTCTTTGCCGTCGACACCGACGACAGCAAGCCCAAGAAGTACGTGCTCGAGATGTTCCCGTATCCGTCGGGCGACCTGCACATGGGCCACGCGCGCAACTATACCATCGGCGATGCCATGGCCCGTCAGGCCCGCATGCGCGGCTACGACGTGCTGCACCCCATCGGCTTCGATGCCTTTGGCCTGCCTGCCGAGAACGCCGCCATCAAGCACAACACGCAGGCTGCCGCCTGGACGTATAAGAACATGGACCAGGCGCTCGCCACGATGAAGCGCATGGGCTTCTCCTACGATCTGGATCGCATGGTCAAGACCTGCAGCCCCGACTACTATCGCTGGGGCCAGTGGATCTTTGAGAAGCTGTGGGAAAAGGGCCTGGTCTACCGCAAGAAGAACCCGGTCAACTGGTGCCCCAACTGCAAGACCGTTCTGGCCAACGAACAGGTCACCGAGGGTAAGTGCTGGCGCTGCGGCACCGAGCCCGAGAAGCGCGACCTGGAGCAGTGGTACTTCAAGATTACCGAGTACTCCCAGGAGCTGCTCGACGATCTGGAGAAGCTCCCCGGCTGGCCCGAGCGCGTCAAGCAGATGCAGGCCAACTGGATCGGCCGCTCCGAGGGCGCCGAGGTCGACTTTACCCTGTGCGACAAGGATGGCGAGCCCATCGAGGGCGACGAGGGTAAGATCACCGTCTTCACCACGCGAGCCGACACACTCTTCGGTGTCTCCTTCTTTGTCCTGGCTCCCGAGTACGCGCGCCTGCACGAGCTCGTCGAGGGCACGGAGTACGAGGAGGCCGTCACCAAGATCGTCGAGGACTCCAAGCATATCTCTGCCGTCGAGCGTGCCCAGGGCACCCTCGAGAAGCACGGTGCCTTTACCGGCCGCTATGTGGTGAACCCCGTCAACGGCGAGAAGGTCCCCGTGTGGGTTGCCGATTATGTCGTTGCCGACTACGGCACCGGCGCCGTCATGGCCGTTCCCTGCGGCGACCAGCGTGACTTTGAGTTCGCCCGCAAGTACGATCTGCCTATTGTGCCGATCATCCTGGACGATGACGACCGCGCTGCCGTCGAGGCCAGCGGCGAGACCATCGATACCTTCCATGCCGAGAACGTTGACTGGGATTGCGCCCACGCTGCCGAGGGCACGCTCGTCCAGTCCGGCAAGTACACCGGCATGCGCGGCGGCAAGCACTCCGAGGGCGAGGCTGCGATCGTGGCCGATCTTGAGGCCATGGGCTGCGGCCGTCGCAAGGTTGAGTTCCGTCTGCGCGACTGGCTCATCAGCCGCCAGCGCTATTGGGGCAACCCCATCCCGGCCATCCACTGCGAGCACTGCGGCATCGTCCCCGTGCCCGAGGACCAGCTGCCGGTGACGCTGCCCGAGAACCTGGACTTGGGTGCCGGCGAGACCCTCGCCGAGTGCAAGGAGTTCTACGAGACCACCTGCCCGGTCTGCGGCCGCCCGGCCAAGCGCGAGACCGATACCATGGACACCTTCACCTGCTCCAGCTGGTATTACCTGCGCTATACCGACCCGCACAACACCGAGCTGCCCTTCTCCCGCGAGGCCGCCGACCGTTGGATGCCCGTCGATAACTACATCGGCGGCATCGAGCATGCCATTCTGCACCTGCTCTACAGTCGCTTCTTTACCAAGGCGCTGCGCGATCTGGGCCTGCTGAGCGTGGACGAGCCCTTTACCAACTTGCTGTGCCAGGGCATGGTCAAGGACGAGAACGGCGACACCATGTCCAAGTCCAAGGGAAACGTCGTGCCCCCGAGCTCGGTCATCGAGCCCTACGGCGCCGACACCATGCGTCTGGCGATCCTGTTTATCGCCCCGCCCGAGAAGGACTTCGACTGGGATCCCAAGGCCGTCGAGGGCGCCAACCGCTTTATCAAGCGCGCCTGGCGTATCGTGTGGCAGCTCGTCCAGTCGGGCGACGTCAACGTAACCTTCGACAAGTCCGCGCTCGACGAGACCGCGATGAAGCTCTACCGCGAGCGTCACCGTACCATCGCCAAGTGCACCGAGGACTTCGATCGCGGCCAGTTCAACACCGCGATCTCGGCCGTCATGGAGCTCGTCAACGCGGCGAGCGCCTACCTCAACGCCACCGAGGGTGCTGACCGCGACAAGGCCCTGTGCTACGGCGTGGCCAAGGACATCGTGAGCGTCCTGGCGCCCATCTGCCCGTTCTGGGCCGACGAGCTGTGGCACGAGGCACTCGGCTGCGAGGGCAACGCCTACACCGCCGCCTGGCCCGAGTTCGACCTGGCCGAGTCCATCGAGGACACGGTGCAGATCGTCGTCCAGGTACTCGGCAAGGTCCGTGGCCGCATTGACGTGGCCCGCGATGCCTCCAACGAGGAAATGCAGGCTGCCGCCGAGGCTGCCGTTGCCAAGTGGACCGAGGGCAAGACGGTCGTCAAGGCCATCTGCGTGCCCGGCAAGCTGGTTAACCTGGTGGTCAAGTAAGCGCTGCGCGCATAGTTGACATAAAAAGCGAGGGACGATTCCACAGGGAGTCGCCCCTCTTTTTGGTTATGGATACTTGCGACAACACCCAATTATCCATTTCTTGTGGAGAACCTGTGCTCACGCTGACCTGCGGGTTTGTGTTGTGGTTGCACGTTTGCGCAGGTATTGGTATAGTTTACTTGCAAATGAAGTTGTAATTGAAAGAAGTGGGGTTTCGGCCCCGCTTCTTTTTTGTATGGATGGAGGTGCCGCAATGGTCAAGACCAAGACCGAGCAGGCGATCATCGACGCGCTCGAGGCCGTTGCTCCCCAGCACGATGTCGACATCGTCGACGTTGAGCTCGTGGGTGCCACCAAGGCCCCCTGCGTGCGTGTGCGTATCGAGGGTGCCGAGGGTCAGAGCCTGTCGCTCAATGACGTCACGGCCAACACCAAATGGGTCGGCGATGTGATTGAGGAGCTCGACCCCATCTCTTCGAGCTATACGCTCGAGGTGTCGAGCCCGGGTATGGCGCGCCCGCTGCGCCGCCCGCGTGACTTTGCCCGTTTTGTGGGCGAGAACTGCGAGCTCACCTCTACCGCCACCGAGGGCCGTCGCAAGTACGCCGGCAAGATTGCCGCCGCCACAGAGACGAACGTGACCCTCGAGCTCGAGGACGGCGAGTCCGTTACCCTCGATTTCTCTGATGTTAAAAAGTGCAAGTTGAAGCCCACCTATGACTTCAAGCCCGCGAAGGAAGGAAAGTAAGATGGCAGCATCCGACATGATGTCCGCCCTGATGGAGCTTTGCCAGGAGAAGCACATCGACCAGCTCTACCTGATCGACCGCCTGGAGCAGTCGCTCGCCAAGAGCTATGCCGAGATCCTGCATCTTGAGTGGGGCGCCAAGGTGACCATCGACCGCACCACCGGCAAGATCTACGTCTACCGTCTGGAGCCGATCGACGATTCCATGGACGAGGTGGGCAACTTCACCGAGTTCGAGGAGATCGACGTCACTCCCAAGAACACGAGCCGCATCGCCGCCCAGCACGCAAAGGCCGAGATCAACGCTATCGTACGCAACTCCGCCCGCGAGCAGATCTACGAGGAGTTCTCCGGCCGCATCGGTGACCTCATCAGCGGTACCGTGCTGCAGTCCACGCCCGACTTCACGATCGTCAAGATTCGCGAGGGCGTCGAGGCCGAGCTTCCGCACTTCGACCAGCGCCGTTACGAGAACGAGCGCAACGAGCGTCCGATGGGCGAGCGCTACCTGCACAACCAGCATATCAAGGCCGTAATCATCGACGTTCGCGACCCCAACTCCAACCTGCAGCCGGTCCGTGGCGAGCACAGCCGTCCGCCGATTGTCATCTCCCGTACCCACCCCGAGCTCATGCGTCGTCTGTTTGAGCAGGAGGTGCCCGAGATCTATGAGGGCACCGTCCAGATCAAGTCGATCGCCCGCGAGCCCGGTCAGCGCTCTAAGGTCGCCGTCCACTCGCTCGACGATCGCCTGGATCCCGTGGGCGCCTGCGTCGGCCCTAAGGGCAGCCGTGTTCGCGCCGTCGTGGGCGAGCTCCGTGGCGAGCGCGTCGACGTCATCCTGTGGGATGCCGATCCGGCCGTCTACGTCGCCAACGCCCTGTCGCCTGCCAAGGTCACCCGCGTCCTTATCGACGAGGAGAAGGCCTACGCCGGCGTCATCGTGCCCGATGACCAGCTGTCCCTCGCCATCGGCAAGGAGGGCCAGAACGCCCGCCTCGCCGCGCGCCTGACCGGCTGGCACATCGACATTAAGTCCGAGACCCTTGCCGCCGACATCCTCAAGAATGTTCCCGTTCACGAGGAGCCCGCCGCCGACCTGATCGGTGACGAGGAGGACGAGGACGTCCGTCGCTGCGAGTTCGTGTCCGAGGACGGCATCCAGTGCCGCAACCAGGCCCGTCCCGGCTCCCGTTTCTGCGGTGTCCACGACACCGACGCCTTCGATGATGCGGAGGACCTGATCTAGCGCGCGGTCGCGCCGGGCGGGTCCCAGCGCATACCCCACGCTCGTTCAGTCTCTAGGCACCCAAGGTGCCAGAAAGGGTAGGTGAAGTCATATGGCAAAAGTCCGTGTGTCCACCCTGGCCAAAGAGTTCGGCATGACCTCCAAGGAACTGATGGGTCATCTCGCCGAAATGAAGATTCCCGCTAAGTCCGCTTCCTCCACCTTGGAGGACGCTTATGTCGCCATGGTCCGCAAGCAGCTCGCCTCGGTGATCGAGGCCCGCGCCCAGGAAGTCGAGGCCGCCAAGCAGGCCGAGGAGCAGGCCGCTGCCGCCGAGGAGGCAGCACGCGCTGCCGAGGCAGAGCGCGAGCGCATCGCCGCCGAGAAGGCTCGCGAGGAGGAGCGCCGTCAGTTCGCAGCCGCCCAGGCTGCCGAGGAGGCCGCCCGCGCCGAGGCCGAGGCCAAGAAGAAGGCCGAGCAGGAGCGCCTTGCCCGCGAGAAGGAGGAGGCTGCCCGCGAGGCCCAGCGCCGCGCCGTTCCCGCTTCCGACTCCGGTTCGCGCTTCCGTTCGCTGCTCGACCAGATCGCCGCACAGGAGACCGTGCTCAAGGAGAAGAAGGACGCCGAGGAGAAGGCCAAGGCCGAGCGCGCTGCCGAGCGCGGCAACCGTCGTGGCGGCAACAACGACCGCCGCGGTGGCCGTCGTAACGATCGCAACGCCTCCGACAACAACTCCGAGCGCAACGCCTCCGAGAACCGTCCGCACAGCCATCGCACCAACGCCAGCAACAACGTCGCTGCCGGCATGGACTTCCCCAACCCCGATAAGCAGGGCAAGGGCAAGAAGCGCAAGGGCGGTCACAACAACGAAGAGGACCACTACAGCCGCATGGCTCGCGAGGCCGAGGAGTACAGCCGCGAGAAGGTGCTTGAGGAGGCTCGTGCCGCCGTCGAGGAGGCCTCTCGCGAGTCCACTGGTCGCCGCAAAAAGCGCAAGGAGAAGCGCGAGCGCGAGGCCGCAAAGGCTCAGGAAGAGCGTAAGATTGAGGAGGCGCTGGCCCAGGGCGTGAACCCCGAGGACCTCGACGCCATCAAGGTCT
>CALGZY010000058.1 GCA_937934355.1 uncultured Collinsella sp. | reverse complement strand
CTGCTGTTCGTTGCCGCCGCCACGCTGATCTTTGGAAGGAGCCGCTATGAGCACCTTTAAGACCGCGCTTCGCATGGCGCTCGCTCACCCGTTCTACCTGCTCATCTACACGGTGTTCATTTCGCTGATGGGCGTATTCATCGCGGCATCGGTGAGCTGGAACTCGTCGCAGCTCACCGAGTACAAGCCCTACGACGCCAACGTGATCGTGGTCGACCGCGATGGCAGTGATCTTTCACGTGCGCTCACCAAGCACCTAGGTTCGCGGTTTGACCTGGTCACGGGCGTCGGCGATGACACGTACGACCTTGCGGACGCGCTCTCCAAGAGCAACAGCGCCAAGGGCAGCGCCGACTGCGTGTTCTTTATCCCGGAGGGGTTCGAGGACGACCTGGTCGCGGCTGCCCGTGCGGGGGAGTCCCTGCCCAAGCTCGATGTGACCTACGGTGCCGGCACCATGGCGGCGGCGCTTTCGTCTGCCGAGGCTTCGCGCTGGATCTCGCTCGCGGGCGCTGCAGCCGCACTTGAGCCCACTGCCTCCAACGGCGACGTTGCCAAGGCCGCCGAACATGCCGCTGCAAAGCGCGCGGAGGTCCAGATCGAGCGGGTCAAGGTCGACTCGGCTGCTGCCGCCACGCTCGAGTCGTACTTCAACTTTGGCGCGTACGCGATTATCTCGTCGGTCATCGTATCGGTGGGGTTGGTGTTCTCGGGCATGAACGAGCCCGAGCGCGTGCGTCGTATGGATGCCGGCCCAATCTCCGAGCGCCAACGTTCGCTTGCCGTGTTTGCCGCCGCCGCCGTGCTCACCGTCTGCATTTGGCTCGTGTCGAGCATGATGGGCGTCGTGGGCTTTGCCGGCGCGGTCGCCGAGGTCGGCGTGGGCCGTGTGTGCCTGGCACTGGCGGCGACGTTTGCCCTGGCGTGCACGCCGCTGGCCGTTGGCTTTGCCCTTTCGAGCCTGGGTGCGCGCGAGGAGCTGCTCAATGGCGTGGGCAACCTGCTCGGCATGCTCATGACGTTTTTGGGCGGCGCTTGGATGCCGCTGTCGCTGATGGGCCCGGCCGTGCAGACCGTGGCGCACTTTGTGCCGACATATTGGGTGAACGACGCGATCGGCAAGGCGCTCGCGTCGGACCTGACGTCTGCCATGTTGGGCGACATCGCCTGCGACCTGGGCGTCAC
>CALGZY010000057.1 GCA_937934355.1 uncultured Collinsella sp. | reverse complement strand
GACTTTATCGACCGATATCATCTCTCCAAGCTGATCGGCGTCGTCTATGCAACAGCCGCCATTGCCTGGTTCCTCTATATGTGGCTTTGTTTGGCACAGCCCCATCCCGCATGGGTCATCCTCATCACGATTCCCTTCATAGAGGCACTCATATGCTGGTGCCGAAAGCAATGGAAGCGCCGCAAACAAGCCTAAGCCGTTCCAACCCGTCAGCAATGCTTGGCCAACGCCGCTCGCCCCTTCCAAGTTGCGGTGAAATACGGACCGTTGAGGACCTTGGAGCGTCTAACAGTCCCGATTTCACCGCAACTCACGAATGGGGCGGGCAATTCCAGCACGGGAACTGGTATTTAACTCACTGCATGCCAAGAAAAAGGCCGATTTACTACGATGAACTCGATGAGGCCGACCACACCCATCTTTTTCAAAAATCGGCAAGCTTTCTACCTGCGGTTTAATGTCCACCCTTTTCGGCATGGTCGAAGGCATTCAAATCATCGTAGTAATTAGGCGCATTTTGTAGCAAACGGCTCATTCAAGCTCGAACTTGAAGACCGATGGTCCCCTCATCCACGGCTGCGAGCGAAAATTCCAAATAGAATAAAAATCGAATGGCTAAGTTTGTTTGGCGAACGGAGGCAATATGGGCGAGGTAACTGAAAGCGACTGGAAGCTGTTCAAGGAGCTGCTCCCAAAATGGCAAGAAAGCTATATGGAAATGCTCATTGGCCAGTACATCGAGATACTGAACGGTGACAGCGAAGCGTCCAGTAGATTTTGGGCGCTAGAAGAGCGCGTCAATAGGGACAAGCTGTCCTCAGGAGTGCTCGTAAACGGTATTCGCCGTAGCACCATGCGTTATGAGATAGCCAACTTGCTTTCCGATAACGTGATCACGCTCGACGACCTTGACGGTTTCACCGAAGACATTAAGGGCTACGCACGACGTTGCATCGGCTGGCAAGAACGCTGAGCGACATACGCAGCCACAGCCGCTGTGCTGCATAAACCGCACCGAAAAATGCATATTTCGGCAGGGCGGTTGCTTTTTGCCCACAGGTACCCCCGGGGGCGCCGTGCAAATTCCGGAGTATTCAGCGTCCCGGGGTCCGCGGGCGCGGGGGCGGGGGTGCAAAACTGCGCTGAAAGCCCCGATTCTGAGCCCCAACGCCTCTAGAGCCGCTCGTTTTTTTACAGAATGCGGCCCGCGGCGCCTGTCTCTCGCCCAAAATCCAGTATGCAGGCACCCTCGGCTGCTGAATACTCCCAAAAATGCACGCCGCATCCTACCCCAGGCACCCGCAGCAAGAAGACGAATAGTCTCGGCCTCCCCAGTCACCGCAGGAGGCCCCAGGGCTTACCTCCCAAATCTTTCCGCAGGACGGAAGGATCCCGCCGCGCGAAGCGCACGGCGGGATCCTGACATGTCCGAGGACGATTTGGGAGGTAAGCCCTGGGGTCTCCGATGAGAGCAGTTTCGGCCGAGGCTATTCGTCGCCGAAGCTGATGCCCAGCGCCTTGGCCTCGCGCACCAGATCACTCTGGGGGTCGACATACTTGAGCTTGCCGGCGACTTCCTCGAGCGGCATGTGGCACATCTTGCCGTCACGCAGGGCGATCATGTAGCCAAACTCGCCGCGTAGACAGCCCAGTGCCGCCTCGACGCCGCACTGGGTCGCAAAGATGCGGTCCTGGGCGTCGGGCTGGCCGCCGCGCTGCGTGTGGCCGGGGATGGCGACGCGGGTCTCGCGACCGGTCTTGGCCTCGATCTCCTTGGCGATGTCGTACACGATTGACGGGCTCGTGCGCTCGGCGAGCTTCTTCTTGTACTCCTTCTTGGACAGCGCCGCGTCCTCCTTGGAAATAGCGCCCTCGGCGACGGCCACGATGGTAAAGCGGCTGCCGGTCTCCATGCGATGCTCGATGGTCTTGATGACGTTATCCATGTCGTAGGGGATCTCGGGAATCAAGATGACATCCGCGCCGCCCGCGACGCCGGCATACAGCGGGATCCAGCCAACCTTGTGGCCCATGATCTCGATGACGAATACGCGCCCATGGCTCGAAGCGGTGGTGTGGATGTCGTCGATGCACTTGGTGGCGACGTCGATGGCACTCGTAAAGCCAAACGTCAGCTCGGTGCCCCAGGTGTCGTTATCGATGGTCTTGGGCAGGGCGATAACGTTGAGGCCCTCTTCGCGCAGGCGGTTGGCGGTCTTGGTGGAGCCGTTGCCGCCCAGCATAAACAGGCAGTCAAGCTGCAGCTTATGATAGGTGTGGACCATTGCGGGCACCTTCTCGACGCCATCGGCCTCGGGAGTATCCAGGCGCTTGAACGGCGTGCGGCTCGTGCCCAGGATGGTACCGCCGCGGGTGAGGATACCGCTAAAATCGGCGGGCGTCATGACGCGGAACCTGCTGTAGATAAGGCCCTGATAGCCGTCCTCAAAACCATAGATCTCGATAGGTTCTTCACTATTGGTCATAAGCGTTTTGACGATGCCGCGCATGGTGGCGTTGAGCGCCTGGCAGTCGCCGCCACTGGTAAGAAGACCGATCCTAAGCATGATGAATCCTTCCGGGCAAGTTATAACATGCGCATAAGTTTACCCCCGCACACTGTTGATACGGGGGTAAAACGTGTTAGCTCAAGCGTATGGAAATGTAAGCAACGTCAGGGAACGTAAGGACGACGGTGCCATCTCCTTACAGCGCGAAGGCGTCGACGTCGCCCCAGTGGCGGCGCAGCGTGATGGCGGCGGCGGGTTCGGTATTGTCAAAGACGACCGACCATTGTGTATTGCTGGTGATGTCTTCCGGATTGGGCTCTTGCGCTGCGGCGCGTAGGGCCTTCCAAGCGACTGTCTCGTCCTGGGCACCGACATGGGCGTCAAGGACATCGGCGATTGCGACGGCGCGCTCCTTACCATGGCCCAGCTCGCCATTCTTTTGATTGGGCAGCACTTCGTCTCCATAGCAGGCGTAGAAGTTCGTAACCTGGCGTATAGGAGTCGCTTTGAAAGCACGGTCGGGGTCGCGCGGATCCCACTCCACCACCCGCGCGTCACCGGCGGCGTCGTTGATAAAGAAGTGGTAATCGCGTCCTGCCATGGCGTGCATGTCGTAGGCGGAAAGCAGGTCTACGGCCTCCTGCGTGGTAGCCGCGCGGTCGAGCACCAGACGGATGGCGAGCGAGGTATTGATGACGGGGCGTTGCGTGTCCTGGTCACAGGGCTTGGAATCCAGGGTGAGTACGGCAATGGACACGCCGCATTCGTTAACACCGTCGAGCTGGGCAAACGGGCCCATGAGTGCGGCGGCACGTCCGGCGACGGAGTCAAGCGGAGTGTTATCGCCCAGGTTGTTAAGGGCGGCAAACCCGATGGAAGCATAGCCGCCGCGTGGGTGATTGCGCACCAGCAGCGCCGAGGTGTCGTCCTTAAAGTCGTAATTGCGACCGGTGCGCACGCGGCCTTCGGCATCTACGGCGACAAAAGCGCTGCAGGCAAACTGGGGCGCCTGGACATGTGCCGGCACACCGGGCAGCACCTGCGCCACCACGGCATCGATGTAGGCCTGGTCGTCGCGCACGCCAGCAGCGATGATGCGATCGAGATCGTAGTCGTAGGCGATGTCGATTGCGTACAGGTCATAGCCATCCGCGTAGCCGGTCAAGCGTTTGAGCGACGCGGCGGACTTGATTTGCTTGTGATAAACGATACCGGTGGCAGCGGCAAGGCCGACGGCGACTCCCGCGACACCGCAGGCGATGGCAATGTTACGTGGCTTCATGACGGCTCCTCTCGTCCTGTTAGCGCAATTGTCGCAAAAGGAACGCGGGCATGATGGCTCAAGTTGGTGAGCGGCGCGGAATTAAGCACGGAATGAAGAGTGCGGCGCTGGCGTGGCGGGGTATGCTGGAGGGGACCATCAACCCAGCGAAAGGGGAGAGCATGACGGATCAGGAAACGTCCGAGCGCGCGCACGTGACGGCCGACGATATCGAGGCCGCCAACGACCTTATCGACTTTATCGAGGCATGCCCCAGCATGTTCCATACGGCGGCGACCATTATGGCCGAGCTCGACGAGGCGGGCTTTACCTACCTGCCCGAGAACGCGGCGTGGGACATCGAGCCGGGCGGGCGTTATTACACGCAGCGCAACACCTCGAGCGTTGTTGCCTTTAAGGTGGGCGAGGACCTGGCCGCGACGTGGGGCGAGGACGGCGTTGCCGGCGACTATCATTTTCAGCTCGCGGCGTCGCACAGCGATTCGCCGACGTTTAAGGTCAAGGCCGTGCCCGAGCTCGACGGCGCGGGCGAGACGCTGCGCCTGAACATCGAGGCCTACGGCGGCATGATCGACTACACCTGGTTCGACCGTCCGCTGGCGCTCGCGGGCCGCGTGCTGGTGCGCGAGGGCGACCGTATTGAGAGCCGCCTGCTTGCCACCGAGCGCGAGGTCGCTATCATTCCGAGCCTTGCAATCCATATGAATCGTGGCGTTAACGAGAGCTTTGCTCCCAATCGCGCCGTTGACCTGTGCCCGCTCATCAGCGCTGGCGAACTCAAGCAGGGTGATTTTGATGCCCTGATCGCCGACGAGCTGGACGTTGAGCCCGAGCAGATTCTGGGTCGCGATCTGTTCCTGGTCAATCGTCAGGATGCGCGCATTTGGGGCTGGGCCGACGAGTTTATCTCGACGCCCAAGCTCGACGACCTGGCCTGCGCCTATACCTCGCTGCAGGCATTTTTGGGTGCTGAGAACGCGCGCGATATCTCGGTCTTCTGCTGCTTTGATAACGAGGAGGTTGGCTCCGAGACCAAGCAGGGCGCCATGTCGACGTTCTTGGCCGATGCGCTGCGCCGCATTAACGGATCGCTGGGCTTCGATGACGAGTCGTACCATCGCGCACTTGCCGCCTCGATGCTCGTGAGCTGCGATAATGCGCATGCCGTGCATCCCAACCACGCCGAGAAGTGCGATGCCCGCAACCAGGTCGTGCTCAACGGCGGCATCGTTATCAAGGAAGCCGCCAACCAGCACTACTGCACCGATGCCTTTAGCCGCGCGGTGTTCCAGGCCATCTGCGATGACGCCGACGTGCCCACGCAGGCCTTCGCCAACAAGAGCGACATGGCCGGCGGCTCCACGCTCGGCAATCTGTCCAATATGCAGGCGAGCATGCATGCCGTGGACGTGGGCCTGCCGCAGCTGGCCATGCACTCAAGCTACGAGACCGGCGGCGTACGCGACGTCATGTACGCCATCCGCGCCCTCACCGCCTTCTACGAGCGCAACCTAACCATCAACGGCGCCGAAAGCGTAGAGCTCTAAAACCTACCAAAAAGGGACAGGTCGACTTTGGCAGGTTTTATCTGGGCAAATGCCGCAATGCCAACAGCTGGACAGAATTGTTAAGACACCGCAGGTTGGGCAAACGTCAGCGAGCGATGTCCAGAGCGAACAAGTTGGCATGAAAAAGGCAAGGCATAGACCTTCTGGTCATGCCTTGCC
>CALGZY010000056.1 GCA_937934355.1 uncultured Collinsella sp. | reverse complement strand
AGCTGAATATAATCGAATCCAAATTGAATCATGGACAGACGACATATATATGCAGAAAATAGTTTTAGCTATGCAATTCCTAAACATGAAGTTATTTGTGCAATCTTGCTCAATTCCTTAGAAAAAAGAACGATTACCTTTGAAAACCTGCTTTAGAGAACTGAAGTGCATCATGGGGGAATCATATGCGATATACCGTTCATCGCACTTTGCTGACCGTTCGGGGGCGAGGTGGAATTGCGGGTGGTTTTTGGATATAACTAGAGCTGTCAGCAAGCAGCGTCCCATACGGAGGGGCGCTGATACATTCGGCCAGTAAGGCCCGAAAGAAAGGTAGGAGGCCATGACGAAAGGTCTGCACGTGCCTTCCGAGATCGGCAAGCTCAGGAAGGTCTGCCTGCACCGTCCCGGCGACGAGCTCCTCAACCTGCCGCCCGACGAGCTCGAGCGACTCCTGTTCGACGACGTCCCGTTCCTGGAGGTCGCACAGCAGGAGCACGACACCTTCGCCCAGATCCTGAGGGACCAGGGCGTGGAGGTCCTCTACCTCGAGAACCTCGTCGCCGAGGTGTTCGACCAGGTCCCCGGCGCCCGCGCCGAGTTCACCGACCAGTACATCGCCGAGGCCGGCATCCGCGGCCAGCACATGCCGCAGATCGTCCGCGAGAAGCTGGACTCCATCGAGGACAACCTCGAGTTCGTCAAGAAGACCATGGCCGGCATGACCAAGGCCGAGATCGACATGCCCCTCACGGCGTCCACGACCCTCGACTCCCTGGTCAACTCCGAGTCCGAGTCCGACCTGATCATCGACCCGATGCCCAACCTCTACTTCACCCGCGACCCGTTCGCGGTCGTCGGCGAGGGCGTCAACCTCAACCGCATGTACTCGGTCACCCGCAACCGCGAGACCCTGTACGGCAAGTACGTCTTCAAGTACCACCCCGACTACAAGGACGTCTCCCTGTACTTCCGCCGCGACTGCCAGTTCCACACCGAGGGCGGCGACGTGCTGAACATCAACGAGAAGACCCTCGCCGTCGGCATCTCCCAGCGCACCCAGGCCGCGGCCATCGACGTCATGGCCCAGAACATCTTCTGGAACTCCGACTCCAAGGTCGAGCGCATCCTGGCCTTCGACATCCCGGTCTCGCGCGCCTTCATGCACCTCGACACGGTCTTCACCCAGATCGACGTCGATAAGTTCACGATCCACCCCGCCATCATGGGCACCCTGCGCGTCTACGAGCTGACCGCCGGCAAGAACCCGGGCGACGTGAACATCCGCCTGATCGAGGACACCCTCGAGCACGTCCTGGAGGACGCCACCGGCGTCGACCAGGTCAAGCTGATCCCCTGCGGCGGCGGCGACCCGATCGCGGCCTCCCGCGAGCAGTGGAACGACGGCTCCAACACCCTGTGCGTCGAGCCCGGCAAGATCTGCGTCTACGCCCGCAACACCGTCACCAACGACGTGCTGTACAAGGAGGGCCTGGACCTTCTCGTCGTGCCCTCCGCCGAGCTCTCCCGCGGCCGCGGCGGCCCGCGCTGCATGAGCATGCCCTTCTGGCGCGAGGACCTCTAAGGTCTTCAAGGACCCGTACAGGTCTTAATACATACATCTAGCTGCCATTAGATGTCTCCCATTGGGGCGGTGCGGGTATTCGCACCGCCCCATTCTTGTATGAGGAACGTCAACACGATTGGATGACTGCTTTTGTAAGGAGCTTGGTCATGGATATCAAGGCAATCGGCGTTGAGGAGTGGCTCAACGTTTGGGAGAAGAGCGCCACGTGGGATATCGCCCAGTCGACGATTTCGTCGCTTACCATGGGCGAGCTTCGCGCGCTCGACGAACAGGACGGCGCCACGTTCTACGAGCGCCTGGATCGCGAGAAGATGAACTACGGCTGGATCGAGGGTTCGCCGGAGTTTAAGGCCGAGGTTGCCAAGCTGTATCGTCGCGAGGTCAATCCCGATCACATTCTGCAGACCAATGGCTGCACGGGCGCCAATCTCAACGCCATCATGGCTGTAGTCGAGCCCGGCGACCACGTTATCGCCGAGTGGCCTACCTATGCGCCGCTCTATGAGATCCCGCGTACGCTCGGCGCCGAGGTCGAGTATTGGGAGCTTCGCGAGGAGCTCGGATGGAAACCCGATATCGAGGAGCTCAAGCGCATCGTTCGTCCCAACACGAAGCTCATCTGTATCAACAACGCATCGAACCCCATCGGAACGGTGCTCGATGCCGACACGCTCGGCCAGATTGCCGAGATCGCCCGCTCGGTGGGTGCCTATGTGCTGTGCGACGAGGTGTACCTGCCGCTTGAGAACACTGAGGACTTTTTGTCGATGGCCGATGTGTACGAGAAGGCCATCGTCACCAACTCGGTGTCCAAGACCTATTCGACGCCCGCGGCCCGCGTGGGCTGGGTTGTGGCAGACGAAGAGGTGTCTAACCGCATTCGCACGCACCGCGACTACACCATGATTTGCGGCGGCGTGTTCAACGACGCCCTGGCGACCTATGTGCTCAAGCACAAGGACAAGATCCTCGAGCGCAACCGCAAGATCGTGTTTGGCAACCGCGATATCGCGCAGGCTTGGATCGATACGCAGCATCGCGTTTCCTGGACGGCCCCACAGGGCGTGTCTACCTCGTTAATCCAGCTGGATATTCCCGAGGACGACGAGGAGTTCTGCAAGCGCCTGCTGGCCGAGAGGGGAGTGCTGTTGGTTCCCGGTAGCCGCTTTGAGCTTCCCTGCGGCGCACGCCTGGGCTACTGCGCGAGCGAGGACGTTCTGCGCGAGGGTCTGAGGCTTTTGGGCGAGGCACTGGCGGAGTTCGATCGCTAGGATTCCGACGGCTCTCAAAACCGCTCAAATCTGTCTACGATTATCGATAACAGTCCCGTTTCCCATGAGGGGAGCGGGACTGTTTTTCTATACCGAGAAGTCAAGTTGTTACAAATGAGGCCGTAAGGCGAGCCGGTATCCGATGGGCCTTATACTGAGCTTCCGGTGAACGGTATCAAGCGTCTGGTAAACGGTAATTTGTTACCAGAAATGAATAGGACAAACTTTTTTCTGAATAAAAATGAAAATGGTTGAGACGCGGTATGAATCGCTAATTCTATTCATAGCTATATTGGAAATATGCAATTTGAGGGTGGTTTAATAAAGTTAAGTTCCATTTGTTATTTGGATTGAAAACGCGTTTAAGCACGTAAATAAACTTTATTAAATCAAAGTGTGCCATGCGTGAAGTATATGTGTATGCCGTTCACCCCTCATATAAAACCGTTCGGAGGCGAGGTGGAAGTATGAACTGATTTTGGATATAAATATGTCGTCAGCAATAACGCCTCACACGGAGGGGCGCTAACGAATCGGCCCTGACAGGGGCCCGAAAGAAAGGTAGGAGGCCATGACGAAAGGTCTGCACGTGCCTTCCGAGATCGGCAAGCTCAGGAAGGTCTGCCTGCACCGTCCCGGCGACGAGCTCCTCAACCTGCCGCCCGACGAGCTCGAGCGACTCCTGTTCGACGACGTCCCGTTCCTGGAGGTCGCACAGCAGGAGCACGACACCTTCGCCCAGATCCTGAGGGACCAGGGCGTGGAGGTCCTCTACCTCGAGAACCTCGTCGCCGAGGTGTTCGACCAGGTCCCCGGCGCCCGCGCCGAGTTCACCGACCAGTACATCGCCGAGGCCGGCATCCGCGGCCAGCACATGCCGCAGATCGTCCGCGAGAAGCTGGACTCCATCGAGGACAACCTCGAGTTCGTCAAGAAGACCATGGCCGGCATGACCAAGGCCGAGATCGACATGCCCCTCACGGCGTCCACGACCCTCGACTCCCTGGTCAACTCCGAGTCCGAGTCCGACCTGATCATCGACCCGATGCCCAACCTCTACTTCACCCGCGACCCGTTCGCGGTCGTCGGCGAGGGCGTCAACCTCAACCGCATGTACTCGGTCACCCGCAACCGCGAGACCCTGTACGGCAAGTACGTCTTCAAGTACCACCCCGACTACAAGGACGTCTCCCTGTACTTCCGCCGCGACTGCCAGTTCCACACCGAGGGCGGCGACGTGCTGAACATCAACGAGAAGACCCTCGCCGTCGGCATCTCCCAGCGCACCCAGGCCGCGGCCATCGACGTCATGGCCCAGAACATCTTCTGGAACTCCGACTCCAAGGTCGAGCGCATCCTGGCCTTCGACATCCCGGTCTCGCGCGCCTTCATGCACCTCGACACGGTCTTCACCCAGATCGACGTCGATAAGTTCACGATCCACCCCGCCATCATGGGCACCCTGCGCGTCTACGAGCTGACCGCCGGCAAGAACCCGGGCGACGTGAACATCCGCCTGATCGAGGACACCCTCGAGCACGTCCTGGAGGACGCCACCGGCGTCGACCAGGTCAAGCTGATCCCCTGCGGCGGCGGCGACCCGATCGCGGCCTCCCGCGAGCAGTGGAACGACGGCTCCAACACCCTGTGCGTCGAGCCCGGCAAGATCTGCGTCTACGCCCGCAACACCGTCACCAACGACGTGCTGTACAAGGAGGGCCTGGACCTTCTCGTCGTGCCCTCCGCCGAGCTCTCCCGCGGCCGCGGCGGCCCGCGCTGCATGAGCATGCCCTTCTGGCGCGAGGACCTCTAAGTCTTTCCGTTTCCGGTGCGGTCCCCCTACAACCGCACCGGTTTCGCCCGTCAAACGGGCAACACTAATACTTACGTAATTCATTTTTTCGAAAGGAAACGAACCATGGGTGTTAACCTCTCCGGCCGTAGCTTCCTCAAGCTCCTCGACCTCTCCACCGAGGAGATCGAGTACTTGCTCAAGCTTTCCAAGAACTTCAAGGACATGAAGCGCGCTGGCGTTCCGCACCGCTATCTCGAGGGCAAGAACATCGTTCTGCTCTTCCAGAAGACCTCCACTCGTACCCGCTGCGCCTTCGAGGTCGGCGGCATGGATCTGGGCATGGGCGTGACCTACCTAGATCCGGGTTCGTCGCAGATGGGCAAGAAGGAGTCCATCGAGGACACCGCTCGCGTTCTCGGCCGCATGTATGACGGCATCGAGTTCCGTGGCTTTGCCCAGGACGACGTCGAGGAGCTCGCTGCTAAGTCCGGCGTGCCCGTGTGGAACGGCCTGACCACTGAGTGGCATCCCACCCAGATGCTCGCCGACATCCTGACCGTCCAGGAGAACTTCAACTACGACATCAAGGGCAAGACCCTCGTCTTCATGGGCGACTGCAAGAACAACGTTGCTCGCTCCCTCATGGTTGTCTGCTCCAAGCTCGGCATGAACTTCGTGGCCTGCGGCCCCGAGGAGTGCATGCCCGCCGACGACGTCATCGAGGCCTGCAAGCCCATCGCCGAGGCCAACGGCTGCACCATCAAGCTGACCACCGACGTCAAGGACGGCGTCACCGGTGCCGACGTTATCTACACCGACGTGTGGGTCTCCATGGGCGAGCCCGACGAGGTCTGGGCCGAGCGCATCG
>CALGZY010000055.1 GCA_937934355.1 uncultured Collinsella sp. | reverse complement strand
CCCTGTGCGCTGCCGCCCAGGCGCTTGGCCGCTGGCGCCTTTCCGATTGCACGGTCTATGTAACGCTCGAGCCTTGCTGCATGTGTGCGGGGCTTATGGTCAACGCGCGCGTTGGACGCTGTGCGTATGGCGCGGCCGATGCCAAGGCGGGCGCGCTGGGTTCGCTGTATGACCTCAATGCCGATTCGCGCCTGAATCATCGGTTTAACGTGACGGCCGGGGTCCTGGCGGATGAATGCCGTGAGCTGCTGAGTAGCTATTTTGGCGGTCTGCGCGGAGCGGGCGGCGCTGATTGCGGTTGTGGGGCTGATCTTGAAGCACACGCCGCTCACGCCGCAGCGCTTGCAGGTGTCGGTGAGGATGCTGGCACGGTGGTTGACTTTGGTCCTGCGTGCCGCCGGCCCCGCCGTGTGCTGCTGGCGATCGACTCCTTTAAGGGCAGCGTTTCGAGTGCGCAGGCGGAGGCGGCGGTTGCCGAAGGCGTGCGCCGCGTTTGGCCCGATGCTCAGGTGGCCGCGTTGCCGCTGGCGGATGGCGGCGAGGGGACGCTCGACGCCATCGCCGCGCGTGGTGGCGAGCTTTCGACCTGCGAGGTCGCAGGCCCCTTGGGTGACCGCGTATCTGCCCGGATGCTGGTGGACGGCGAGCACGAGTCCGCGGTCATCGAGATGGCCGAGGCGGCGGGTATTGGGTATTCATCCTGCACGGAGTCGGCGGCGTTGGCGGCCACAACCTATGGCGTGGGCGAACTGATGCTTCATGCGGTTCGCGCGGGTGCAAAGACTATCTATATTGGCTTGGGCGGCAGTGCCACCAACGACGGCGGCGCCGGCATGCTGCAGGCGCTGGGCGCGCGTGTGGTCGATGATCGGGGCTGCGATGTCGCCCTCGGTCTTGCAGGCCTTGAGCAGGTGGCGAGCGTTGATTTGGCGCCAGCGCTGCAGGCTTTGGATGACGCTCGTATCGTTGTGCTTTCCGATGTCGAGAATCCGCTCGTAGGGCGTCGCGGCGCGCTTGCGGTGTTCGGCGGACAGAAGGGCCTGCCGACGCGGGATGCCGAGGTACTGCGCAGGTACGACAGCTGGATGGTCGGCTACGGTCGCTTGCTCGACGCTGCGATTGCCGGAGCTCGAGCCCAGGGTTTGTTGCGCACACCCGAGGGTGTACGGACATTTGGCTCGGTGCTCGGCGTGCCCGGCGCGGGTGCTGCCGGTGGCTTGGGCGCGGCGTTGCTGGCGCTCGGGGCGGAGCTACGCTCGGGTGTGGAGACGGTGCTCGATCTCGTGGGGTTTGACGAGCTCGTGCGCGATGCCGACCTGGTCATAACAGGCGAGGGCAATATGGATGAGCAGTCCGCTGCCGGTAAGGCGCCGGTGGGTGTAGCCCGTCGTGCGAAGCGATATGGCAAGCCGGTGATTGCTGTCGTGGGCGGTCGAGCTGACAACCTCGATGCGGTGTATGGGCAGGGCGTCGACTTGGTGCTTCCGATCTGCCGCAAGCCCATGCCTCTCGACCAGGCGCTCAATCCTCAGGAAGCCACAACCAACCTCATCTTCGCCGGTGAATCAGCCGCCCAAGCCTACGACCTCGCTCGCCTCTAAGGCCTATCTCCCTATAAGTTGCGGTGGAATACGGAGTGTTTTTGCCTTTAAGGTGCCAATTCAGTCCGTATTCCACCGCAACTTCGAGAATGGCCATTCGAGGTTGGCT
>CALGZY010000054.1 GCA_937934355.1 uncultured Collinsella sp. | reverse complement strand
ATGGTCCTCACGAGCAACATCGCCCCGAGCGGGCGGGATGAGTTCTTCATGAGAGGCGATACGTTCCTCCGTGCCCTTGACGGACTGTTCGACAAGGAATCGGGGCTCGTGATGCGGAATCCGAACACCGCGGCAGGGGGCTCGACCCTCGATCGGTGGAAGTTGTCCCACAGGCGACGAAGGTAGGGGGGCTAGTTCAGGGGGGGCGTAGGAAAGCACCAGGAAAGTCATAGATGCAAAAAATTTAAACCCTTTCTATTGTTTGCTCTACTATTCGGATTTGCTTCACGGAGTATTGATATTCAAAGGAAGTAACAACAATCCCCGCGCTTTAAGTAACTGGACTTCCGATGTGAGACTGATTGTTAGATAATCATTCTTCAGTAACAATTATTTGTGACGGGGGATTCGATATGAAAAACGCGTTGCGTGCCTCAACTGTTTTTTCTATGGCTACACTTTTGGCTGCCTCATCTTTGATGGGTCCTGTAACTGCTGCTTATGCTGCGAATAACGTGCAGTCTATGGATGTTGCGTCTGGTACTGTACCCGTAGATGATAGCGTGGCCTCGCGTGACGAGAGTTCCATCGACGGTGAAGACACGGCCGTTGATCGGTCGCTGCCAGCGGATGCTACGGAATCAGAGGATGAGGGTTTCAGCGTAGACGTTTCCGCGCCCGAACACGAGGTCGAATCGGTTGATTCCTCTTTCCAATATGTATATCTTGCCTACCCGAGCCTTCCCAGCGGGACTGATCAAGTTGTCGCCTTTGCTACTCCCGATGACGGCGACATCCTTGCTTCCGCAACGCTTAACTATGTAAGTGCCAATGGAGTACAGGGAACCACGGTTGCATCTGAATCCGCTGGTAATTCGGCTGCTTTTGTATTCGGCTCGACGTTGAAATCCAATACTTACTTTCTGACTTCGATAACCTATGTTTTGCAGGGTGATGGCACTGAACATGTAGTGGATCTCTCTGACAGGGATTATTCGTTTATGATTATCGATAGCTCCATGAATTCTGAGAGCACTTCTGTTTACTATGCGGACGGCGATGGCAATGCCGTTGAAGCCCAGTCGATTCAGCAGGCATTGGAATGCGCCGATTCGCCCGATGGCATTTCCACCTATGCTGAGCGCTCCGCGCGTAATGTGGGGGTTATTGCACTTGACGCGGGACATGGCGGGGTGGATTCTGGCGCTCAGGGTAATGGCAAGAGTGAAGCCGACCTTACCTGGAAGATCATGACAGCCTGCAAAAATAAACTTGAAGCTTACGGCTTTAAGATCGTTCTTGCGCGCGAGCAGTCTGGCTACTATCCCAGCAATGATTATCTTTATCGCGTACAGCGCTGCATTGATCAGGGCGCGCAGGCCTATGTTAGCTTTCACATCAACTCTGGGTCTTCTGGAGCTCACGGCGCAGAAGTTTATGCTCCTACCGCAAATGGCACCGACTACACGCAGGTCTCTGTTGAGCTTGCCAACAAGGTCATGAACAACCTTGCTGCTATGGGACTAACATACCGCGGCGTATTTCAAATGGAGGTAGGCGACGAGTTCGCCGTTATCCGCTGCGCTCGCGAGCAGGGAATTCCAGGTATTCTTATCGAGCATGGTTTCATTTCGAATTACGGTGATGTGGCCAACTATTTCTCGGACGATGGTTGCCGTCGTCTGGGAGAGGCTGACGCTGCTGCTATCATCGCGCAGTTTCCGCATCCCTACTCCGTCAATGGAATTTCCTTCTCGGAAGAACTGGGACATGCGGGGTCAACGGTAAAAATCGGTGTAAATGTTAGCGGCAAGACTGATGGCCTTAGATATAAGTTTGTTTGGCATAGGGCTGGGTCTGATTGGAGTGATTCCAATTGGGGTGTAATCGGTCAAGACTTAACTTCGCCGTCGATTTCTTGGACCCTGCCCCAGGCTGGTGAATATGAGATCTATGCTGATGTCATTGACTCCAATGGGTATGTGACTAGCACTTCTAAATACAAAGTTGTTAATTGGTCTCTTGAGTCGCTCGAAGTCTCGGGCTCCGCCCTCTGCGGCAAGCCGGTCAAGCTGCAGGCCAAGGTGTCCGGCGACGCCTCCGGCCTCAAGTACAAGTTCGTCTGGGAGAAGGGCGGCTGGGCCAAGTGGGGCGTCGCCCAGCAGCCCTCCGCTTCCTCCTCCTGCGAGTGGACCCCGACCGAGCCGGGCGAGTACACCGTCTACCTCGACGTGATCGACGGCTCCGCCGAGAGGCACCTGACCCGCAAGGTCACGGTGGAGGGTACTCCAATTATGGGAAGTCTGCAGACTTCAGTTGATGCTATGGTGAACTTATATGAATCAACAGGACATACATATCCCTCAGACGCATTTGTTTCAAAGGGAGCACCTACTATTCGTGATTTTTGTTCATTAATTGTCGAAGCCGCTGTTTCTGAAGGGGTTCGCCCGGAAGTTGTTTTTGCTCAGGCTATGCTTGAGACTGGATGGTTGCAATTTGGAGGTTCCGTAAAGCCGAATCAGTGCAATTTCGCCGGACTGGGCGCCGTCAATCAACAATCGGGAGGCGCTAGATTTGACGATGTATATCAGGGCTTGCTTGCCCAAGTCCAGCATCTTAAAGGATATGCTACTGGTGCGGCGTTGAATAACACTTGTGTGGATCCTCGATATGAAGTCCTTCAGTCTAAGGGTTTTCTCGGAGTTGCGCCATATTTGGAAGATTTAAATGGCCGCTGGGCTGTTCCGGGTGACACATATGGTCAGAATATTGCGCGCATTATTTCTTTAATTGGCTAATATCAATATGAATTCTCTAGGTCGACTGCGCTGGTTGTAGTCGACCTTACTTGTATGGTAAATCTTGGCTTTAAATTGTTACTTGCTAGCAATATTATGTTGGAGTGAACTATCGGGGAGGTTCTATATGCATTTCTTTAGAAGTAAGGCTGTCCGTGTCGCTTTTTTCTTCTTTTATTTCT
>CALGZY010000053.1 GCA_937934355.1 uncultured Collinsella sp. | reverse complement strand
CCTTTTTGGTAGGTTTTTGCCTTGGGAGCGGTACCATACAGGCAATGTTTAAACGAGAAAGGTGGGCTCCCATGGAACCTAAGCAGTACTACATCGGCATTGACGTCGGCGGCACTTCGGTTAAGGAGGGCCTGTTCGACGAGGACGGAAACCTGCTGGCCAAGGCCAGCGTGCCCACGCCTCCCATCGTTGACGCTGCGGGCTTTGCCGCGGTGACCGAGGCTATCGACCAGGTGGTCGCCAAAGCCCAGATTCCGCGTGCCTTTGTGGCGGGCATTGGCCTGGCCGTTCCGTGCCCCATCCCGGCATCGGGCGATGCCAAGGTCAAGGCCAACATTGCCATTAACCTGCCCGAGCTGAGGATTGCCATTCAAAAGCACTGCCCCGATGCGGTCGTTAAGTACGAGAACGATGCCAACGCCGCTGCCATGGGTGAGGCCTGGCTCGGTTCTGCCAAGGGCGTGCAGAACGTGGTGATGGTCACCATCGGTACCGGCGTGGGCGGCGGCGTTATCGTTAACGGCGACGTGGTATCGGGTGTTGTGGGTGCTGGCGGCGAGATTGGCCATATGTGCCTGAACCCGGCTGAGGAGCGCACCTGCGGCTGCGGCGGCCATGGCCACCTGGAGCAGTATTCCAGCGCCACCGGCGTGGTGAGCAACTACCTTGCCGAGTGCGAGAAGGCGGGCATCGAGCCCATCGAGCTGACCGGCCCCTCCGATTCCAAGGACGTGTTCCAGGCCTGCCGCGAGGGCGACAAGCTCGCGCTGGCCGCGGCCGATACCATGGCCGACTATCTCGGCCGCGCACTGGCGCTTATTGCCAACGTGGTTGATCCCGAGATGTTCCTCATCGGCGGCGGCGCCTCCGCCTCGGCCGATGTCTACCTCGACAAGGTTCGCGAGCACTTTAAGCAGTACGCGCTTTCCGCCTCGCGCGAGACGCCCATTAAGGTCGCTTCGCTCGGAAACGACGCCGGCATTATCGGTGCCGCCTACGTAGCCCTGCGCGCCGCCGGCAAATAGCTGGTGCAAGGGGGACAGGTTACTTTGCACCAACATGGTGCAAAAGGGACAGCCATGGCCCCCGTGCCTGCGCCCCAAAATATACCGTGGCCCTTCCGTCTGCGAAGGCTCGGCATCGGCGTGCTACCATAGCTACGTCCAAGTACACATATCAAGTGGAGGATATCCATGGCAAACGTTCTTGTCTTTGGTCACCAGAACCCCGATAACGACGCCATCATGAGCGCCGTCGTCCTGTCCCAGCTGCTCAACCAGGTTGAGTATGCCGGCAACACCTACGAGGCTTGCGCCCTAGGCCAGCTTCCGGCCGAGTCCGCCAAGCTGCTCGCCGACGCCGGCATTGCCGAGCCCCGCGTGATTGATTCCGTCGAGGCCGGTCAGCTCGTCGTCCTCACCGACCACAACGAGTCTGCCCAGTCCGTCGCCGGTCTTAAGGACGCCACGGTCTTTGGCGTTGTCGATCATCACCGCATCGGCGACTTCGAGACCGCCGGCCCGCTGCACTACATCTGCCTTCCCTGGGGCTCCAGCTGCACCATCGTCACCAAGCTCGCCGGCGTGCTCGGCGTTGAGCTTTCCGACGTTCAGGCCAAGCTGCTGCTCTCGGCCATGATGACCGACACGCTCATGCTCAAGAGCCCCACCACCACCGATGTCGACCGCGCCGTCGCCGCCAAGCTCGGCGAGCAGGTGGGCGTCGACCCGGTCAAGTTTGGCATGGAGGTCTTCCTCACCCGTCCGTCCGGCTCCTTCACCGCAGCCGAGATGGTCGGCAACGACATCAAGATGTTCGAGCCTGCCGGCAAGAAGCTGCTCATCGGCCAGTACGAGACTGTCGACAAGACTCGCGCACTCGGCATGATCGACGAGATTCGCGAGGCCATGCGCGCCTACGCCGCCGAGAAGGGTGCTGACGGCATCGTCCTGTGCATCACCGACATCATGGAGGAGGGCTCGCAGGTCCTGCTCGAGGGCGAGACCGAGGCCGCTCAGAAGGGCCTGGGCATTGCCGACGAGCACGACGGCGTCTGGATGCCGGGTGTCCTCTCCCGTAAGAAGCAGGTCGCTGCCCCCATCATGGCCGCCTGCTAGGTTTAGTTGACCAAACGCCACGACCGGATCGCGGACGCCCCGCGCTCCGGTCGTTTTTTGTGCACGTCGCCGCGTCGTCTCTTGGACAGGCGTGCCCGTGCCGTTGAGCAAATAATGTTCAACCTGTGGTTCCGCTTTTCGGCCACGCTTGCGCGCTTGTCGTGCAGGGTAGGCTAGATGCAAGCGTAATACGTTAGAGCGCGGCGCCGCCACTTGGGCGGGCCGTGCTTTTTTAAGACGGGAGCTTTCCCGTGAAAGGAGCCGCCCATGGCAGCACCCGAGCAGCTGTTCAACGTCCGTGAGCGCAAGCGTTTTGAGCGCCACGACATTTGGGAGCGCATCACCGAGAACGGCACGATTTCCGCCGCCGTCATGGTCTTCGCCGCCATCGCCGCCGTCATTTGCGCCAACACCGATGCCTACGAGGCCATCCATCACTTTTTGGAGACCCCGCTGTATGTGGGTCTGGGCAACCTTACGGCCGGTCTCACCGTTGAGCTTTTCGTCAACGACTTCCTCATGGCGATCTTCTTTTTGTTGGTGGGCATTGAGCTTAAGTACGAGATGACAGTTGGCGAGCTCAAGAACCCGCGCCAGGCTATGCTTCCCATGCTGGCGGCCGTGGGCGGCGTCGTCGTTCCCGCCTGCATCTATCTGATCTTTAACCATGCCGGCGCGCACAACGGCTGGGCCATTCCCATGGCAACCGATATTGCCTTTGCGCTGGGCGTGCTGTCGCTTTTGGGCAACCGCGTGCCCAACGGCGTGCGCGTGTTCTTCTCGACGCTCGCCATCGCCGACGACCTCATCTCCATCGCCGCCATCGCCATCTTCTACGGTCAGAGCCCCAATCCGTTTTGGTTGGGCGCCGCCGCGCTTGTGACCTGTGCGCTCGTGTGGCTCAACAAGACGCAGCATTACCGCCTTGCCCCGTATTCGGTACTGGGCCTGCTGTTGTGGTTCTGCATGTTCAAGAGCGGCGTGCACGCTACGCTTGCTGGCGTCATCCTGGCCTTTACCATCCCGGCCAAGTGCGGTGTTAAGCTTGATAGCCTCACCGATTGGCTGGGCGAGTGCCTGCCGCTGCTCGATGACCGCTACGATGACGAGGCGCACATCCTGGGCCAGCATGACTTTACCGTCTCGACCACCAAGGTCGAGCGTGTCATGCACCGCGTTACCCCGCCGCTCATCCGCATGGAGCGTCTGATCTCCACGCCGGTCAACTTTGTGATTCTGCCGATCTTTGCGTTCGTGAACGCACAGGTTCGCCTGGTGGGTGTGGATATGAGCACGCTGCTCACCGACCCGGTGACGCTCGGCGTGTACTTTGGCATGCTGCTGGGTAAGCCGATCGGTATCTTTGGCATGACGTTCGCCTTGGTCAAGCTCAAGGCCTGCGAGCTGCCGCACAATGTCAACTGGCACATGATTGCCGGCGTGGGCATTCTGGGCGGTATCGGCTTTACCATGTCGATTCTCATCAGCGGCCTTGCCTTCCCGACGGCCCAGTTTGAGGTTCTGGCCGCCAAGGCCGCTATTCTCGCCGGCTCTGTCACCGCGGCCGTACTTGGCATGATCTACATGAGTGTGATCTGCAAGCACCCCGCGCCCAAGAACGAGTAGGCGCGTAGAAACAGACGCCAGAGCCTGCTCGAGCGCGTGTAAAACGCGGTTTTGAGTGGTACTTGCCACCTGCCGGACACCCCAGTGGCCAAAAAACGCCGTTTGTGAGTACTGTCACAAACGGCGTTTCATTTTAGGCGCGAAAAATAATGTACAAATCTATTCTGTCTGTGCATTAACGATTGCGTGGCTGGACGAAAAATGCCGATGCATCCTTCCAAAACCGGGCACAAAAGGCCAAGACTGGCCTTTTTAATTCAAAATCGCTGTTACTAAAAAAGTAACAGTACTCATATTTGCTATTTTTTGACCACAGGCCCCAATGACTGGTCTTATTCCACCGTTCCGTAGACGGCGCCCCAGCCGTGGGCGGCCAAGGCGGAGTTGAGCTGGTCGCAAAGTGACTGGCGGTCGTAATAGCCGGGCGGTAGCAGGTTGACGATTTCCATGAGATCAGGCGCCAGGTCCAAGATTTCGGCCTGTACGATCAGATCCAGACGGTCTATGGCGTGGCGGTCGTAAAACAGTCCGTCGACCAGGCGCTGCAGGTCGCCGAATTCCTCGGCCTGGAACGATCCATACTCCATAGTGCCTCCTTGGGCGCCCCACGCAGGCATGCGCGGCGATTCGTAATTTATTGCGATGGACTTAATCTATCACGGCTTCATAACGTTGCGGCGGTGGCGGTCTATACTTAGACGAACTGCAACGTACCGCTTCGCGAAAGGTCGCACCCATGCAGACGATCTACCAGAAGATGGAAACCACCGAACTCGATGCCGCCATCGAGGTGCTCAAAGCCGAGGTCGCCGAGGTCAAGGCCAAGGGCCTGGCGCTCGACATGGCCCGCGGCAAGCCGTCGCCCTCCCAGGTGGACATCTCTCGACCCATGCTCGATATCCTCAATGCCGATGCCGATCTGCACGACGGCAACGTCGATTGTTCCAACTACGGCTGCTTTGAGGGCATTCCCTCGGCACGCAAGCTGGCAGGGGAGTTCCTGGGCTGCCCCGCTGAGCAGACACTCGTGCTGGGCTCGTCGAGCCTGCTGATCGAGCACGACATCGCCGGCATGTTCTGGCGCTGTGGCTCGTGCGGCAGCGAGCCCTGGGAGGCTTACGAGGCAGCGCACGACGGCAAGAAGGTCAAGTTCCTGTGCCCGGTTCCCGGCTACGATCGCCACTTTGGCATCACCGCCGATCTGGGTATCGAGAACGTCCCCGTCGCGATGACCGACAACGGCCCCGACATGGACGAGGTCGAGCGCCTCGTCGCCGCCGACGATTCCATCAAGGGCATCTGGTGCGTGCCCAAGTATTCTAACCCCACGGGTATCACCTTTAGCGAGGACACTGTGCGCCGCCTGGTCGAGATGCCCACGGCCGCGCCCGATTTCCGCATCTTCTGGGACAACGCCTACTGCGTGCACGACCTGTACGACGAGACCGACGAGCTCGCCAACATCTTCGATCTTGCCCGCACGGCGGGCACCGAGGACCGCGTGGTGGCCTTTGCCTCGACGTCCAAGATCACCTTCCCGGGCGCCGGTATCGGCTTTATCGGTGCGAGCCCCGCGGTCATCGCCGAGTTCTCCAAGCGCCTGAAGGCCGGCCTCATCAGTGCCGACAAGCTCAACCAGCTGCGTCACGTGCGCTTCCTTCCCACCATCGAGGCGGTCAAGGAGCACATGAAAAAGCATGCCGAGTTCCTGCGCCCGCGCTTTGAGGCTGTCGAGCGCAAGCTCACCGAGGGCTTGGGCGACACGGGCTGCGCCACCTGGACGCACCCCCGCGGCGGCTACTTTGTAAGCTTCGATGGTCCCGAGGGTTCAGCCCAGAAGGTCGCCGCGCTCTGCGCCGACCTGGGCGTCAAGCTCACGCCGGCCGGTGCCACCTGGCCCTATGGCAAGGACCCGCGCGATACCAACATCCGCATCGCGCCGAGCTATCCCACGGTCGAGGACCTGGAGGCCGCGCTCGATGTGCTGGTGCTGGCCGTTAAGCTTGTCGCTGCCGAGCTCGCGCGTGCCGAGCGCGCCTAACGCGCGGCTTCCCGTACTATCCGCACCTTCGATACGTAAAGGAGCATATACATGGATTTGGGTATTTCCACCAACCCCACGCCAGAGCTCTACACCATTAAGGTAACCGGCGAGATCGATATCTCTAACGCCGATAGCCTGCGCAATGCCATCGACCTGGCGCTCGAGCAGCCCACTGAGTCCGTTGAGCTCGATTTTGCCCAGGTGAGCTACATCGATTCAACGGGCATTGGCGTGCTCGTGGGCGCCGCACACCACGCGGTCGACCACGGCAAGCGCTTTAGCTGCACCAATGTGCAGCCCCCGGTGATGCGCGTGGTTCAGCTGTTGGGTGTCGACCAGGAGATTTCGATCACCGCTGCATAATCTTTGCGCCCAAAAGGGCGTGCCGTTTGGCATATGTTTGTGATGCGCTCGGACGTTTTGGCGTCCGGGCGCTATACTTGACCGAATGAATAGACGAGTTCCGGCCGAATGGCGCGGTGCGGGCTCGACTCACATCGAGCCTTGGAGGTATGTGTGTTTGGTATTGGAGAGGGTGAGCTCGCGATCATCGTGGTCTTCGGCTTTTTGCTGTTTGGCCCGGATAAGCTCCCACAGATGGGCCGCACGATCGGCCGTGCCATCCGTCAGTTCCGCGAGACGCAGGAAAAGATGACGGCCGTTGTTCAGTCCGAGATTATCGATCCGGTAAGTGAGGCCGCTTCGGCACCGGTCAAGCCCAAGAAGACTGCCGTCGATGACGATTCCGATGCGGACAAGGATGCCGCCGAGACGGCAGCGCCCGCCAAGAAGGAGACCTTTGCCGAGCGCCGTGCCCGCCTTGCTGCCGAGAAGGCCGCGAGCGAGGCTGCCGCCGAGGGCGAGGGTGCTGCTGAGGAGGCCGAGGGTGCCGAGCCTGCCGCTGCCGCCGAGCCTGTCGTCGAGCCCGAGCCTGCTGCAGAACCGGAGCCCGAGCCCGAGCCGGTAGAGCCCACGACGGCCGACCTCTACGCCCGTCGTCCCCGCAAGCGCAAGGCCGTCGTCGACCAGCTCGCCCGCGAGCTCGAGGCCGAGGACGACGCCGCTGCCGCCGACGCCTCGAAGGGAGGCGATGAGTAATGCCTATCGGACCTGCGCGCATGCCGCTCTTCGATCACCTGGGAGAGCTCCGTCGCCGCCTGACTATCGTGGTCGTGTCGGTGTTTGCCGCCGCCATCGTGCTGTATTTCGCCACGCCCGTGGTGCTCGACATCTTGGAAGACCCCATCCGCTCCTTTGTGCCGGACGGTAAGTTCTACATCACCACCACGCTCGGCGGCTTTGGCCTGCGCTTCTCGCTGGCCATCAAGATGGCCGTGGTCATGTGCACGCCCATGATCATCTGGCAGATTCTGGCATTTTTCCTGCCGGCACTGCGTCCCAACGAGCGCAAATGGGTCGTGCCCACGGTGCTCGCCTCGACGGTGCTGTTCTTCCTGGGCGCCATCTTCTGCTATTTCATCATCATCCCGGCGGGCTTTGAGTGGCTTATCGGCGAGACCTCGGCCGTCGCCACGGCGCTGCCCGACCTGGAGAACTACGTCAACATGGAGCTGCTCTTTATGATCGGCTTTGGCGTGGCGTTTGAGCTGCCGCTCATCATCTTCTACCTGTCCGTCTTCCACATCGTGTCCTACGCGGCCTTCCGCGGCGCCTGGCGCTACGTGTACGTGGGCCTGCTTGTGGGCTCGGCTGTGATTACGCCCGACGGCTCGCCCGTTACGCTGGGCCTCATGTATGGTGCCCTGCTCTCGCTCTACGAGATTTCGCTCGCCATTGCCCGCGTGGTCATTACCGCGCGCGAGGGCAAGGAGGGCTTGTTTGTGAGCCGTCTGGACCTGTTCTCGGACGATGAGGACGACGAGGAGTAAATCGGTATGCACGAGGTTGGCATTGTCAACGGCATACTCGATACAGTGATTCGCGCGGCGCGTGGGGCGGGGGCCTCGCGCGCCGTTTTGGTAACGCTGCGTATCGGGGATATGACCGAAGTTGTGCGCGAGGCGCTCGACTTTGCGTGGGAGACATTTCGCGATGAGGACCCGCTCACGCGGGGCTGCGAGCTCGCGGTTGAGGAGATTCACCCACAAAGTGAATGCCTGGACTGCGGCGAGGTCTTCGACCACGATCGCTTCCATTGCCGCTGTCCCCAATGTGGCGGCGCCAACGTGCGTCTGCTGCACGGCCGCGAGCTCGACATCGCAAGTATCGAAATCGAAACCCCCGACGATTAGCCCGCTAGCCATCTGGTGATGGGGTATAAAGGGGCCAAAGTAAGGAGCGCTAAGTATGGCCGAGAAAACGATCGATATTGCATCGCCGATTCTGTCGCGCAACGAGCGCCTGGCAGATCAGCTGCGCCAGCGATTTAATGAGACAAACACCTATGTGATCAACGTCTTGTCGAGCCCCGGTTCGGGCAAGACCACCACGATCCTGGGCACCAACGAGCGCCTGCGCGACAAGGCTGGCCTGCGCTGCGCCGTCATCGAGGGCGATATTGCCTCGGATGTCGACGCCATCACCATGAAGGAAGCCGGCATGCCCGCCATCCAGATCAACACGGGCGGCCTGTGCCACCTCGAGGGCAACATGATCATGGAGGCCGTTGACGCGTTCGACCAGGCCGTTGGTCTGGAGAACATCGACGTCATCTTTATCGAAAATGTGGGCAACCTGGTCTGCCCGGTCGACTTTGACTTGGGCGAGAACCTGTCCATCATGATTCTCTCGGTGCCCGAGGGCGACGACAAGCCCATCAAGTACCCGGGCATCTTCCAGCACGCCGGCGCGCAGCTGCTCAATAAGGTCGACGTGGCCCCGGCTTTCGATTTTGACATGGATAGGTATACTAAGACACTCGATGACCTCAATCCGCAGGCGCCGCGGTTTGCCGTGAGCGCGCGCAAGGGCGAGGGCATGGATGCCTGGTGCGATTGGCTCATCGGGCAGATCGAGCAAGCAAGGGCGTAAATCGGCCGCCATACGGGCGGGCGTAGCCGCAGAGACACGAGATAGGAGCCTCTTTTGAAGCTCATCATCGCCGAGAAAAACGACGCCGCGCGTCAGATCGCCGAGCGTCTGTCCACGGGTAAACCCAAAAAGGATAAGGTGTACAACACCGCCATCTACCGTTTTGAGTGGAAGGGCGAGGAGTGCGTGACCATCGGCCTGGCCGGTCACATCCTTGCGCCCGATTTTTGCGACAGCGTGCTGTTCGATAAAAAGCTGGGCTGGTATTCGGTTACCGAGGACGGCGAGATGCTGCCGGCCGACATGCCCGATGGCCTGGCTCGTCCGCCTTACGACACCAAGCGTAAGCCGTTCCTTGCCGATGGCATCTCCATCAAGGGCTGGAAGCTTGAGAGCCTGCCCTATCTCACCTGGGCACCCGTCATTAAGCTGCCGGCCGAGAAAGAGCTCATTCGCTCGCTCAAGAACCTTGCCAAGAAGTCCGACAGCGTCATCATCGCTACGGACTTCGACCGCGAGGGCGAGCTGATCGGTTCGGACGCCCTCAACAAGGTGCGCGAGGTGGCGCCGGACTTGCCGGTTGCCCGCGCCCAGTATTCTTCGTTTACCAAGGCCGAGATCACGCAGGCCTTCGATAATCTCGTCTCGCTCGACCAGAACCTGGCCGACGCAGGCGAGAGCCGTCAGCACATCGACCTCATTTGGGGTGCGGTGCTGACGCGCTACCTGACGCTCGCCAAGTTTGGCGGCTTTGGTAACGTGCGCTCCGCCGGCCGCGTGCAGACGCCGACGCTTGCCCTGGTGGTCGAGCGCGAGCGCGAGCGCATGGCGTTTGTGCCCGAGGACTATTGGCAGATTCGCGGCATGGGTGCCGCGCAGGGCGCTGCCGAGGACGATCGCTTTAAGATCGCGCACAAGACGGCGCGCTTTACCGACAAGGATGCTGCTGAGACGGCGTACGGCCATGTTGACGGCGTCGCGACGGCAACCGTCGCCGCGGTGACCAAGCGCTCGCGCAAGCAGCAGCCGCCCACGCCGTTTGCGACCACCTCGCTGCAGGCTGCCGCCGCAGCCGAGGGCATCTCGCCTGCGCGTACGATGCGCATCGCCGAGTCCCTCTACATGGCGGGCCTTATCAGCTACCCGCGTGTCGACAACACCGTGTATCCCGCGACGCTCGATTTGGGCGCCGTGGTGAGTGACCTGGCAAAGATCAACCCGGCGCTGGCGCCCGTGTGCAAAAAGGTACTCGCTGGTCCCATGAAGCCCACGCGCGGTAAAGTCGAGACCACCGACCACCCGCCTATCTACCCCACGGGCGAGGGCGATCCGTCCACGCTCGACGGCGGCCAGCGCAAGCTCTACGACCTCATCGCCCGTCGCTTCCTGGCGACGCTTATGGGTCCCGCGACCATCGAGAACACCAAGCTCGAGCTCGACGTGAACGGTGAGCCGTTCGTGGCTTCGGGCGATGTGCTCGTGACCCCTGGCTTCCGCGAGGCGTACCCGTACGGACTTAAGCGCGACGAGCAGATGCCGCCGCTGGAGCAGGGCGATACGGTCGACGTGTTCGACAT
>CALGZY010000052.1 GCA_937934355.1 uncultured Collinsella sp. | reverse complement strand
TGTTGAGGACAAGGTTGATAGCTTTATTAACCTTGTCAGTGGAGCAATTACAGACGTGATAGACGAGGGGACCACGCCGCTGGCGAAGCAAACTAAACTGAAGTTACTGGATATTGACGCTTCTGCAAAAGACGTAGATGACGTCAATAGATTCATCGGGGACACTAAGCCCAAGAAATTGGCGGACTATTTTCGTGAGGCGAAACAACTAGTGCTGAAGGAGTATGCCGAAACAGGTGATCCATTCGAGACTTATAAGTACTTTAATGAGTTTCAAATTGATGGACATCGACCAAAGGTCGTCGCCCAGATTGCGGTGAAGACAAATAAGATCTCTGTGGCTCTTGGGTGGCTTTACGAGAGTGTTGCATATTTTCTGATTAACGATGGGGAACTCGGATATGTGCATGACGCGAGGAACTTCCTTATTGAAGCGCTTGGTGTCTATGAAGGGATTCCTGAGAATCCGGACTTTCCCGAATTCACTTCATCAGTTCGAAAACGCATCATTCAATCGAAATGGTTGCTGGCAATCACGTATAAGCAAGAGAGAAACCTTGCAAGGGCTCATGAAATATTGAGCGAGTTGTTGCCGTATGCAGAAGAAACCAGACGGGAATATGAGGTGCCGTACCCCGACAGTGAGCTCCTGCCTCGTCGGGAGATTGCAATCATCGATGACGATTTGGACGAGTTCGATAGATTGGTTGAAGACGAGCCGCTTTATTCGGATAATGCCAGAGAACATTTCTTTACACTCCGACGCTGTTTTGAGGCATATTGCTTTAATTATGAAATCCAGAGGGCCGAAGCGATAAAGCCTGCGCTGGAGAAAAGCTATGAGTTCATTAAGGGTCAACTTGAACCCGTTTACTACTACGCATTGAAGTTCGATGAGTTTTTCTATTACTGGGCATCTGGCCAGACCGATTCTGCGGAGAAACTCTATCAAGAAATATATCCCGAAATGTGCGAGAGACATTTCACTAGGTATGCAACTACCCTTTGTAAGGCGCATGCTGATATGCTGAAGGGGCGACACATTAGGAGTGGTGCATATGAGCGCTGATTCGATTGATGAGTACGCGGAGACGGTCTTTGAGTACGGGCATCTTGACGATCCTCTCGAGCCGGTGGATTTGGCGTTAGTGTTTGGAAGC
>CALGZY010000051.1 GCA_937934355.1 uncultured Collinsella sp. | reverse complement strand
TGCAATCGCAAGAAGATGACGGGGCGGAATGTCAATCCTGGTCTAACAGAGCCTTAGTTAATGGACGTTTTGCCCTGCAGGGTTCGAGAAAAACGTATTACCGTACCTGCGGCATAAAGAAGGTCTTAAGAAAACGAACAGGTGCGTATTAACCGATGCTTTTTCGGTTGTACTTTAACGATTGGCTCGTACAATAGTCACCAATGTTTGGCGGGAACTGTTCTGTGAGGCGTTAAAAAAGGAAAGTGAGGACGCCAATGTTTCAGATAGCCGATCTGCTCGCTATCGTTGCAGGCGCCATCGCGGGCGCGGTCGCCTTTCTTCCCTTTGTCTTTACGCTCAAGCCGGTTCTTGACGATAAGCAGAATGCGGACATGCTCAAGGGTATGGTGAGTCTGGCGGTCTCGGCGATCGCCCTGCTCGTCTTTACCTTGGTTGTGTTTGTGTTGTTCGGAGAGGCATTTCGCATGTTCCTCCTGGGCGAGGCGATCGGCTTTGTGGCCTTTATGGCCGCCTGCACAGTTCGTGTCGCCAAGGCGCTGCGAGATCCTCATGAGGTCGAAAGGTAAGTCGTGGAAATTTTTGAAAAGCTGCCTGATGAGATTAATCATCTGGTCAGCGAGTTCAGCTCCACCCCTGTCGTGGGCGATCTGAGCTGCGGCATCACGCAGTACTCGTTTTGGCTGATCGTCTCCACGATCGTGCTCCTGATCGTCCTGGCCGTGTTCAAGAAGAAGCAGACCCTGGTTCCCAAGGGCTTCTTCGTCAACGGTTTCGAGTACATCATCGAGTACGTCGAGAACGATATCGGCAAGGGCGTCGTGGGTGAGAACTGGAAGAAGCACTTCCCGTTCCTGTGCTCGCTTTTCCTGTTCATCCTGATCAATAACATGATCGGCCTGATCCCGGGAATGAAGCCCGGCACCGGCGCAATCGGCTCCACCGCCGCGCTCGCCATCTTCGCCTTCGTGTACTTCATCTACTACGGATGCAAGGCTCACGGCGTGATCGGCTACATCAAGAGCCTCGCCCCGCAGGGCGTGAGCTTCCCGATGAACGTGCTCGTGTGGGTCGTCGAGCTCTTCTCGACCTTCCTGCGCCTCATCACGCTCGCCGTCCGTCTGTTCTGCAACATGTTCGCAGGACACGTGGTCATGGGCTCGTTCGCCATCATGGCGAGCATGTTCATGCAGCCGCTGCTTCAGCAGGTTTCCGCGGCCCACGCCGTCGGCGCCCTGCCTTCGCTGGCCTGGCTTGCCATCCTCATCCTGATCTATGCGATCGAGCTTGTGGTCGGCGCCATCCAGGCTTACGTCTTCACGGTCCTTACCGCCGTGTATGTCTCCGAGGCAGAGGAGGTCGCGGAGGAGGAGTAGTCTTCCGTTCGCGCCTTAAAGGTAAGGCAATTCGTTAAACCGCCGGTGCCCGTACCCATGGAGTCCGGCAGTTATAAAAAGGTTATCCTGCGTGAAATAAGACACGCACGACAAAGGAGGAATCGTGGGAGTTATCGGTTACGGTCTCGGTGTTATCGGCGCTGGTCTTGCTATCGGCCTGTCTGCTCTGGGTGCTACGGGTGCTATGGCCCGTCAGCCTGAGGTCCAGGGCCGCGTGTTCACCGTCTTCATCATGGGCTCCGCCTTCGGCGAGGCTCTGGCTCTGATCGGCTTCGTTGTCGCGCTGATCGTTAAATAGCACGGAGCGTCAAGTATGAATCTTTCATCCCAGAAGAGCGCGATCGCACTCTCCGCGTCCGCGGCCGCGTTGCTCATGCCGGTTTCCGCGTTCGCTGAGGACGGCGCTGCCGGTGCGGACATCCTCATCCCTAAGATGGCGGAGTTCATCCCGGCGCTTATCGCCTTCCTGATTATCTGGATCGTGCTGGCCAAGGTCGCCCTGCCGGGCATCATGAAGACCATGGAGGAGCGCGGCAAGAAGATCGAGGAGAGCCTCGACGAGGCCGAGAAGACCAAGCAGGAGGCTATCGCCAAGCGCGCTGAGTCCGACTCGATCGTCACCGACGCCCGTCGTCAGGCTGCCGACATTGTTCTCGAGGCCCGTAAGGACGCCGAGTCCGAGCGCGCCCGTATCATCGAGGCTGCTCACAAGGAGGCCGAGGAGATCATCGCCAAGGCCCATACGACCGTCGAGGACGAGCGCAAGTCCATCTACGCCGGTGCCGCGAGCTCCATCGCCGACCTGTCCGTTGCCGTCGCCACCAAGATCGTGGGCGAGGCACTCGAGGACGATGCCGAGCAGAAGAAGCTCATCGAGCGCTACATCCAGGAAGCAGGTAGCCTGAATGCCGACTAGCCGCTATCAGGACAAGGTGCTCGAGACCTACGCGCGCTCCCTCATGGAAGCCGCCAAGGCCGAGAACCATGTGTTCGAGGACCTCGAGATGATCGAGCGCTTGGCTTCTGCCAGCCCCGAGATCATCGCCGTGCTCGACACCATGTCCAAGCGCGACCAGCTCGACCTTCTTCCCAAGGTGGCAGCTGCCTTTAAGTATGTTGCCGAGGAAGACGAGGATGTAGTGGGCGTGACCGTCACCACGGCGATCCCGCTCGACGACGAGCTGCGTCAAACCATCACTAAGAAATGCGAGCAGGACTTCGGCCGCAAGGTATTCCTTATCGAGCAGGTCGACCCGTCTATCGTGGGCGGCCTTGTGCTCGAGGCCCGCGGCGAGCGTCGTGACATTTCCGTCAAGACGCAGCTGCGCATCGCGCAGGAGACCCTCGCAAACTCTGCTAATTCGTACGGAGGTGAAGCCTAATGTCCGAAACCCTCAATGCCCAGGATATCGCCAAGAAACTGCAGGAGCAGCTTACGAGCCTCTCCGCGACGGTCGATACGCATGAGGTTTCAACGGTCGACGAGGTAGGCGACGGCATCGCGCGCGTCTCCGGCCTCAAGAGCGCCATGGCAGGCGAGCTTCTGGAGTTCAAGAGCTCCGATACCGGTGAGACCGTCTTTGGCCTTGCCCAGAACCTTGACCGTGACGAGGTCGGTGCCGTTCTGTTTGGTGCCGTCGACTCCATCAAGGAAGGCGACGAGTGCCGCACCACTGGCCGCATTATGGATATCCCCGTGAGCCGTGCCATGCTCGGCCGCGTCGTTAATCCGCTCGGCCAGCCCATCGACGGCCTGGGCGACATCGTCGCCACGCACCGTCGCCCCATCGAGTTCAAGGCCCCCGGCGTCATCGATCGTACCCCGGTGTGCGAGCCGGTTCAGACCGGTCTGCTCGCTATCGACTCCATGGTGCCTATTGGCCGCGGTCAGCGTGAGCTCATCATCGGCGACCGTAAGACCGGTAAGACCGCCATCGCCATCGACGCTATTCTCAACCAGCGCGGCAAGGGCATGGTCTGCATCTATGTCGCCATCGGCCAGAAGGCCTCCACGGTTGCCAACATTCGCGAGACCCTCGCTCAGCACGGTGCGCTCGACTACACCATCATCGTTTCGGCCACCGCTGCCGATTCCGCCCCTATGCAGTACATCGCGCCTATGGCCGGTGCCGCTATCGGCGAGTTCTTCATGTACAACGGCGAGGACGGCAAGCCCGCCAGCGAGACCAACCCCGGCGGCCACGTGCTCGTCATCTACGACGACCTGTCTAAGCAGGCTGTGGCCTACCGTCAGATGTCGCTGACGCTGCATCGTCCGCCCGGACGCGAGGCCTATCCTGGCGACATCTTCTACCTGCACTCTCGTCTGCTCGAGCGTGCCGTCAAGATGTCCAAGAAGAACGGTTACGGCTCCATGACGGCACTGCCGATCATCGAGACCCAGGACGGCGACGTCTCGGCCTACATTCCGACCAACGTCATTTCCATTACCGATGGTCAGATCTACCTGCAGTCCGAGCTCTTCTTCCAGGGTCAGCGCCCGGCAGTTGACGTGGGCATTTCCGTGTCCCGCGTCGGTGGCGACGCGCAGACCAAGGCTATGAAGCAGGTCGCCGGCAACCTCCGTCTGGACCTCGCTTCGTATCAGGAGCTCGCCGGCTTTACCCAGTTTGGCTCCGACCTTGACGAGGCTACGCAGAAGCAGCTGACCCATGGTGCCCGCATGACCGAGCTCCTGAAGCAGCCGCGTTACAAGCCGTTTGAGGTTGGCGAGCAGATTGTTACGCTGTTCGCTGGCAACGAGGGCTTCCTGGATGACCTGGAGATCGCCGACGTGCTGCCTTTCCGTGCCGAGCTCATCGAGTACATGGACAATGGCTTTGGCTCGCTGCTCGACAAGGTTCGCGCCAAGAAGATCGATGATGACACCAAGGCTGAGCTCTTGCGCGTCATCGGCGACTTCAAGCAGCAGTTCATGGCCAAGCACCATTCGGATGTTTCTGGATCAGAGGAGAACTAAGCCCCATGGCCAACCTTCGCGACATTAAGAAGCGAATCTCCTCGGTTACCACGACCAAGCAGATCACGCGCACGATGGAGATGGTCTCTACGGCCAAGATTCGTCGTGCCCTCGATCGCTCCAAGCAGGCCGAGCCCTATAAGGAGGCGCTGACCGACGTCATGTTGACGGTCGCCGGCGACGCCTCCTGTTCGGGCACCGATCCCATGCTGCAGAAGCATGAGAGTGTCAAGCATGGCCTGATTGTCGTTATTGCCTCGGACCGCGGCCTTGCCGGCGGTTTCAATACGACGGTGGAGCGCACGGCCGAAAAGCTCGCCGCTTCTTGGGCGAACGACGGCATCGAGTGCGAGATCATCGCGTGCGGGCGTAAGCCGGCCACGTATTTCCGTGACCGCGCAAACGTCGTCATGCACTTTGAGGGCAACTCCTCTGAGCCCGATTTCAATCAGGCCCGCATGATCTCCTCTCATATCTGCGATGCGTATCGTGCCGGTGAGCTTGACCGTGTCGAGCTTGTCTACCACCACGCCAAGAACCGCGTGGATCAGGAGCTTCGCGTCGAGCATCTGTTGCCGCTCGACCCCGAGATGATCGCTATGGCCCACGGTCCGCGTAAGAACGAGACCGACGCCCCTAAGCGCATCTCGTCCACGTTCGAGTTCGTGCCCTCTCCCGAGCATGTTCTCGGCAAGCTTGTACCGTCTTATATCCTGACGGTCATCTACCAGGCCCTGATCGATTCGGCGGCTGCCGAGCAGGGTGCACGCCGCAAGGCCATGCACTCCGCGACGGAAAACGCCACCGCGATCATCTCGACCCTTACCCGCACGTATAGTCGCGTGCGCCAGGCTTCGATCACGACCGAGATTAACGAGATCGTCGGCGGAGCCTCAGCATTGGAGGAACAGTAATGGCTAATAACACCGTAAAGCTTGCGGTCGAGGAAGCCACCAAGAAGACGACTGCCGGTGATGGTCGCATCGTGCGAATCATCGGCCCTGTCGTCGACGTCAAGTTTGACGGCGCGGTGCCCCCGATCTACAACGCGCTCACGGTCGAGGCCGAGACCCCGATCGGTCATCTGAGCACGATCCTCGAGGTCGAGAGCCAGCTTCCGGGCGGCGTCGTCCGCACGGTCGCCATGTCCTCGACCGACGGCCTGCAGCGCGGCCTCATCGCCACCGATACCGGTGAGCCCATGAAGATGCCGGTCGGCCCCAAGACGCTCGGCCGCATTTGGAATGTCATGGGCAAGCCCGTCGACGGCAAGCCCATGCCCGAGGTGGAGGAGTTCTATCCCATCCACCATGCAGCGCCCCGTTTCGACGAGCTCACCACCAAGACCGAGATCTTCGAGACCGGCATCAAGGCAGTCGACCTGCTCGAGCCCTACATCCGTGGCGGCAAGACAGGCCTGTTCGGCGGCGCCGGCGTCGGCAAGACCGTTCTGATTCAGGAGCTCATCAACAACCTCGCCCAGGAGCACGGCGGCACCTCGGTGTTCACCGGCGTCGGCGAGCGTACCCGCGAGGGCACCGACCTGTTCCTCGAGATGAGCGAGTCTGGCGTTATCGACAAGACCTGCTTGGTCTATGGCCAGATGAACGAGCCGCCCGGAGCGCGTCTGCGCATCGGTCTGGCCGGCCTTACCACCGCTGAGTACTTCCGCGATCGCGGCCAGGACGTTCTGCTGTTCATCGACAACATCTTCCGCTTCTCCCAGGCAGGTTCCGAGGTTTCCGCACTGCTGGGCCGTATGCCGTCCGCCGTTGGTTACCAGCCCACGCTGGCAACCGAGATGGGCGACCTCCAGGAGCGCATTACCTCGACCAAGACGGGCTCCATCACCTCCGTTCAGGCTGTCTACGTCCCCGCAGACGACCTGACCGACCCGGCTCCTGCCACGACGTTTACGCACCTCGACGCCACTACGGTTCTTTCGCGTAGCATTTCGTCGCTCGGCCTGTTCCCGGCCATCGACCCGCTCGCGTCTTCCTCCGACGCCCTCGATCCCTCGATCGTCGGCGAGGAGCACTACCGTGTCGCCGTTAAGGTTCAGGAGCTCCTGCAGGAGTACTCCGACCTTCAGGACATCATCGCCATTTTGGGTATGGACGAGCTGTCCGAGGAGCAGCGCCTTACGGTCAACCGTGCCCGTAAGATCCAGCAGTTCCTCTCGCAGTCCTTCCACGTCGCCGAGAAGTTCACCGGCAACCCCGGTGTCTACGTCCGCGTCGAGGATACCGTCCGCTCCTTTGCCGAGATTGTCGACGGCAAGGCCGATGACCTGCCCGAGCAGGCTTTCCGCTATGCTTCCACGATTGAGGACGTGCGCGAGCGCGCCCGCAAGATGGGGGAGAAGTAGGTTATGCGTATCCGCATCGTGTGCCCCGTGAGCTGCGCCTATGAGGGCGACGCTGCGTTTGTGTCGATTCCGTCCACGGATGGTGAGTTTGGCGTTCTGCCTGCTCACTCCAGCGAGATCTGCACGATCGACCGCGGTTACGTTCGCGTTTCCGATAAGGCCATGGGCACTGTCGACCACACGTTTGCCGTGGCCGGCGGCTATGCCCAGGTTGCGGACGATGTCGTGACCGTTCTCGCCGAGCGCGCTTGCGATTTGGCGACCGTCGATGCCGACAAGCTTAAAGCTGATATTCAAGGTTTTGAAGAGAAGCTGGGTAATTTGTCGGAGGATGATGCACGCCGCGCCTACCTCTATAATGAAATCGCATGGTGTAAGCTCAAGCTTGCCCAATAGTCAAACGATTTAGCGTTCGACCATTTGCGAACACATCATGCCCGGGATGGCCCAGCCATCCCGGGCATGCTTTTTGAAAGGGTAGACCTTGGATATTATCCGCGTTGAGGGTGGCCACGCCATCGGAGGCTCCGTGCCCGTTTCGGGCGCCAAGAACTCCGCACTCAAACTCATGGCGGCAACGCTTCTGGCGCCGGGCAAGACGACGCTGCAGAACGTGCCCGATATTTCCGATGTCCACGTGATGGGCAAGGTGCTCAAGGGCATGGGCGCTACGATCGATGTTCTCGACGAGCACACGCTCGAGATTGATACCTCTCAGGTCGATTCTTGGGAGGCCCCCTACGAGCTCGTTGCCAAGATGCGTGCTTCCACAGCCGTGATGGGACCCCTGCTGGGTCGCTTCCATCGCGCCAAGATCGCCATGCCGGGCGGCTGCAACCTGGGTGCTCGCAAGATCGATATGCACATTCTTGGTCTCGAGGCCCTGGGCGTTGAGTTCGATACCGCCCACGGTTACATCAACGCTAATGCGCCCCAAGGTCTGTGCGGTACCACCGTCACGCTCGAGTTCGCCAGTGTCGGTGCGACCGAGAACCTCATTATGGCATCCGTGCGCGCGAAGGGTACCACGGTTATCGACAATGCCGCCCGCGAGCCCGAGATCGTCGATCTCGCCAACATGCTCAACGAGATGGGCGCTAAGATTGTCGGCGCCGGTACGCCTGTCGTGACCATCGAGGGCGTGGAAGAGCTGCATCCCGTTACCCATCGCGTAGTGGGCGACCGCATCGAGGCCGGCACCTTTATCGTCGCCGGTGCGTTGATGGCCGACGATCGCGGTGTCGACGTCACGGGTTTTTGCCCCATTCACTTGGGCATGGTGCTCAAGAAGATGGAGCTCATGGGTATCGACTGCGAGCGCGTCGAGGATGGCGTCCATGTAAACCGTGCCGAGCGTATCAAGCCGGTCGACATCCAGACGCTTCCGTTCCCCGGCTTCCCGACGGACATGCAGGCGCAGATTATGGTGCTCTCCGCCCTTGCCGATGGTAGCTCCGTTATCACCGAGAACATCTTCGAGAATCGCTTTATGTTTGCCTCTGAGCTGGTGCGCATGGGTGCCGACATTCGTATCGAGAGCCATCATGCCATGATTCATGGCGTCAAGGGCTTCTCGGGTGCACAGGTTACCTCGCCCGATCTGCGTGGCGGAGCGGCCCTCGTCGTAGCGGGCTTGATCGCCGACGGGACGACCGAGGTTTCGGCCATCCATCACATCAAGCGCGGCTACGAGCGGTTTGTCGAAAAGCTGCAGGCGCTTGGCGCGCATGTCGAGCATGCTACCGTCCCCGATCCCGTCATCTACTAATACAGGTTGCCTATGTTTAATAAAAAACCCCTCGCGGATACCACCGCCCGAAGACCCTCAACTGGTGCGCAGGCCAAGATCTACAGTCGCGATAACGTGGCTCGCTATTCCGAGCGCGCTCGTCAACGTCGCCGTAGCCACACGATTCGTCACGTCGCGCTCATTGTCGTGCTTGGCGTGCTGCTGAGTGCCACTACCGCTGCCGGCCTGTGGTTTGCCACCATTATGGGCAAGCTCGGCGATTCTAATGTCATTACCGACAATCTGCGTCGGGTTCTGGTTGACACCGATGAGGCAAAGGATCCGTTCTACGTGCTGCTTCTTGGCACCGACGGCCGTCCGGGCGAGGATACGTATCGTGCCGACTCGATTATCCTGGCACGCATCGACCCCACGCAAAAGCAGGCGACGCTCATTTCCGTTCCGCGCGACACCAAGGTCGAGTACAAGGGCGAGACCATGAAGATCAACGCCTGCCATACCGTTGGCGGCGCCGAGGCCATGGTCGAGGCGGTCAACGAGCTGTGCGGTGTTCAGATTTCCCACTATGCCGAGGTCAGCTTCGACGGTATGCAGGCGCTGATTGATTCGGTTGGCGGTATCGACATTAACGCAACCGATGATGTTGACGACCCCGAGCACCTGGATATTAAGATTACCGCTGGCCAGCAGCATATGGACGGTGCCACCGCCCTTACCTATGCCCGCTGCCGCTACACCTATGCCGACGGCGATTACACGCGCATGCGCCACCAGCGTCAGGTGCTTGGCGCCCTTGCCAACCAGATTCTCAATAACTTCGATGCCACGAAGATCTTTGGCCTGGTTAATTCGCTGTCCGATATGCTCGTAACTGATATGAGCGTTCAGGATATCGTGGCTACGGTCAACGCCATGCGCGGTATGGATGTCGACGGTATCTACTCGGCCAACCTGCCCTCGTACGCCGACGACAGCACCATGATCGACGGTGTGAGCTACGTCTTTGTCTACGAGGACGAGCTCAAGGAAATGATGGAGCGCGTCGATGCCGGCAAGGATCCCAAGGGTCCCAACACCATGGGTCTTTCCGACGGTTCCAGCTCTACGATCGGCGACCTGAACAACAACACGTCTGACGATTACGCAAACGGTACCGCAACCTCATCGGTCAGCTCTGACGATTCCGATGACTCAAGCGATTCAAGCGATTCGGACTACTACGAAGAGCCCACCGGCGACGGCAACGGCTACGAAGCCAACTACTAAGTTACGGCGTTTTACCAAACGCCGTAACGGCTTGACGCTGCGCGCCGCCCAAGGCGACAATTTGTCATTCAAAAGGCAGGGCATGACCAGAAGGTCAATGCCCTGCCTTTTTCATGCCAACTTGTTCGCCTTGGACGTCGCTCGCTGACGTTGGCTCAACCTGCGGTGCTGACTACTCCCCTTGCACCAAAAACCGCCCCGTTCTCGGTTTGAACTGCACCCCAAAACTTGGACGGCTTAAATAAGAACTACGCCGCAAGGGA
>CALGZY010000050.1 GCA_937934355.1 uncultured Collinsella sp. | reverse complement strand
TTTTCTTGTTAAAAAGACAATTCACGGGAATTTCGGTCATAAAGTCCCGAAGAAAGTTTGCACCTTTGGGTGCGTCGATGGTTCAATTTTGCATAAGTAATTTGAATCAGTAGTTGAAAATAAGGTATAAAAATGCGATGGCTACCTTTCCCATCGTATGAATTAGCAGTCCGCAAGTAGAGCGGCACTTTGAAGCTCTTTGAATATTTGTTTTTTCGTTCAGCCAACTGAATAGCGCTTCAATGGGTTCCCTGACAGATGAAACGGCTTGAGAATAAATGTCATCAGCGGCCTTGCTTCTCTGCTTCTCTTCTTCAGGAGCCCCTTTGATTGACTTGACGGGAGCGTAGAACTCATTGGCCTTATCGCGTCTTTCCTGCTCCCAGTAGTCATTGCTTCGGTATATCTTGTCAGCGAAGATCTTCTTGTTGAAAAGATCCGGCATGCATTCGCTCTGGAAGACCTTCAGGTCATTCTCGGAGGCAGGAGAGAGCGCTATCTGGCACGGATGAGGAAGATGCCCTTTCCTGCGATATCCTACCATGTGAAGCTTTAGTCCATGATAGTACAGGTTCTTGGTGGAACAGTATCCTTTGTCTGCGATATCTCTGGCGACCTTGCCTGTACGGTTTCTTCCGCAGCATGTGATTATCGGCATCGAGTCAACAATCACGGTATCATCCTGACAGTCAGAAGGCCTGAACATCCTTAATAACTGCGAGGACAGTTCCCTAACAGCACCGGCCATCCTGTTGAGACGGTAATTGAATGTCTGATAGGACACCAGGTTCGGGAACCAGTCGCGCAAGTACTCTTTAGCGAAGTTGTGAATATCCTTGATGAGGGTGTACTTCTGCTCATGACCGACAAAGAAATAAATCGTGAGGATTTCCTCGTCGGAGAACAACGGTTTCGAATTATTGCTGTATCTTTGGCAATGGTATTTGAGGCTTTGTTCGTACATATCGCAGATATACATATAGATTTTTATTAGTCTATACTCTTTGTCCTTGGGAATCATAACAAGCAAAAAATAGGGGTATTTTTTACTTTAAGTTACTGATTTCCAAGGATTTTACAAGTATTTCCATCCCTTAATTTTCAAATATTTACAACTAATTTCGAGGCTTAAATGACCTCGGTTAAACTTATAAATCACAGCAGTTCAACTGCTGATTGGAATTAGTTATTAATCTTGTTCCCATAGCGGAATTCGATATAATACTTCCCGTCCTCTATATAGATTCTGAAAGAAACCGTAGAGTCTTTACGTTCCCATTCACCGCAAAGCAGCTCACGGGTCGATGCGGTCTGCAGTAAATATTGCCCCCGCATCGACCGTATCGTCTTTATAAGCGACTCGAATAAATCGAGTATTTCCTTAGAACGTCCCATCGTCTTCGGTTGCCGACCGTACTGCAAATTCCATTTCGCTATCCATCTCCTCACGGAGCATGTCTTCTTCACTACGGAAAATACCGTAGGCTCCGCATCGAAGCAGCCCGTCTTTGCCGATCGTAATGTCTCCGCCCGGTCCCTCGGAAACAATCACCACACGGCGTCCCTGAGCGAGGGCCGTCATCTGGCGAATAATCGTCTTGTAGCAGCGCGTATTGTCGCAGAGCATGAGGGAGAAACCGTCCTCGATACTGCGAATCAGCAGCGAGCAGCCCCCGTCCTGAGCGATCCAACTGCCGCAAATCGTGTTATTACGCACCTGTGCGCTTAATCGATCCACATACGACAGGAATTGCCCCTTCTCCGCATGTCCTTTCCGGTAGGCAGCAAGAAGTTCTGCGAATTTTTCCGGATTATTATTTTTCTTATCCATAGCATTGAGTTTTTATTGGGTTATTTGTGTTGATTTTATTCTGCGATAACTACACCCTGGCACGAGTAGTAAATTATTCCCTGATTCCGAGAGCCAGACATAAATCCGCCTTCCGTCTTGAAAATAATAGGGCCTAAGCCAATGATGCAACCTATACCAAGTATCTTTTGAGTCCCCGAAGACAACTATATAATGGTCATCTTCGCGCGAAATAGTGAGCCTTCCACGCGGAAGAACAGCATCCCATACCCCGCATAACGCGGCATTCTTATTCCGACAATGGGATGCAGACCACCATGCGAGGGAAGCTGCACAGATTATAAACGTTCAGAGACCTGTGATAGCCCAAAGCCACATTTTCGTCTTTCGGGATAATTCGGTTTTCTGTAACATGATCGTTTGTTATTCTGAATTGCGCCTCTTATCTGCCAAAATACGAATAGCTCCCTCGATGTCTCCGTTCATCTTCTTGGCGAGGTTGAAAACCTCGACTTTCTCAACCTCTTCGGTCGTGTATGTCAAGTATTCCTCTGCCGAGACCTCCGTAGCATAGACTGCGGATTGCACCCCGCCCAAGCCGATCCACACCTCTTTGTACAGCCGCGAGGGATCGTTCGAAAGGTTGATAGATAGGATCTGGGCCTTCTCCTTGTCCGAAAGTCCCAGCAGGCTTTGGATGCCGTCGAACTTTGTCATGTACTTACGCTGATCGAGAAGAATCTTGCAATCTGCATTGTTGATGATCGAGTCTTTTACAATGGAAGAAGAAATAATATCATCGACTTCCTGCGTTACGGTAATAGCTTCTCCAAAATACTTGCGGACAGTCTTATGTAGGCTAAGCACCCGGCGCCTTACCGTATTTCTACGGCAGGTTTCCAAGA
>CALGZY010000049.1 GCA_937934355.1 uncultured Collinsella sp. | reverse complement strand
GCCTTCGAGGCCGAGCGAAAAATGGATTCTAAAAAAGACCTTGCCATATAGGAGCCTCTTTGCATGTCCGAGGACGTTCCGGAGAGAAACCTCCGTCACGCCCCCGGATTCCCGGTGGGAGTTCTAGACCTTGTCGGCCTTAGTACATACCGCCGCCCTGCTGACCAGCGGTAGCAGCAGCGATAGCGTCCTCAAGCTGAGTGTTCTTGGGCACATCGGAGACGGTAGCCTCGGTGATGAGGATCAGGCTGGCGACAGAAGCAGCGTTCTGCAGGGTGACGCGGCTGACCTTGACGGGGTCGAGGACGCCCATCTCGATCATGTCGCCCCACTCGCCGTTGGCAGAGTTGAGACCCTGGCCGGCGGGCAGCTCGGCAACCTTGTCGACCACGACAGCGCCCTCAAAGCCAGCGTTCTTGGCGATGGTAGCGACCGGAGCGGTCAGAGCCTTCTTGACGATATCGACGCCGATCTTCTCCTCGGGGTCGTCGATCTCGACAGCATCGAGCGCAGGAGCAGCGTCCATGAAGGCGACGCCGCCACCGGCGACAATGCCCTCCTCGACAGCAGCGCGGGTAGCCTGCAGGGCGTCCTCGACGCGATGCTTGATCTCCTTGAGCTCAGACTCGGTAGCAGCGCCGACCTTGATGACGGCAACGCCACCGGAGAGCTTGGCCAGGCGCTCCTGGAGCTTCTCACGGTCGAAGTCAGAGGTGGTGTTCTCCATCTCACCCTTGATCTGAGCGATACGGGCGTCGATGGCCTCCTTGGAGCCAGCGCCGCCGACGACGACGGTGTTGTCCTTGGAGATGGTGACGGACTTAGCGGTACCGAGCATATCGGCGGTGATGTCAGCGACCTTCACGCCCAGCTCGTCCAGGGCAGCCTGGCCACCGGTGAGGACGGCGATGTCCTCGAGGATGCGCTTGCGGCGATCGCCGTAGCCCGGGGCCTTGACGGCGCAGACGTTGAGGGCGCCACGGATCTTGTTGAGGACCAGGGTAGGCAGAGCCTCGCCGTCGATGTCCTCAGCGATGATGAGCAGGCCACGGCCAGCGCGCTGGACAGCCTCGAGAACGGGCATGATGTCCTGAACGCTGGAGATCTTCTGGTCGGTGATGAGGATGTACGGATCCTTCATCACGGCCTCCATGCGGTCGTTGTCCGTGACGAAGTAAGCGGAGACATAGCCCTTGTCGAACTGCATGCCCTCGACGGTGTCGATGGTGATGTCGAACGTCTGGGAATCCTCGACGGTGATGACGCCGTCCTTGCCCACGACCTCCATGGCCTCGGCGATCTTCTCGCCGACCTCGGGGTCACCGGCGGAGATGGTACCGACGGAAGCGATCTGTTCCTTGGTCTCGACCGGCTTGGCCTGCTTCTTCATCTCGGCGACGGCGGCGTTAACGGCCTTGTCGATGCCGCGACGAATGGCCAGCGGGTTGGCGCCAGCGGCGACGTTGCGCAGACCGTCGTTGACGATAGCCTGGGCGAGCAAAGTTGCGGTGGTGGTGCCGTCACCCACGGTGTCGTTGGTCTTGGTGGCAACCTCCTTCACCAGCTGAGCGCCCATGTTCTCGATGTTGTCCTCGAGCTCGATCTCCTTGGCGACGGAAACGCCGTCGTTGGTGATGGTCGGGGCACCGAACGTGCGCTGCAGCGCAACGTAGCGACCCTTGGGGCCCATGGTGACGGTAACGGCGTCGGCCAGAGTGTTGACGCCCTTGGCAAGCTTAGCGCGGGCATCGGTGTTGAACGTAATGTTCTTTGCCATGGTAGGTAATCCTCCAAAAGAAATGTGACTCGCGTCGCCGCTTCCGAGTCCTATGCGGCAGGCGCGTTCAAAGACGAATCAGAGATTCCGACGAGACTAGGCCTCGACGACAGCGTAGATGTCGTCGGCGCGCATCAGCAGATACTTCTCGCCGTCGACCTTGACCTCGTTGCCACCGAACTTACCGTAGATGACAACGTCACCGACCTTGACGTCCATGGGGATGCGCTCACCCTTGTCGTTGACCTTGCCGGCGCCCACGGCAACGATGGTGCCGCGCTGCGGCTTCTCCTGAGCGTTGCTGGCGATATACAGACCAGAAGCGGTCTTCTGCTCGGCCTCGTCGGGCTTGACCAGAACACGATCTGCAAGCGGCTTCAAAGACGACATGCTTGTCTCCTCCTTTTTGGGCCGCGCGGTTATACCACGCGAATTAACCCTTTTTGTTTGCGTACGCGTTGAATGGTACCCACGAATGGCGGGTTATACAACACAGAGTCAAAAAATCTTATTTTTTGGCACTTAGATTTTCTGAATGCCGGGGGATAACTTAGCGGTGGCTCCCGTGTGGCTCCGGAGGGGCGGGGCATAAGGTTTCCTGCTCGGCAGACCTGCTCGCACGAAGGCCACATTAAGTGGCCTTCGGCTCATGCGGAACTCGCGCTAAACCTTATGCCCCGCCCCTCCGGAGCCACACGGGAGGCAGGTTAACTAATTCGAGCCCGGCATTCAGAAAAGTCAGTGCAGCAAAATGGCGATGCGGATGGAATGCACAAGATAGGAGCACGTTGTTGGGACGCGCTCTTTTAAGTTGCGGTGGAATAGTTCCTGTTTTTGGGCTTGAAGGCCGATTTTAGGGACTATTTCACCGCAACTGAGGGGTGGGATGTGGGGTTAGCGCTCGTAAATCAAGTTACCTGCCAGGTAGGTGGCCTGAACTTTTGTGGCCTGGAGGTCTTGGGGGTCAACGGTGAGCGGGTTTTGGTCCAGGACTACCAGATCGGCGTATTTGCCGGGCTCCAGGCTGCCGAGGTTTTGCTCGTCGCCCGCTGCGTACGCGCTGCCAAGCGTGTAGTTGCGCAGGGCCGTTGCCGCGTCGATACGCTCGCTCGGCAACCAGCCGCCCTCGGGCCAGTGGCTGCGGGGGTCCTGGCGCGTGATAGCCGTGTAGAGCACATTCATGCTGGTAACGGGCGTAATAGGGCTGTCGGTACCGAAAGCTTGGCGAATGCCACGCTGTTTATAGGTCGCAAACGGCCACATGATGCGGCTACGCTCCAAGCCCAGGTCGCGCTCCGGACCACCCGGGTCGAGCGTGATATGGCAGGGCTGGCTCGAGGCAACCACGTCGAGCTTGCGCAGGCGATCGATGTCCTCGGGCAGAAGGTTCTCCAGATGCTCGAGCGTGTTATGACCGTGCTGGGGCAGGCCGTACAGTTCGGCGGCCTCCTCAAAGATTTCGAGCGCGGCATGGATGGCACCGTCGCCGATGACGTGGATGCGCACGGTGTGACCGCGCTCCGCGGCCGCCAGAACCAGCTTACGCATGCGATCGGCAGGAACTGTCAGACGGCCCTGGTCGCCCGGGAAGCGCGGATTGGTATAAGGCTCGGTGAGATACGCCGTGTGTTCGCTCGACACGCCGTCGAAGAACTGCTTAAAACCAGGCGCCGAGAGCAGCGCGTTGTTCGCGTAGCGGGTCTGCAGCTCTTCCAAGCGCGATTGGTCATCCAGCAGCGTGGGAAACAAATGGGCTCGGATGCCCAACTTGCCGGCTGCCTGCAGTTTGTCGTAGACGTCGTCGCGGATAAAATCGCAGCCCGGCATGGGCATGAGCGACATATCGCATATCGAGGTGATGCCCTGCTCGGCCATACGCCTCATTTGATCGGCGTAAGCGCTTGCGATGCGATCCTCGCCCAGCCACTCAAGGCAGCGCGGTAGCAGCTGCATGGCAGCCGCCTCGTGAGCAATACCCGTGAGCTCGCCGTTTGCGTCCTTGTCGTAGCTACCGCCCGCTGGTGGCTCGCTGTCGCGCGTGACGCCGAGTGCATCGAGTGCGCGGCTGTTGAGCCACAGCGTGTGCCCGTCGCCCGAATACATAACACAGGGACGATCGGGGAATGCCACATCGAGCGACGCCTTGGTAGGATGCTCGGGCGGGTCCCAACGGTAGTCGCGCCAGCCCTGCGTCACAACCCAAGCGTCGTCGGGCAGGTCCTGGGAAAACTCGAGCGCATGTTGCACCAGCGCCGCCTCGGACGTGCCCATATCCATGAGCATGTACGGCGAGGAACCGACCGAGGTATGGAAGAAGTGCAGATGAGCGTCATGGAAACCGGGGCAGACAAACTGCTCGCCGTAGTCGATAACCGACGTAGCAGCAGGAGCGGCGGCGATCACGTCATCGGGCGCACCGACTGCGACGATACGGTCGCCTGCGATGGCAATCGCCAGCTCGCGGGCGGTATCGATGCCGTCTTGCGCGGTAAAGACGTTCTTGGAACGGATAATCCGATCGATATGTTGCATGGGCATCCCCATCTCTGGCAGGAAGTTCAACACCCCCGAGTGTACTCCCCCGCCCTTGTAACAAAACCCCAAGCGGCAAACGGCAACTTTACCAGCCCTAGCGGCAGGTGGCATACTGGAGAGAGCCTGTACGATTTTGCGATCAACCCAGCAAGGAGCAAATCGACCATGACGAAGACCAAGGCACAGCAGATTATGGCGGCGACCGAGGCTCGCGCGGCTGACGACGTCACCGCAGCCATCAAAGATATCGCTACCGAGTTTGAACCCTATATCATCAAGCAGCGCCGCCACTTCCATAAGCACCCGGAGCTGAGCCTCGCCGAGGAGCGCACGACTTCTGACATCGCCAACCAGCTCGACGCCATGAATATCCCCTACGAGCGTCCCCTTAAGACGGGCCTTGTGGCGACCCTTCGCGGCACCGCACCCGACGCCTATCGCGAGGACGGCACGCCACGCCGCCGCATCCTGCTGCGCGCCGACATCGACGCCCTGCCCGTCACCGAGCAGACCAGCGAGGAGTTCGCCAGCGTCAACGAGGGCTGCATGCACGCCTGCGGCCACGACTGCCATATCGCCATGATGCTCGGCACGCTGCAAATCCTGCGCCATATGACCGACGACATCCACGGCGAAGTCCGCATCGTCTTCCAGCCCAGCGAGGAAAACGGCCAGGGCGCCAAACTCATGATTGGCACGGGTGTGCTCGACGGCGTCGACGGCGCCTACGCCGCGCACATCTGGAGCGAGGTCGACGCCGGCACCGTAAGCTGCGAGCCCGGCCCACGCATGGCAAACACCGACTGGTTCCGCATCGACGTTCGCGGCACCTCGTGCCATGGCGCCATGCCCCAGCGCGGCCACGACGCCGTTATGGTTGCCGCCGAGATTGTCAACGCCCTGCAGACCATCGTCTCGCGCGAGATTAGCCCCTACGAGCCGGCCGTCATCACCGTCGGCGAGCTGCACGGCGGCACCGCGCGCAACGTTATCGCCGGCACGGCCTACCTCGCCGGCACAGTGCGCACCTACGGCGATTCGACCCACGAGGAAATGCCGGAGCTTATGCGCCGCATCGTGGAGCATACTGCGGCCGCCTTGGGCGCCGAGGCAGAGCTCACCGACTACACCATCGCCAACTACAAGGTCGAAAACGACGCCGCCTCGAGCGAGCGCTGCCGTCAGGCTGTAATCAAGTGCCTGGGCCCCACCGGCCAAGGCCATTATCGCGGCACGCTTTCGGGCGAGGATTTTTCGGAGTACCTGCGTCGCGTACCGGGCGTGCTCGCCTTTGTAGGTACGCGCAACCCCAAGATTGGCGCCACGTACGCCCAACATTCCTGCTTCTACAAGATCGACGAGACCGTGCTGGCAAAGGGCTCCATGGTGGCCGCCCAGTATGCTATCGACTTTTTGGCCGAGCCCACGCAAGAGGAGCTCGACGGCCCCGCGATTACCGCGGTCGCCGAAACCAACCCCGATCTGGCCGCCAAGTTGCGCTCTGCCAAAGCGACGACCGCCGAGGCTCGCGACGCCATCCATGATGCCCGAACGGCTCGCCATGCCGCGATCAAGGGCATCCACGAAGCCCGCGCTGCTGCACGCCGCGAGGAGAAGCACGACGAGTAGTCGATTCGCTGGCATCTCGCAGTCATAGCCACATCGCGATGTCAAAGCGGGGGCGGACGTATCGAAACGTCCGCCCCCGCTCATTCTTCAAGCGCTATTTCTACCATTTCTATCCCGTCCCCAAATGGCAGACGGCATGGCTACTCGTCCTGAGGTTCCTCGTCGGAGCTTGGCTCGGACGCCGACTCAGGTGCAGGTGCCGGCTCAGGCTCAGGCTCAGGCGCAGGCTCGGGCTCAGATGCCGTCTCAGACTCGGGCGCCGGCTCAGGCTCGGTCGCGGGAGCGGGTGCAGGTGCCGGCGAAGCATCCGGAGCACCGTAACCCGAAGGAGCGGACTTCTTCTCGAAGGGCAACACAAAAGTCAGGACGTCGTCCTTATCCTCATCGGCCCACTCGCTTGCATAGCGTGCGGCCCAATAGCCAACGGCACGGTGCTTGAGCATCTTGCCAAAGACCGTAAGAAATACGGTGACGAAAGCGACCAGCACCAAGAACAGCGCGAGCGTGACGCCACCGCCGGTAACGATTGCCTCAATACCCGTAGGACGATAGTAGTAGCTATACATACCGACAGAGGCAATGGCGCCAAAGACGACCGTCAAGATCCATGTGACGACGTTGGCAACCAGGCCCGTCAAAAACTCGGGAAGGAACGAAGCACAGAACAGCTTGGTCTTGTTGTGCTTAAAGGCCGCCCAGACCTTATCGAGCGAAAACGCGCTCTCGACACGCCCGGTCACCGCAAAGTGCATCACGGCGATGTCGGCGAACATCTTAAAGAAGACGCCCAGAATCGCCGAGGCAATTAGCGCCAGGACAAGCAGGCCAAGCGAGCCAAACAGCGCAGCCTCGAGCGCATAAGAGCCGTAATAAGAATACGAGCCCGCAGCGCCAATTACCACGCCCTCCACCAGCGAAAGCACTACACCGATAACGGGAATGGCAGCGATAACCTCGAGCACGACCGAAATAACGCTCGAAAAGACTCCGAGACCAAACGACGTGGAACGCATCAGCGGACGATCCATGCCGTCATCGATCTTAAGCGACAGATCGCGACCCCACTCGATACCGAAGCCGGAACCGCACACGCTCGCAATGCAAGCTGCCAAAAAGCCGATGGCAGCCGCAATGCCGCCAATAACGGGAATAAACAACACGAGCACCGACACAACGCAAATCAGCGCCGGCAAAAACGCGATTTGGCATACACGCTGAAGCACACCCGGAGTCTTGGTCATATCTTGGAACGCCTGAGCCACACAGCCCTTTGGCGCATTCGCCACGGGCGGTTGCGGAACAAACTGCTGGGGCTGAGGCTGTCCCTGGGGAGCGGGGCCAGCGGCACCGGCATTAGGAGCACCACACACGCCGCAGAACTTGTCGTTATCGCCCATGGGGGCGCCACACTGCGAGCAGAACATAGAATCATCCCTTCGTATCTTGAACAAATCACTTGGATCGCAAACGATGTCTTTAGCATCATTATTGCCCAATGTGGGGTCAAATACTCAAAGATGACCGATTTGCAAGATACACGGCGCCAGCAGGCGGTTCGTTGAATACGTCTGTGCTAGTTCGTTCCGCGGAAGCCCTTGCCGACAATCTCGGAGCTGTCGACGATCGTGATAAAGGCACCCGGATCGACTTCGCGCGCATAGCGGCGCAGCTGCACGGCCTCGCGACGGCTCAGCACGCTCATGATCACCGTCACGCACTTGCCCGAGAAGGCACCGTAGCCGCGGCTGATGGTCGCTGTGCGGTTGAGATGCTTGACGATAAACTCCTCGACCTTAAGGGGCTCGGAACAAATGACCGTGCAGACCTTACGAAGATGAATGCTCTCGATGGCCTTGTCGACCACAAGCGTCTTGGCAAACAGGCCGAGCACGCAATACAGACCGACACGCGAGCCATACAAAAAGGCCGCGATGGCCACGATGCCGATATCGACCAACAGCAGGGCACGACCAATCTCGAGCGTGGTGCGGCGTTTGAGGATCATAGCGAGAATGTCCGTGCCGCCCGTCGAGGCGCCAATATCAAAGACAATGGCGCTGCCGAGCGCCGGCAGGATCACGGCAAAGCACAGGTCAAGCCACATATCGCCCGTCATCGAGACATCAGTCGGGATAAAGAGCTCAAAAAGCGAAACATAGGCGGACAGCGCAAACGAGGCGAAGACGCTCCACAGGATTGCCTTGCGCTCCAAAAAGATAAAGCCCAAAACGACGAGAACCGCGTTGATAATCCACATAAAGACGCCGACGGGCAGGGTCGGGAACAGCGTGGACAGAATGACCGACACGCCCGAGGTGCCGCCAAAAGCAAAGTGATTAGGGGTTTTAAACGCAACGATGGCGAAGGCCGTAAGAATCAGGCCCAGATTGAGCTCGACAAAAAAGCGCGGGAAGCCCGGCTCCTGGCTGCGCTTTTGACCGGCACGCTCGCCGCGCTCGATATCGGTGCGATCGACCACGCGCTCCATCGGCACCACGGGAGGACGATGTACCTCCTCGGCAGCACGCGATGCCGCCTCTGCCGCGGCGGCCTCAATCGCCCATGCCTTGCTTTCTGTTTCGTGCTCGTCGGGCATTACGGCAACTCCTCGTTAACAATTTGGAAACAATGCGCCCATTAGGGTAACGCGGAACGTGGGGATTGCAACCCTTAGTTAGACGAGCGGTATGACTACATCGGGAGCGTACAAAAACGGCCGGCCACGCTTTTGCTTGCGCGGTCGGCCGTTTAACGTTTTCGCAGATAAAACCTGCCAAAACAAACCTGTCCCTTTTTGGAAGGCTATTCGTGCTGGCTGGTGCGGTGCTCGTACTCCTCGGGGGTGATGACGTCCTCGATACGCAGGTTGACACCCGCCACCTCAAGGCCGGTCATCGCGGCAAGGCGCTCAGTGACACGTGCCTTGACATCGTCGAAGATCGCAGGCGCATAGGCGCCGTACTCGATAATGACGGAGATGTTGACGACCACGCGATTGTCATCGGTGACCTCAACCGTCACGCCCTTGGTCAGATTCTCGGCACCAAACTGCTCCTGCACAAAGTGCATGAGGTTACCCTTCATGCCCAGAACGTGCGGAACCTCGCGGGTGGCCATGGCAACGATCTTCTCGATCACGCCGTTGGAATAGGTCAGCGAGTCCTCGGACTCGTCTGTTTCCTCGTCCATCTCCTCGTTGTCCTCGTCCGCATCGGACTCGGCCTCGACGAGTGCCTCGTCCTCGAGCGTTACGTCCTCCGCCTCGGCGGCGACGGTCTCGTCTGCCTCGAGCTCGGTATCGGCTACATCGACCTTCGTGTTAAAAGCCATGGTTCCTCCTTATGCCTGCCGCGGATGCGACAGTCGAATACGTATTAGCGGCCGCTAAACAGACGGCCGAAGAAGTTGACGATACCGTTCTCGCCGTCGCGAATCTGGCCGATCACGGCGCCGATCAGCACAAAGAATGCGATGACGAGCGTGTCCCACAGGCCGAGCGTGAGCACCAACACGGCGAGGATAAAGCCAGCGACGGCGCCAAGCGTGGTGTTGGGATGACGCACGGCATAGCTCCAGATGGCAGCGCCCGTACCCTTGATGAGACCCATAGCCTCGTCAAAATCCGCGGCTGCCGCGTCTTGTAACTCGGTTGCCTCTGCTTTGGAATCAACAGGTTCGTTCGCCGGCGTGGCGCTCTGGTCAATCGTCAGGCGCGGCGTACGAGCGGTCTTATCTTGATTGGTATCACTCACCGGAAACCTCCACGGTCTGGACGGTAGTCTTGGACGGCAAAAAACGAACGCGTGCGGTCGTGCCCGGCGTGCCAAGCATGGTGTCGCAAGCTTCCTCGATGCGCCGCTGCATCGCAGTAGCCAGAGATGCCACGTCCTTATCGTCAAGCGCGATAGCCTCGACCTTAAATCGGACGTGCGAATCGTCGGAGCCTTGGACGCGGGCCTCGACATGCTCGACCATCACGCGATCGTCGCGCTCTGCCGCAGTGCGAGCGCACGAAGAAAGCGCCGCAAGGGTAACCTCGATATTGCGCTCCCCCGCCGGATGCACGCAGGACGGCTCGCGACGAGCAAACATCAGGCGGAAGAAGCTTACCAGCACGCCAATCGCCACAACTCCGCCGCATGCCGTCACGACAATGCGCGGCATGGGGTCGCGCATCAGCAGCATAAAGCGATACGTATACGGCCCCCAAAACTGGCAGACAAGCGTACCCAGCGCCACGATGGTGGCGGCAAGATACACGATCGCTAGGGCTCGTTTGAGTACGCGCACGCGGCGCTCCCTTCAAATCTCGGCTCTCGAAATGCAAAACGGTTCGCATCATTATAAAAGAGCCGGGTCCGGTGCTCTACGCACGCGGATCCGGCTCATCTATTCCACGAGGCTTGCATGCTCGCTTCATTATGCCCAGATATGCACGGCTTAACCCGTGCGGGCGCTACTCCTCCTCGAGGGCAGCGATGACCTCGTCGGTCATGTCCATGGTGCTGTAAACATCCTGGACGTCGTCGAGCTCCTCAAGACGGTCGATGAGGCGCTGAACCTTCTTGGCGTCGGCGCCGGAGACCTCGGTCGGGGTGGTCGGGACCATGGTGGTCTCGGAGCCCTTGACCTGGACGCCCTGCTCCTCGAGCGCCTTGGAGACAGCCATGACCTCGTTGGCAGCAGTCCAGACGATCCACTCCTCGCCGGCGTCCTCGTAGTCCTCGCCGCCGGCCTCGGCGATGGCCATCATGAACTCATCCTCGTCACCGGCAGCACCGTTGGCGATCATGGTCTCCTTCTTGGCGTTCTCGTCCAGGATCTCCTTGGCGACGACGATCTGGCCCTTGCGCTCAAACTGGAAGGCGACGGAGCCGGAGGTGCCCAGGTTGCCACCAGCGTGGGAGAAGGCGGAACGGACATCAGCGGCGGTACGGTTGCGGTTGTCGGTCAGGCAGTCGACGTAGACGGCGACACCGGCGGGACCGTAGCCCTCGTACACGATGTTCTCGTAGACGGCGGCATCGGCACCCGAACCAAAAGCCTTGTCGATAGCGGACTTGATCTTGTCCTTAGGCATGGACTGAGCCTTGGCCTTGGCAACGGCAGCGGCGAGGCTGGCGTTGTTCTCGGGCAGCGGGTCACCGCCGAGACGGGCAGCAACGGTGATGTTGCGGCTGAGCTTGGAGAAGAGGGCGGAACGCTTGGCGTCCTGCGCGCCCTTACGATGCTTGGTTGTGGCCCACTTAGAGTGTCCGGACATACGTGTCTCCTATCGGTTTCGACCTAAAGCCCAGCGCAGATGCTCGGGCAATATAAACAAACGTCGTTATGATATACCTACTGGCCTGCGAGATAAACCCCAAAATGAAGGCGTCGTGATGATGCCCCCCTTTGGTGCAAAGAAACCTGACCCCAATGCACCAAGTTAGGACCAGAGGAGATCGCTGCGGGTGATGGTGGCGCCGATGGCAAAGGGCATGCAGGCGATGACCGGATACAGATAGCGCATGTAGGTCGAGCCGTTGCAGGGACCGATCAGGCACACGGCGAGCACGCCCAACAGCGGCACCCAGATCGCCAGCGCACGCCATGAATGACGACGCAGCAAGTAGACCACCACGGCGATCATGATCCACACATAGGTGGCCGAGCTCATGGTGAGCGAGATAAAGGGAACACGCTGCACCGCCACACGGTACAAATTGATCAGGTGGTCGCACCAGCGCACCACGTTGCTGTCAACCGGATGGAAGTCGAAGTACTTGAGGTTGTCGGGACGCGCCATGATCTCGGCACTACGCGCCGTGCTGTAGACCCAGGCATCGCGCGCGCTCGGATAAAAATAACCGTAGTAGTTATTGATGAGCGCCGAGATATAGCACTCGGGATCCTTTTTGAACATCTGGGCCCACACCTCAAAATAGGCCTTGATGTCCTCCTGCGAGGCGTACTCGTTAAAGCAGTTCTTGACGGCATCGGACTTGTCGGGGTTGTAGCGGCGGCCCAGGTTCTCGTACTTGAGTACGCGGTCGATCACGGCACGCTCTTCGTCGGTCACCAAGCCGTCGCAAGGAGCCTCCACGATGGTGCCGTCCTCCTTAACCGTGGGGTTGACGCCCGAGTTGAGGCCGTCGTGCTTTTGGACGAAACGAGCCGTCTGCTGGAACGGAATCGAGAGGATTTCGCGCTTGGAACCAGGCGTGATGTCGTGCGCCGGCATAAAGACCTTGGTGAAGTACATATTAGAGGCAAGGCAGAGCGCGAGCACCGCGAGAACGCCAACCCAACGGAAACGCGGGATGGCGCCCGAAGGCGCAGCACCAGCCTGCTTGGCTGCACGACGAGCCACATGCACGTCCCATACGCAAAACGCCGCCGCGATTACGCATGCCGCCAGGGGAAACACCAGGCCGCCGTTGCGCAGAAACGTGGAACCCATGGCGCCCAGAGCGAGCAGCAGCCAGTCGTGGCGCGCAAAGAGCATGGGGGCTTTCTCGCCCGCTCGCTCGACATTGGCATCACGACGGGGCAAGCCACATGCCACGAGCTTGACGGTCTGTACCAGCAGCACCAAAAACGCGTCGGCAAAGAGCACGTCTTTGGTGAGCAACGCCGCGTAGTTAGAGAACATCGGCATAAACGCAAAGAACAGCAGGATCGCACCGCGAACCGGCAGGCTCACGCCCAGTTTGCGCAGCGACGAAATGGAATAGGCCATGCAGGCGGCCGTGATGACGAACTGAGCACAGGTGTAGATGGCAAGACCCGCGTTAGCGCTGTTGAACAGCGAAAGCCCCAGCTGAACGCACGAGCCGATAATGGCCGTGTGCACTACGGGATGATGCCCGTTGAGCAGCACGTTGGGGTTGAGTAGGCGCAGGTAGTCGCTCGTGCCGTTGGGATAGTTGAACCACTGGCGAATCTGCGCGCCCGTATCTCCCATAAAAAGGCCAGGCAGCGAAGCGATGAGCGTGGGCGCCCAGGCGATCATAAGCACCAGGAAGGGCCCGGCAAAGGGATGGACCGAGAGCACAGCGTGAGTCACACGCCATACGCGGCCAAAGTGCGCCTCGGAAAACGGAATGCGCCGAGAGCTCAGCCAATCTAGACACTCAAAGGCAAGGTAGAAGGCCACGACCGCCAAGAGCATCCAGCCCGCGCCGCCAATCCAGGCGCAGATGATGCGGGCTTTGTCGCCAAGGACGATCTCGGCCGAATCGGTGAGATCGTAGCTGCGGCCGAACACCATGCAGATGGCGAAGAACAGCGACGGCAGAATGATCGATGGACGCCAGGTGTCGCCACGGCCAAAGAACACGTAGCGAAACGGCAAGGTGAGCAGGCAGGCAAGTGCAAGTAGCATGACCGCGTCGGTATGGCCGGCAAACGAGAGGAGCACCTCGTAGCACACGTACAGCATGCCCGAGGCTTTGGGGTCAATCGCCAAGACTGCGTTGCTCGACACCGGGGCAGGATCGATGGAAAACGCCGTGGTCGCCAACAGCGCGAGCAAAAATGCGATGAGCGTCTGCTTGGCGGGGTAGCGCTTAAACCAGACGATGCGGGCAGCGTCGCGCGCAGCCGTTGTGGAGAGGTCGGAATCCTTCACAGTCCAAAGAGCCTTTCTAGAAACCTGCCAAAAAGGGACAGGTTTATTTTGGTAGGTTTTATCTGGGGAAACGTTACGGTTCTCTCATCGTTGCCCAGCAAACCACCACAAAGGTGCCTGTTCACTTTTTTGGTGGTTAAGCGTCGAGGTAGATGCGCTGGGGCTGGTTGCGGCGACGAGCAAAGATGATGAGCGCCAGGCCCGCAATCACGAGTGGCAGACTCAACAGCTGACCCATGGTGATGACGCCGCCCAGCAGATAGCCCAGCTGCGCATCGGGCACGCGCACAAACTCAATGAGGAAGCGGACGATGCCGTAACCCATCACAAACACGCCCATAAACGTGCCTTGGGGCAGTAGCGGCTTTTTGCGGCTGAGCACCTGCAGAATGCAAAAGAGCACGATGCCCTCAAGAAATGCCTCGTAGAGCTGGGAGGGGTGACGCGGCATATCGCCCGCGGTGCCACCGAAGACCACGCCCCAGGGCAGATCGGTCGGCTTGCCCCACAGCTCACCATTGACAAAGTTGGCACAACGGCCCAGGCACAAGGCCAGCGGCGCGCCTATGACGGCAAGGTCTGCCAAAGTCCATGCATCGAGCTTATACATGCGGCACACAATGATGCCGCCGATAATGCCGCCCACCAAACCGCCATGGAAGCTCATGCCGCCCTCGTTGGTGGCAAAGATCTCGAGCGGGTGCGCCCAGTAGTAGCCATCACCGTAAAAGACGACGTAGAACAGGCGCGCACCGATAATGAGGCCAAAGACCACGCCGACCACGACACTCGTCAGGTCGTCAATCGTGATGTTAAAGCCCCAGCGACGCTGTGTGCGGTACATGACGACCGCCGTGAGCAGAGCGCCGACCACGTAGGCCAGGCCGTACCAGTAGATGGTGATGGGGCCCGCCGAGATCGCGACAGGATCAAGCATATGGTAGAAGTCGTTGAGCATGTCGACCCTCCTACTCCCTACAT
>CALGZY010000048.1 GCA_937934355.1 uncultured Collinsella sp. | reverse complement strand
GGGCGGCTAAACAGTCTAGCTCCGTCAAATACCGACGGACATCATTGATCTGTATCGAGATATTTGCGTCATATACGCAGCGTTAGTGTAACACAACCGCAACCACCTGCAACTTAGTCATTGATGACGTTCTTAAACGACTAGTCAAAAGGGACAATCTTTGGTTTAACACCCACAAATCTGACTGCCTCCGCCAAAACTGTGGCGGTTTACTACGATGAATCGCTCAACCGCGATCACTCCGAAACTTGTTGAACTAAAACCGCAGGTAGATGCCTTGCACTTTTTTGCGAAAAGCCGGCGTAGTTGGAATTTCTCATTTCATCGTAGTAAACCGGCATAGTTTCGTATTTCCAGCAGTTCCAAATTCGTCAATACGTCGGCGTTTGCAAAAAGCCCGACCTCCGCATGGAGATCGGGCTTATAGGGCTCAGCAAAGCCGAACCTACACGGTTAAATGACCCGCAGCTTACATCTGCTCGGGAGCGGAGACACCAACGAGGGTGAGCACCAGGGCGAGTGTTACGCGGACGGCGTCGCAAGCGGCCAGACGGGCACGCGAAAGCTCGGGGTCGACGGGACGGCCCTCGCTCGGCAGCACCTGGCAGGCAGCGTAGAAGCTGTGGAAGTCGCCGGCGAGCTCCTCGGCAAAGTGCGTCAGACGGAACGGGGCGCGGTCGCGAGCGCAGCTGGCAATCAGGTCGGTGAGCTCGTTGAGCTTACGCGAAAGGGCGAGCTCGGTCGGATCGGTCAGCAGCGAGTAATCGACGTTCTCACCGATGGCCTTGGCGGCGACGGCCTTCATGCCCATCTCGTCAGCCTGCTCGGGCGTAACGTCAGCGGCACGGCGCAGGATGGAGCACACGCGGGCGTGAGCGTACTGCACGTAGTACACCGGGTTGGAGTTGTCGCGCTTCTTAACGGCCTCGATGTCGAAGTCGACCATCTGGTTAGAGCTCTTGGAGATGAGCGTGTAGCGAGCGGCGTCGGAGCCAACCTCGTCGACGAGCTCCTGCAGGGTCACCATGGTGCCCTTGCGCTTGGACATACGGACGGGCTTGCCGTTGCGCAGCAGGTTGACGAGCTGGCCCAGCAGAACCTCAAACTTGCCGGGGTAACCCAGAGCGTCGCAGACGCAGCGGACGCGCTCGATGTAGCCGTGGTGGTCGGCGCCCCAGATGTCGATGACGTGGTCGACGCGCTGGAACTTATCCCAGTGATAGGCAACGTCGGAGGCGAAGTAGGTGTACTCGCCGTCGGACTTGATCAGGACGCGGTCCTTGTCATCGCCCAGGTCGGTGGAGCGGAACCACAGGGCGCCGTCCTTGGTGTAGAGGTAGCCCATCTTGTCGAGCTTCTCAAAAGCGCGGTCGACGGCGGAGGTGCCGGCGGTCTCGCCCTCGGTGTCCTTCACATACAGCGAGCGCTCGGAGAACCAACGATCGAAGTCGCAATTGACGGCGTGGCAGAGGTCGCGCATGTTGTCGACCATCTTTACATAGCCGCGCTCGCGGAAGCTCTCCATGCGCTTCTGCGGATCGGCGTTGACCCACTTATCGCCGTCGGTGCGCCAGAACTCGGCGGCCTCGTCGATGATGTAGTCGCCGCCGTAGGAGTCCTTGCCCAGAGTCTCGGCAAAGTTGTCCTGGTACGGATGGGTCTCGGGGTGCTCGTCGTTCTCGTCGGCAACAAAGGCGTCGCGGTCTGCGATCAGCAGCTTGTGAGCCTCGTCGATATCCACACCCTGCTTAGCGATGATGTCGGCAAGCTGCATATAGCGCGTGCTGATGGAGTTGCCGAAGGTGTTCATCTGAGAGCCGTGGTCGTTGATGTAGAACTCACGCTGGATGTCGTAACCGGCGTGGTCCATAACGCGGCAGAGCGAGTCGCCCAGCGCGGCCCAGCGGCCGTGGCCGATGTGCATGGGGCCGACGGGGTTGGCGGAAACGAACTCAACCTGGGTCTTCAGGCCACCACCGACGTTGGACTTAGCGAAGTCCATACCCTTCTCGCGAGCCTCGCCAAAGATGGCATTCTTGACGGCGACGGAAAGGTAGAAGTTGATGAAGCCGGGGCCTGCGATCTCGACCTTCTCGATCGCGGGGTCCTCGGGCATATGGGCAACGATGGCCTCGGCGATCTTGCGCGGGGCGCAGTGGGCCAGCTTGGCGGACTTCAGGGCCATGGTAGAGGTCCACTCGCCATGAGAAGTGTCAGCCGGTCGCTCGATAGCGCAATCGTCAAGTTCAAATGCGGAAAGGTCGCCGGCCTCCTGGGCCGCAGCAAGCGCAGCGCGTACCAGCTCTTCAATCTTCTCGGGCATAGATCCTCCTTGTGTTAAAGCCCCCGAGCTCTTGGTCACTCGTAGGGCAAAAGCCAGAGTTTGTAGCACTCTATCACAAGCGACGGGCACTGTCGCAGGGTAAAGCTAATAGATATTGCATATGCACAAAAATGACTACAGCTTGTATGGAGTCACTCAAAGATGCCGGTCTGCCTGCAGATTATGCAGGCGTTGAAAATGCGTAAAGGTGTGAATGAGCTGCGTCTGTTATCGAATACTCTTACCTATCAGAGTTGTGTGCTTTTCCTGCATAAAGTAACGGTTTGCGCACGTCAGCGTGTTATTCTAGACATACGTAAATTCGTATAAGTTGGAGGTAGCATGTTCTCAATCGGTCAACACGTCATTCATCCGGGCCAGGGAGTCTGCACCGTCGTCGGTTTTAGGGACGACACACCGCAGCCCATGCTGCTGCTCGAGACCAAGCAGGGACATGCGCAGACGATCCTCATGTACCCCGTGGCGCAGGCCGACCGTTTGCACGCCGCCATCTCGCAGCAAGATGCCGAGCACTTGCTGAGCCACTATGACGAGCTGGAGTGCGACACCTTTACCGAGCGCAACAGCTCACTTGAGGAGACACACTTTAAGCAGCAGCTCAAGCTGGGCGCGCCCGAGACGGTCCGCGTGGCAAAAACCATGATGCACCGCATTCGCCAGGCCGAGGAAGCTGATAAAAAACCCAGCTCCTACTACATGCGCGTACTCAAGGAGGCCAAACGCCGCTCCATCGAGGAGTTCGCCGTGGCCCTTGGCGTCACCGAGGAGGCCGCCGAAGCTCGCCTAGCCCAAGCCGCCCTCAACTAACCCATCCGCGCCAAAAACCACCACAAAGTTCACAGGCACCTTTGTGGTGGTTTTCTTGTTCTAGTAGTATTCATTCTTATCGATACCCACGAGCACAAGGAGTCTCTTATGGCAGAGCCGCTTACCGCCGGAATCACCCGCGACCGCGCGTTCGAACTGCTCAATGAGCACAACAAGGACCCGTTCCATATCACCCATGGCGAGACGGTCGAGGGCACTATGCGCTACTTTGCGCGCGAGTTCGACCCCGAGAACGAGGAGTTTTGGGGCATCGTCGGTCTGCTGCACGACCTGGATTGGGAGGAGCATGAGGACGACCCCATTAACCACACCATCTATGCTGCCGAGATTCTTGAGGGCGAAGGTGCGTCTCCCGAGCTCATTCGCGCCATCCAGACGCACACGTCGGACTTCAACACCTCACTACCCAAGCCCGAGCTGCAGATGGAAAAGATCCTGTTTGCCTGCGATGAGCTCACCGGCCTGATCGGCGCTGCCGTCATCATGCGCCCGAGCAAGAGCGTTATGGACTTTACGACTAAGTCGCTCAAGAAGAAGTTCAAGGACAAACGCTTTGCCGCCGGCTGCTCGCGCGACGTGATTTCGCAGGGCGCCGAGATGTTGGGCTGGGAGCTCCCCGAGCTCTTTGACCGCACCATCGCGGCCATGCAGTCCTTCGCCCCCGACCGAGATACCTTCCAGGCCTAACCGTCAACGCCACCTAAAACCACCACAAAGTTCACAGGCACCTTTGTGGTGGTTTTTGTTTGCGCGGGCGTTAGGGACGGACCTGGCCGGTGCCGCGGAGCTTGTATTTGTAGGTGGTGAGGGCCTCGGCGGCAAAGGGGCCGCGGGCATGGAGCTTCTGGGTGGAGATACCAATCTCTGCGCCAAGCCCAAACTCGCCACCGTCGGTAAAGCGCGTGCTGGCATTCACGTAAACGGAGCTCGCGTCGACCTCACGCAAGAAACGCTCGCCCGCCTGAACATCCTCGGTCACGATAGCCTCGGAATGACCCGTGCCATAGCGGTTGATGTGCGAAATGGCCTCGTCCTCGTCTGCCACCACCTTGACGCTCATCTCGAGCGCCAAGTACTCGCGTCCCCAGTCCTGCTCGGTCGCCGGGACGTAATCGGCGCCCTCGGCAAGGCCAGCGGCCGCAGCGGCAGCACACGTCATCGCGTCACCGTGAATAAAGACGCCGTGCTCGTGCAAAGTCTTCACCACCCGAGGCAACACCGCATCGGCAACTGCATCGTCCACCAGCAGGGACTCGGCAGCATTGCACACGCCCACGCGCTGCGTCTTGGCATTGACGATGATGGGCAGGGCCTTTTGCATATCAACGTCCTTATGCAGGTAGATATGGCAGTTTCCCGTTCCCGTCTCGATGACGGGAACAAGCGATTCCCTTACGCAGCGCTGGATAAGGCCGGCACCGCCGCGCGGGATGA
>CALGZY010000047.1 GCA_937934355.1 uncultured Collinsella sp. | reverse complement strand
AAACATCGCGGCCGGGATTCTCCAAATCGATTTTGTTGATATAGATGAACGTCGGGATCTCATAGCGCGCAAGCAGGCGCCACAGGGTTTCGGTGTGTCCCTGCACGCCGTCGTTGGCACCCACAACCAAAATCGCATAGTCAAGCGCGCGCAGCGTGCGCTCCGCCTCGGCCGAAAAATCGACGTGGCCGGGCGCATCCACGAGCATGACGTGCGTATCACCGTGGTCGAGCACGGCCTGCGACGAAAAAATCGTGATGCCACGCTCGCGCTCGATCGCGTTCGTGTCCAGATGCGAATCGCCATCGTCCACGCGGCCGCGCTTGCGAATGCGACCCGCGTTGAACAGCATGACCTCGGCCAACGTGGTCTTGCCGGCATCGACGTGCGCCAAGATTCCAACGACCGCTTGCTTCGACATGGCTCTCCTCTTATTGCAAGCCCATCGCACGCGGCAACGGGCGTTCACGCTCCACACTGGATGATACAATTTACGGGCCGGCGGGCGAAGCGGGCCCTATCCCCCGACCGAGCTCATCGCCCCGCGTTGCCGCGCGGCGATTTTCGTAGGTTCGCGCCTTGCGAAAGCCGGCACCTCCCCTTTTTGTCTGCCCGGGTTCATCTGGGGCAGTAACAACGCGAGCCCCACAACAACGCGTTTTACCAAAAATGGCCCCACTCGGGGCCATTTTCATTTCGGTGAAACGCTGGTATGTGACTCGGCCTTTATGCCTCGCGCAGCCAATCAAACGCGACGCGCGGCGTACCGTCCGACACATATACGATACCGGCGCGCTTAAACCCGGCCTTGGCAATGGCTCCCTGCATGGGCAGGTTGTCCTGATGCGTGTCGATACGCAGGTGATCGGCACGCTCTTTGGCAAAGGCAAACATCGCAGCCGCGATACCGTGTACGGCGCCATCGGACGCCACACGGTGCAGCACGGCGTACGGAGTGTCACTGCGCCATTGACCATCCTCAATTACGTCATAGCACCCGTCCGGGCCCGGTAAAAAGGCAAACGTCGCTACCACGCGACCGTCGACTTCGCACACATAGCTGCCACCGGCGGCGATATCGGCAGCCAGCTGCTCGGCAGAAGGCGTGCCCTCGGGCCATTGCGTGGCGTTGCCATGCGCGCGCATAAAGGCGCGGGCAGCGTCGTAGATAGCCATGACGGCGGGAATGTCGGTATCGAGGGTTTTTCTGATCATCACGCGGCGGCCTCACGTTTATTGGTATCACTTTGATTGAGCAATGATACCAGCGTTTGAAGAGGGGCGCGAAGCAGATGGGAAGCAAAAAGCGAGCCGCCTGGTCAAAGGCCAAAAGCGAGTTTTTGGGCGCTGCCACCGGCGGCGATATGAGCGACCTGTTTGCGCGCGAGGACGAGCGTCGCGACGCCTTGGACGCCGAGCGCGATGAGGCTTGGCGCTACAAATCGTGTGAGCGCAAAAACCGTTACGACACGCGCGCCGAGGCCGAGGCAGTTATGGCTGACTGCGAAAACCGCGGACGCCGCGGGCTGGCCTGCTACAGATGCGAATACTGCGGTGGCTGGCACCTGACATCGCACCCTTGGAAATAGGCCCCGCATCGGCACGGCACTGACGGAGCGCCAACCATCGCACGCAAGCTACGGGCGCGGCGGCACCAAAACATCGTAGCGAACGGCCTTGCCCGCAAGCTGATAGCTCGGCTTAACGCCGGCAAGCAGTGGCCCCTTCACCGGCCGCTTGATAACGACCTTGCGCGGGTGCACCGCAAGCGCAGCTTCGACCAGCGTCTCCTCATCGGCACACGGCTGTTCCAGATGATGCAAAAGTTGGAACTTCTTTTTTACCGCCGCGCTCTTGGTGCGCTCGGGAAACATGGGGTCCAGATACACCACGTCGGGGGCGGCAAGCTCGCCCCGCCCGATCAGCTCAGCCGTATGGCGAAGGCCGGCAATGCTGTCCTCGCCCGCATGTAAGCGCATGCGCGACACGGCAGCCACAAGCGCCGGATCATCTGCCGCGCGATCCAGGGCATCCTTGAGGAGCGCCGCGATCACGCAATCCTGCTCATACAGATCGACGGTAAAGCCCGCGGCCGCCAACAGCAGCGAATCCTCGCCAAAGCCTGCCGTGGCATCAATCGCCCATGGACACTCGATGCCTTTTGCGCGCGCAGCCTTTACCAACAGCTCTTGCTGCAGACGGCCCTGCTTGAGCCGCGGAAGCATGCGGCCGAAATCGGCGCGCAGCTCCATCGTGCCGTCGGTAAGCGTGAGGCCCTCGGGCTTCCCGGTCAGCTCAAGCCCCGCGGCCCGAGCAGCAGAAAAGGGATCGAAGACGCCCATGGACACTCCTTAACAAGCAAAACGAATACGTGAGCGCCGTTTATGCCAGCACCCAACCGTCCGCTATTGTCCCACATGCGACATGGTCCACAGCATCCCAATGCAAAGCACCGCCATCAATCCCGTGCACACGGCAGCGATCACGGAATCACTCATGCGCCTTCCCAACGACCGCGGCTCACGCACTTGCCCTGCTCCGTACATCATGGCTTCTCCTTCGGTCCAGCTCTTACCATGGCCCCATCATCGCAGCGCCGCGCATACGCTGCCATCGATTTGACTTACGCCCAGCTTTCTTTTTTGAAAGGTTGGACCGTGCGGGCAAGAGACGCTTTCAAACGCATGCATCGCCGCGTTGAACTACAATGTGCTTCACCATATGTGCAGTACATTGGGTGCGCCAAGTTGGCGTACTCGTATCGAAAGGACCAGCCATGAGCTTCACTCGCAAGACTCTCAAAATCCTTGCTCTCATCTACTTTGTTTTGGGCATCGCCAGCCTCGTCACCGCCGGCGTCGGTATCGCCACGGGCGGTCTCGATTCCACGTACGGTTCGTACGCCACGCTCGCAGCGGTCGTGCTTATCGCCAAGGGTCTCGTCGACCTTGCCGCAGGCGTCGCCGGTATCAAGGGCGCCAACAAGCCTTCGCAGGTGGACGGCGCGTTTAAGCTCGGTATTGTTGCCGCGGTCGCCACGCTTGCCCAAGCGGTGCTCACGCTTCCCGCGTTTGGCGGCGACGCCATCAACTTTGGCGCCTTTGCCATCGTGGTGTACGACCTGTTCTTTGTTCAGCAGGCACACGCCGTTAAGGCCGAGAACAAGGACCGCCTGTAAGCGCCCGCTTCTCATAACCTCTGTTTCAGCCAAGCAACTAAAAAGGGCCGATCGCGCATCTCCGCGGTCGACCCTTTACGTTTTCCCAGATAAAACCTGCCAAAATAAATCTGTCCCTTTTTGGTAGGTTAGTGGCGGTACTCGGCGAT
>CALGZY010000046.1 GCA_937934355.1 uncultured Collinsella sp. | reverse complement strand
AGCTCTACGAGCTCTGATGGGCCCGGGATGACCGCTGATTCAAGTCACCGGGCCTCAATCTTTTTCATCCATTTGAATAGAGCGGGCGACTCTCTTGGGGCCATCTGCATGGCGCGTGCCTGGCGCGCGTGGCACAGCATCCCATTTTTGTGTCCGCACGGGTGGCTACGCTTACCGCAACGTAGCCATTCGTGGAAAGGACGGATGTCATGGCAACGGATAAGACCGGTTATGTGAGCGTTGGCGCCGAGATAGAGGACGAGGTTATGCCCGACCGCGTGATCTTTAGCATTGGCTTTGGTGGTCGCCGCACCACCAAGGAATCGTGCCTGGAGGATTACAACACCGATCGCGCCCGCGTAGCCGCCGCGCTAGCGCCCTTTGGTTTGGATAGCGAATTAACATGCTGTCGGTACACTTGTTATGCGCAGATGACGCGCAAGAAGGCGACGATTGTGGGCTACAACTACTATGCGTACGGTACGGTTGCCGCGCCTGTCGATTCGACTGACTTTGCTGCTGTGTGGACCGCACTCAATACCTGCGAGTCACATGCCGACATGAGCATTCGATTTGAGTTGGCGGATCAGCGCGCGGCGGAAGACGCCCTGATTGCCCGTGCGGTTGAACGTGCTCGCGGCAACGCGCAGGCACTTGCCGTTGCGGCGGGGTCTATGCTGGGCGGCGTCAAGCATATCTCGTATAACAGTCGGGCGGCGGGCTATGGTCGAACATACTGTGTTGCCGCGTGTGCTCCCGATGGGGCGTCCGGAGGCTCCGAGGAGACGGTGCTGGAGCCAGAGCCTATCGAGGTCGAGTGCTCCGTGGATGTGGAATGGTGGCTGGAGTAGAGGGATGAGCCCCTGACTTCGTAACCGAAATTCCATTTGTTAAACCTGGCGCCCGTGGGTAGAATAAGGTCGACGGCAGCCCAAGGGTGATAGCTGGGCAGCGCCGTTACTTCGATTAAGGGGTCATCGCCTTAGTGGCGTCGACCCCTCTTTTAATATGAGAAAGCCATTGTCAATAGGCATGTTCGTTCGAGCCCGGTTTGAAACCGGGCTTTTTCGTTTCCCGTCGGGAGGGCCCGCGCACGCTGCATGGCTTAGTCGACGCTTGCCTGGCAAGCTAATATCCGCGGGCTCTTGCGGGTGCGCTTCCGGCGGTCAGCCCGGTATGTCCGCGCACCCCACCGCATTTCGATTCTCCGTCCGGCGCGATCGTGCGAATCCAGTCTTTTGTCGGGCGCGGCCCGGGGGCTGCCCATAAAAAAGGTCGTGAACTCGCGCCGGCGATGCGTCGAGGCGCGGGCCCTCCCGGCGGGAGTCGGTTGTCGCCGCCCGCTAGAGGATGGTCCCCTCGGACCTGCACCCTATCTCCCAGACCCAGCAGGCGAGCTCGCGCGCCACGGCGGCGTTGGCCCTGCAGGCCGGCTTGCCGGCGTCCGCGAGCGCCTCGCGGCGGCGGTGGAGCCTGGCGGTGCAGTCGTCCGCCCTCGAGCGTATCGCCGGGGGCACGTCGGTGCCGGGGGCGGGGGCCTTGGGTTTCGGGGAGCACGCGGAGTAGTGCCATGCGGACTCTATGAGCGCCGTGCGCGCGAGCGCGTTGCCGGCCTTGGTTATCCCGCCGCGCCGCTCGGACTCGCCGCTCGAGTGCTCCGACGGGGTCAGCCCGCACCAGCTCGCGAATGCCGGCGCCGAGCGGAACCTGCTGAAGGACCCGGCCTCCGCCGCGAGCCTGAAGGCCGTCAGGGTGTCGATCCCCTTGATGCAGGACAGCGCCTCCACCGTCGCCCGCCAGCGGTCGGTGCCCGCCAGCGCGACGACCCTCCTCTCGAGCTGCCGCCTGTCCGATTCCGCGCAGCGGGCGGCCGTGACGTAGTACTCGAGCGCGTCGCGCTGCGGCCCCTCGAGCCTGATCTCCGAGACCCACCTCCAGTGGGCCCTCGTCCAGGCCTTCCTCCTTGCCCCGTCGGCGTTGCGCTCGTCCCGGACGTGGCCCAGCCTGATCAGGAACATGTTGAGGCGCTGCCTCGAGCGGCGGAGCTCGCGGGTCGCGTCGTCGAGGGCGCGGTCGAGGTCCCGTGCGGCCTCTACCGCCGCGTCGGGCAGCGGGACCTCGACGATGTTGTGGGTGGCGAGCATGCGCGCGATGAACTCGGCGTCGCGCCGGTCGTTCTTGCGGCGCGCGTCCGCCGCGGGCC
>CALGZY010000045.1 GCA_937934355.1 uncultured Collinsella sp. | reverse complement strand
TGGCTGGGCGTCGAAGACGATTACGATGCCAAGAAGTCCGGTCGCGGTATCGGTTCGTGGGATAACTTCGAGGACGATAACGATGGCTGGAAGGGTGGCGCTACGTCTTCCGATGGCGCTTCTTCCGAAGATATGCTCTCGGCTGTCGCCTCTATGGGCGATGATGAGCTGCTCGGTCACGATATCTGGTTTGTGGCAACGGGCGCCTCGGATTGTGATGGCGCCGGCATGAAGGCCTTCTTGGCTTCGCATCGCGATAAGCTCCGCGGCGTATTCTTCATCAATCTTGAATCCGTCGGCGCCGGTAGGCTTTCGGTGGTGACGGTCGAGGGCGAACAGCAGCTGCTCAAGGGCGATCGCCGCATCATGAACCTGGTCAGCAAGGTGTGCAAGTCGTTCCATGTCGATTGTGGCGCGCTCGAGATGCCCTATGCCAAGACCGATGCCTATGCCGCGCTCGAGGCGAGCCGCCGAGCCCTCACCATCGCCGGCGTGGACGGCACGCGTCTGGCTTGCGCTCGTACCGAGGACGACCTGCCCCACAATGTCAACCCGACGAACATTGCCACGGTATCCGAGGTCGTGACCGAGGTTATCCGCCGTTCGTAGACGGAGCTCTAAGGAGTCAACGTGTTTTCGTATATTAAGCGCCATTGGCCTGTCTACGTGATTTTGACCTTGATTGCCATTGCGTTAGGATTTGGGGCTGCCTACATCGTGGGTGCAAAGGGCTCGACCCCCGCCTCCGCAATCAGCGAAGAGGTGGAGCAAGAACAGAGTACGGGTGCCGATGGGATTCCTGAGTCCGAGCAGGCAATCGTTGATGGTGGATCTTCGTCTGCAGAGTAGATACGGCGATTTACATGATTGAAAGCGGGCGAGCCAGGGGACTGGCTCGCCCGCTTTTTCATCGCGCTAGCGCTTCTTTGGGGTCGACCTAAGGCGAGCGAACCATAGGGCTGCGGCACCCGAGGTCAGGAGCGCGGTGATGCAAGCGGCGATGGGAACTGATCCTGTTGCCGGTAGGTCCTGCAGTAGGGTACAGCGTTGAATGACACGGTCCTCGTCATGTGACTCAAGTTTATCGCCGCCGCCGTTGCGGCAAAGATCGACGCGTGCGCTGTTGGTGAGTGCGGTTTGGGGCGTATAAGCCGACGTCGCCTGCATGTGCACGATTGCGCCCCGAGCGTCTGTGCCAAGGATTGCTTTGGCATCGTCAAGGTCGTCGTGCTCATCTTTGAGATCATCGCGGGTCCAAGAATCCGCATCGCTTCGAGTCGTAAAGTCGGCGGCTACCGCACCGTATTCAATTCGAATGCCCGTTACGACGGTATTGGGTGTAAGGTCGAGCTCTTCCGCCTCGAGTGTGGTGGATTCCGTGGTCGAGACATCCGCCTTCCAGAGGCGCCAGCCGTCGTAATCGACGAGGCGACAGTCCTCACCAAGGCTCTCTTTTACTTCGTCGGACTCAAGCCAAGGATTTTCGTGTCCATCGTCAAGTGTCGCGTTCGCCGGTTCATCGACGTCTGTCGAGTCCAACGGCGTCGTGCGATACCACACGTTGCACAGACCGTTGAGGTCGCCGATGGCGACGGGGGTTTCGATTGAGATGAATCTCGCCGTGCCGTCTTTGGCGCACTCAAGATCATCGGTAATCGTAAACTCATCAACCCAAGTAGCGGAATCGTTTCGAGCATCGATGGTATAGGAGAAAAGCCCATCACTATTGGTTTGCGTCGTGGCGCGGTTTTTACCATCGCCGTTAGCCAACAGGCCCTTTTCGATAGGTTGGACAAGTTCCTGACGCTTGTCGACCTGCCCCTTGATCTCGATGGGCGCATCCTTCATCGCGACGGATTGGACTTCTCCCGTATCTTTTATTTCAAACGTTATCTCCTCGGCAAGGTCATAGGTCCGCGGAGACATCATTTCGCGCAACGAGTAGGTGCCGGGTGCAAGATGTTCGACGCGGTGTGGCTTGTCGGATGAGGTCCAGGAGTCTATTTCGGTTTTATCGGGACCATATAAGGTGAGCTGTGCGCCTTCCACTTCCTGCTCGCCGCTTGCATCGACCTTGGAGATATCTACCTTGGTGTAATCGTCGGATACGTTAAGCCGTGCTTCTACAACGGGTGTTTTCTGGTCGGCATAAGTAAGGTCGACAATATGGGTTGTCCGATCGGGCAAGAAGCCTGCCGGCGCTTGAGTCTCGACAACCTCGTAGCGTGCGGCGCCAGGTCCCAGCGGGAGGTTGTCCGCGCGTGCTTCTCCAGTTTCATCCGTCGTGACGGTAGCGACAGTCTCACCGTCGAGCGCGGCAATGCTACCGTCGGGGCGCACGATATCACCCGAGGCACGGATCTCAAAGACGGCGCCCGCGAGGCTGCTGCCGTCTATGGCATCGGTTTTAACGATCCTGATGTTTCCGGTCGCGGCGTGGTCATAATACGAGGCGATTGCAACGGGAGTTAGGTTCATGTCGGCGGGTATGTTTACCTCGATCTCTTCGCCGACAAGATAGGGCTCTTTGGCCGAGGTTTCGCGTACATAATAGGTGCCCGGCACGAGCGATTCGGGCAGTGTGACGGTCCCGGTCGCGTCAGTCGTAAAGGTGTCCATTACGTTATGTGCTGGATACCAGCAAGTTTGTGAGACAGGTTCGTGATTGCTGTCGAGGAGTTGGAAGGTGAATCCGGCTAGTGGAACAGAAGCGCCTGTTTGGGCATCGCGTTTTACAATCTGGAGATGCGTCGACAGAGCGTGGTTGTCCACGATATATTGAAGCTCGGCGCCGTTGGAAATCTGATTGGCCCCGACGGTCCATTCCCCTGCACGTTTAAAACCCTCGGGGACGGTTTCCGGAACCTCGCGAACCGTGTAGCCGGCACGATCGTATGGGACGGCTCCGTGGACACCGGCGGGTCGCTTACCTGTGCCGAACCATGCTTCGGGCTGATCTTTGGTGGAGGTAAAGCCATAGATGTTTGTGGTCAGTGTGCCAACAACCTGCTGAGAGCTGTTGCTGACAACCTCAAAGACAACACCACCCGCCGGCTGCTCCAGGCCGGATTGGTCGCTATTGCCGTAATCCTTGAATTTGGAAATCTCAAGGTTAAACGCAATGGGGATATCGGAAACGCGAGATTCGATCTCGACCACGCCTGAATCGCCGAGCTGGTCGGCTCCAACGGTATAGGTCCAGCTGTCGTTGGATGGCAGGTAGTCCTCGGGGGCTTTTGATTCGTAGATGGTAAAGGTTCCTAAGGGGACATTGGCGAGGGCGGCCCGACCGCTTTCGTCGGTCGTGAGGATTTGTGCCCATCCAGGGGTTGATTGCGACACACACGTGAACTCTGCTCCTGCGAGTGAAGATCCCACCTGGGGGCCGGCATTCGTCGCGGCATCGAGTTTTACGATACGCAGGTTGATGGTGCCGGGCTGTTCATCAATGGCGACCCGCCCGCCGTCATTCCCCGTGGTAAAGGCAATACGATCGTGGCGGGGGACATAGCCGGCCGGCGCCTTCGTTTCAACTAGGTAGTATGCCGTGTTGGGCAGAAGTGTTGCTTGCGCTCGACCGTTGCTGTCCATCTTGATGGTGCCGACACGCGCGCCGCTGGCGCTCTCAAAAATATCGAATGTTGCCCCGGTAAACTGATAGGTATTGTTTCCGCTGGTAATAACGGTGTTAGCAGACTGCTTTTGGAAGGAAACAGAGACCGCCGGCAGTACATAGAGCATGTCTTGACGTTTGCTGCCGCCCGATACGGCCCCTAGATAGCGTCGCGCGCGGTGCGGAGCGGCTTTGATGCCTCCTGATTTTGCGCTGTCGTGGAGCCACCGCGCAGCCGCCACGACTTCATTGTCGGCGGTAAAGTGTCCGCTCTTGGTTTTACCTTGAGCGGTCGTGTAGGAGTAGGTGCCGTCGACATGGGTAGTGCCGTTGAGCATCCATACGGCAAGCTGGGTGGCGGCGCGGGCGCGATCGGGTGAAAGATGGTAACCGCCAAACGACGTGGTGGTGGGATATCCGTGACAAACGATTGCCGCGAACTCGTCGTCGAGCCACACCCAGCCTTGATCAAAGTTGAGCCATGGGCCGCCCGGTTTGGTGGGGCCGGGTCGCTCCTGGTTCATGCAGTAGGCAATCGAGGTGTCTTGAGCTTCATACTTGCCGATGAAGAAGGGCCCACAATCATCGCTAATAGTGCGGAAGCCGAGCTGGTCGTAGCCATCGACGGCAAATGCGGCTCCCGGTGCCAGGCAGCCGAAAAGCAGGAAGAGGAGCAGGAGCAGCGGACCTGTTGCGATTGCGCTGTGGACAGAGTGCGTGGGTGCGTTGGACATGGCTGCTCCTTATCCCTCGTGCGCCGCACGGGGAGGCTGCGACGCGTAGGATGAGGCTACCCCCGAGGTTCATGCGGGTAAGTACCGGAGCCTGACCAAAAGCTTGCCCAATTCCTGACAAATTGAGCTCAAATACAACAATCAAGCAAAAGCGCAGGTAGAAGATAAGGAGAACAGGAGGTCAAAGGTCCTCATCTCCACAATTGACGCGATTTTCAAACGAATCTCCATAGCTAAAACAAGCATCGCCACCCTTGTATCGAACAAGACAACCGCGTTATACTATCCCCCACATATGCGGGCATCGCCAAGTGGTAAGGCATCAGCTTCCCAAGCTGACACTCGCGGGTTCGAGTCCCGTTGCCCGCTCCAGTAAAAAGCACAAGCACGGCAGCGTTACGTTGCCGTGCTTTTTACTACCAAGCGCCGGGACTCGAACCCGCCAGGGTGCGAGCGTTAAGCAAACGCGAAGCGTTTGTAGCGAGCAGGCGAAGGCGCCGACAGGCGCCTGAAGCCGGTGCGGATTTGCGAAGCAAATACGCGGGCGTCCCGTTGTCCGCTCCATGGAGCACAGAAGACCTCGGGACGGCCAATTCAACAAAGTCTTCCCCATCGTCACCGTGAATCCGAGGGGATCGACCGCAGCCGGTGCGGATTTGCGAAGCAAATACGCGGATGTCCCGTTGCTCGCTCCAATTCCAAAATGTTAGGTTAATGCCTGCTGCCCATACTTGCACCTGCGCACGGTACAATGGATGGGTTACGACCAACGTGCCAATAACCAAAAAGGAGCCGCTATGATCGATCGCTATACCCGCCCGGAGATGGGACACATTTTCTCCCTCGAGAACAAGTACGCCATTTGGCAGGAGATCGAGGTCTTGGCCTGCGAGGCCCAGGCGGAGCTCGGCAAGATCGGTATTTCCAAAGACGAGGCCCAGTGGATCCGCGACCATGCCAACTTTGAGAAGGCGAAGGTCGATGAGATCGAGGAAGTCACGCGCCACGACGTCATTGCCTTCCTGACCAACATGAAGGAGTACATCGATGCCGATGTTCCCGAGGGCGACCCCAAGCCCAGCCGCTGGGTTCACTATGGCATGACCAGCTCCGATCTGGGCGACACGGCCCTGTGCTACCAGCTCACCCAGGCCTGCGACCTGATCATCGAGGACGTCAAAAAACTCGGCGAGATCTGCAAGCGTCGCGCCTTTGAGGAGCGCAACACGCTCTGCGCCGGCCGTACTCATGGCATCCACGCCGAGCCGATGACCTTCGGCATGAAGTTTGGCTCTTGGGCCTGGGAGCTCAAGCGCGATCTGGATCGTCTTGAGGACGCCCGCAAGAATGTTGCCTTTGGTGCCATCTCGGGCGCTGTCGGCACGTACAGCTCCATCGAGCCGTTCGTCGAGGAGTATGTCTGCGAGCACCTGGGCCTGGTTCACGACCCGCTGTCCACGCAGGTTATCAGCCGCGACCATCACGCCTATCTCGCCGGCGTTCTCGCCACCACCGCAGCCACCTGCGAGCGCATCGCTACCGAGGTCCGCAATCTGCAGAAGACTGATACGCTCGAGGCCGAGGAGCCGTTCCGTAAGGGCCAAAAGGGCAGCTCAGCCATGCCGCACAAGCGCAACCCCATCACCATGGAGAAAGTCTGCGGTCTGTCGCGCGTCGTGAAGTCCAACGCCCAGGTTGCCTTCGATAACGTCGCCCTGTGGCACGAGCGTGACATTTCGCACTCCTCTGCCGAGCGCGTCGCCCAGGCCGATAGCTTCATCGCCCTCGACCACATGTTCCAGTGCCTCATCCGCGTTATCGACGGCCTGCAGCTGTACCCTGCCCGCATGATGGCCAACCTCAATAAGACCCGCGGCCTCATCTTCTCCTCCAAGGTGCTGCTCGCCCTCGTCGACACGGGCATCACCCGCGAGGACGCGTACGCCATTGTGCAGGAGAACGCCATGGCAACTTGGCACGAGGTACAGGATTGTGTCTCCGGCCCCACCTTTAAGGAGCGTCTCGAGGCCGACCCGCGCTGCACCGTCAGTCAGGAGAAGCTCGACGAGATCTTTGATCCGTGGGACTTCCTCACCCGTATCGACACGGTCTTTGATCGTCTGGAGCAGCTGAGCTTCGAGTAGGTTCGGGCATAACGTTAGCTTTTTAGGGCGCTTTGCTGGTAATGTGTGTTGCCGGCAAAGCGCCTCGTTGCATTTAGGGAAAGACGGGGATAATAGTCGTCTCGAATAACATTCTGAGAGGGGATCGCATGATTTCGTTTGATTACAAGCCTCAGGGCGTGTGTGCTCGCAATATTCACCTTGATCTTTCCGATGACGGCAACAAGGTGATAGGCGTTGAGTTTACCGGTGGCTGCGACGGCAATCTCAAGGCAATCTCCAAGCTGGTCGAGGGCGCTCCTGCCGATCGCGTAATCGAGGTTCTCGCCGGTAATACCTGCGGTATGAAAAAGACCTCCTGCGCCGACCAGCTTACACGCGCTATCGAGGCCGCTCGCACCGAGATCGCCTAATGGGTATCGCCGATCACATCAAGAACGGAATATCGCGTCGCGGCTTTGTACTCGGTGGGGCTGCCGCGGGCGCTGCCACGGTGCTTGCCGGATGCTCGAAAAAAACGGGCACCAGCGATGATGCCGCCGGCGAGCCGCAGGTTATCAAGGATGATTCCAAAATCATCTCGATTACGGATGAGTACGAGGCAGTCGACATCGATCTTGAGCCGGCGGCGTCGTGGACGCTGCCTCTGGGTACGCTGCTGTACTACTGCGACGGCGATTACGCCGCGGCAATGATGGCGCCCGCATCGGCACTGCACGCCAACACGCTCGGTGTGCTCAACCTGGGCGATGGCTCGCTTACCACATTAATCGAGGATCCTATCGGGGGCACGGGATATGCATTCTACGATGTCCGTGCCGGCGACGGCGTATTCGCGTGGGTTGAGATGAACTTTGCCAATTCATCGTGGAAGCTCTACGCTCAAAATCTGTCGGGCGCTTCGCTCTCTGGCGACGTGGTTGAGCTCGATCGAGGTGGCAAGGACTACGATCCGCCGCTGTTTACGGCGTTCGGGGCATCAGTCATCTGGTATAAAATGCCTTCGGCAGGCGGCAATAAAACGAGTAGTGATTCGTTTTGCTATCGTCGCTCGCTTGATGAATCCAAGGCCGAGGTAATTTGGAAATCGACGGGCCGCTTTGCATCGGCCCCGCGCGCGAGCGACGGCATTTTGACCATCTCGCCGCGTGTCCGCAACGACGAGGGCGTCTACTACGGCATAACGGCAATCGATCTGACCGACGGCAACAACACCAAACGTGCCCAGCTAGTCCTTCCCTCGTCAGTCTCGCCTTTCGAGGCCGTATATATGGGCGATACCTTCGTGTTTTCTATCGAGGCGGCCTATAGTGGCGTGGGCAGCCTGGGCAATATGGGCACATATATCGGTAATGAGGGAGGGCCGTACCTCTTCCTGTCCCGCGAGCCGCTCGCATGTGCGGCTGGCAAGAAGAATAAATACCTTGTTAAGGTACAGGCGTCGCATTTCCTGATCGACACCTCTGCCAAGACCTATGGCTCGCTGCTGTCGCCCGACCGCGCTTTGGAGTATGGCGATTATCCAGCTACGGCGGGAAAATCGGACTCATTCCTTACGTACGCCACGGTGCGCAACAGCCAGGGTATACCAGAGACGGTCACTGCACGTCTATTCTCTCTTTAAGCTTAGAGGGATTAAAAAGGCGCCAACAGGGGAATAAACGCGTTGTAATTGTGAGTACCGCCCGCCGAGCTGCCGCGTCATAGCGGCATCCGGCGGGCTCAGGTGCGTTAAAATGGGCTTGTTCTTAGCTAATTGAGACAGGGGGGCCGTGTTATGGCTTCAGATGCAAAAAAGATTCTGCTGGTCGAGGATGAGAAGGCAATCCGTGACGCCGTCGCTGCCTATCTCGAGCGCGAAGGCTACTGGGTTGTGGGCGTCGGCGACGGCCAGTCCGCGATCGAGGAGTTCGAGAAGCATCGGTTCGACCTGGTCGTGCTCGACCTTATGCTCCCCAAGATCCCCGGCGAGCGCGTTTGCCGCACCATTCGCGATACCTCGGATGTCCCCATCATCATGCTGACGGCTAAGGGCGAGATCGAGGACCGTATTATCGGTCTTGAGCTCGGCGCCGACGACTATCTGATTAAGCCGTTCTCGCCGCGCGAGCTCGTCGCCCGCGTTCGCGCTCTGTTCCGCCGTGCCCATCAGGCCGACGAGCCCGCCGTCGAGGTACTCGACTTCGGCGATCTGGTCATCGATATCTCGGGCCACAAGATCTTGGTCGAGGGCAAGGAAGTCGATCTGACGGCTTCCGAGTTCAAGCTGCTCACCACGCTTGCCCGTCATCCCGGCCGTGTGTATAACCGCATGGAGCTGGTCGAGAAAGTGCTCGGGTATGACTTTGAGGGCTATGAGCGCACCATCGATAGCCACGTGAAGAATCTTCGCGCCAAGCTGGGCGATGATCCCAAGAAGCCCAAGTGGCTCTACACCGTCCATGGTGTCGGCTATCGCTTCGAGGCTCCGGCCAAGACCGATAAGTCGGACGAGAAATAGGGAAATCACATATGACACCTGCGCGCTTTGAAATCGGACAAAAGCACAAGCTGGAGAGCGAGGCGTGTTCCAAGGCTAGTTGGAACACGCCTCGTTCCGATTCACGGCCAACGATGAGCTATCCCTCGCGCATGGCACTTGCTTTTGCTCTGACATCGCTCATGACGGTATTGGTGCTGGTGGGCGTTGTCTCTGTTGTGTGGGGCACGGTCTTTTCGGATTACACACGCTCCAATATCGTCGAAATCGCAAATTCCGCTGCCGAGAAGTTGGCAACCTCATATGAGGAAAACGGTTCTTGGACCGCGGGAGAACTGCGCACGGTCGCAACGTCGAGTTTGGTTTCCGACGATCTGGGCATGCAGGTCGTCAATAAAAAGGGCGTGATCGTTTATGACGATTCCTGGCCCTCGGCAAGCGCCACCGCCGATGTACGCGAAAACCAGGCTACGATCGACGACACGAGCGGCAAGAGGGCATCGCATAGCCCGGTCTCGTCTGCTCCAACCGACTCCGATAGCGTTGCTAACGTCGAGATTGTAACGTCTTCCGGCGAGCATGTCGGACAGGTAAAGCTGTGGGCCATCGGCTCCGACGCTCTGCTCACCAAGGCGGACTCTGCGTTTAGGGAGAAGACCTTTAACGCCATGGCCCTCGCCGCGGTTGTTGCAATCTGCATTTCGGTCGTTATCGGATCGCTCGTGTTGCGCATGCTCACCAAGCCGATTCATCGCATCACCAGTACCGCAAAGCAAATTCGTGACGGCGACCTGTCGGCTCGCACGGGACTGCGCGGTGATGACGAGATCGATCAGCTGGGTGAGACCTTCGATGAGATGGCCACTTCGCTCGAGAAGGATATGAAACACGAGAAGCGCCTGACTTCAGACGTTGCACACGAGCTTCGCACGCCGCTTATGGCCATGCTCGCAACGGTCGAGGCTATGCAGGATGGCGTGTATCCCACCGACGATGAGCATTTGGAGACCGTTGCTTCCGAGACGCGTCGCCTGGCTCGTCTGGTGCAGCAGATGCTCGACCTGTCGCGCATGGAAAACAGCACGGCTCCGCTCAACCTTGAGCCGGTGGACATGGTTCCTTTCGTGCGTTCCATCGTCAATGCCCAGGAGCGCCTGTTTGTCGACCGCGATCTGCGCCTGCGTTTTGCGGACGAGACCCAGGGTCACGACGATGTCGTCGAGGCCGATCCCGACATGATCACGCAATGTGTTATCAACCTCATGAGCAACGCCATGCGCTACACCCCCGAGGGCGGTTGGGTCGTGGTATCGGTGCTCAGTGACCGCAAGCACGTCAGCATTGCCGTTTCTGATACCGGCATCGGTATTGCCAAGGACGATCTGTCGCGCATCTTCGGGCGGTTTTGGCGCGCCGATGCCAGCCGCGCCCGCGAAGCTGGCGGCCTGGGCGTTGGCCTCGCCGTGACCAAGCAGATCGTCGAGCGTCACCATGGCTACATATCCGTGGAGTCGGAGCTTGGAAAGGGTACGACTTTTACAATTCATCTGCCCCGCGAGCACACGGCAGACGCGGCATCTACTACAATGGAGCACTAGCTTTTCGCTATTCGGTGAAGGAGGGGCTGCGTCTCTGCCGCTCCGAGTTTGCGAAAACATGCGGGAAAGAACCCGCATTTCTGTCGTATTTAGGTAAGGAGTGACTCACGTGACAACGATGGAGCGTCGTCCGGATTCCCGTGGCAAGGTTCGTGATATTTACGATGCCGGTGAAAACCTGCTGATGGTCGCCACCGACCGCATTTCTGCGTTCGACTTCATTCTTCCCGACGAGATTCCGTTTAAGGGAGAGGTACTCAATCGCATCTCGGCATTCTGGTTCGATAAGTTTGCCGACATCGTCCCCAACCATCTCGTTTCCATCGACCCGGCGGATTTCCCCGAGGAGTTTGCTGAGTATCGTGACTACCTCGCTGGCCGCGCCATGCTGGTTAAGAAGGCCCAGACGATTCCTATCGAGTGCATCGTCCGCGGCTATCTGACCGGTTCGGGCAAGAAGACCTACGACGAGAACGGCACCGTCTGCGGCATCCAGCTGCCTGAGGGCCTGACCGAGGCTTCCAAGCTTCCTGAGCCGCTGTTCACGCCGTCCACGAAGGCCGAGATCGGTGACCACGACGAGAACATCTCGTTTGAGCGTTGCTGCGAGATCGTGGGCGAGGACATCGCCACGCAGATTCGTGACCTTTCCCTCAAGATCTACAAGGCTGCCGCCGAGTACGCCGCGACCCGTGGCATCATCATTGCCGACACCAAGTTCGAGTTTGGTGTTATTGATGGCAAGGTCACGCTGATCGACGAGTGTCTCACGCCCGACTCCAGCCGTTTCTGGCCTGCTGCCAGCTACGAGGAGGGCAAGATCCAGCCTAGCTACGACAAGCAATTCGTCCGCAATTGGCTCAAGGCCAACTGGGATATGACGGGGGAGACCCCGCACCTGCCCGCCGAGGTCATCGATGGCACGTCCGAGCGCTATCGCGAGGCCTTCCAGATCATCACGGGCTCCCAGTTCACAAGCATGAAGGAGAACGCATAAGTGAGTACCCGTAGCGCCACGAACAAGCGCACGCAATCCCACGAAGTTACCGGGGTTGCGCGCAAGTCTGCCGCATCTGCTAAGCCCGCCCGCCAAGCAGCGAGCTCCGTTCGCGTCGTGCCGGCTTCGTCTAAGGCACGCCGCAAAGAGCTCGAGAAGGGCGAGAACCTCGAGGGCCTCTCTAAAGAGGAGAAGCGCGCCCGCAAGGCTAAGCAGCGCGCCAAGGAGGACCGCATCTATACGGTGTCGAATATCCTCCTCAAGCAGGACGAGGACTACACCAAGCGCCGTCGCATCTGGTGGATTGTGCTCGCCATTGGCATGGTGCTCGTCGTGGCAATTTGGGCCTCGCTGTACTTCGCTCCCGCTGGCATGGTGTCCAGCCCTGTCCAGATGGTCGGCATTGTTTTGTCCTATGTCATCATCCTAGGTGACTTTATCTATGACTTCGCTCGTATTCGTCCCTTGCGCAACATGTACCGCGCGCAGGCCGAGGGCATGTCCGAGAACAAGCTCAACGCTCTTATTGAGCGCGCGGCTGCCGAGGAGGACAAGAAGGACTCCAAGAAGAAGTAGCGTTTGCATACATACTTATCGCTAAGATATAAGGCGCGTCGTTTTTGCGGCGCGCCTTTTTACTGTTCTATAGATAGATGGAGTGGCACATGATTCGAGCTGCCCTGACGGTCGAAGAGGCTCTGGAGGGCATGAAGGCCCTGGAGCCCAAGATTAAAAACTACGCGCGCCTGGTCGTCCGCAAGGGCGTAAACGTCAAGCCCGGCCAGGAGGTCGTCGTTCAGTCTCCGGTCGAGTGCGCGCCGTTTGCGCGCGTGGTGGTCGCGGAGGCCTATGCTGCCGGCGCCGGCCACGTGACGGTCATTTGGGCCGATGATGCCGTGACGAGGCTCACGTACGAGCATGTCGAGAAAAGCTATTTTGAGCAGACGCCCGAGTGGAAGCGCATGCAGCTGGATTCCTTGGCCCAGGATGGTGCCTGCTTTGTCTTTATCGAGGGTGCGGATCCCGCGGCCCTCAAGGGCATCGATCCAGCCAAGCCGGCCGCGGCATCAAAGGCGAGGAATACGCAGTGCAAAGTTTTCCGCCGTGGACTGGATTACAACATCAATCCGTGGTGCATCGCCGGCGCTCCGGTCGTGGCTTGGGCGCACGAGGTGTTCCCGGGAGACGCCGATGAGGTTGCAATCTATAAGCTGTGGAATGCGATTCTGCACACCGCGCGCGCCGATGGCCAGGACCCAGAGAGCGACTGGGAACTCCATGACGCCGCATTCGAAAAGAACCTGCGTTTCCTGAACGACAATCGTTTCGACTACCTGCATTACAATGCGGCAAATGGAACCGATCTGACGATTGGCATGACGAAAGGTCACGAGTGGGCCGGCGGCAAGGGCAAGACGCCCGATGGGCACCCCTTCTTCCCCAACATTCCCACCGAGGAAGTCTTCACTTCGCCCGATCGCATGCGCGCCGACGGTATCGTGTACTCGGCCATGCCGCTCATCCATCACGGCAATAAGGTCGAAGATTTTTGGATTAAGTTCGAGGGCGGCCGCGTGGTGGACTACGACGCCCGCGTGGGCAAGGCAACGCTCGCAAGTATCATCGATACTGACGAGGGCGCTGCTCACCTGGGAGAGGTCGCGCTCATTTCCAAGAACACGCCGATCCGCGAAAGTGGTGTTCTGTTCTACGATACGCTCTATGACGAGAACGCTAGCTGCCATCTCGCGCTAGGTGTCGGTTTCCCCGAATGCATCGAGGGTGGGTATGACATGTCCAAGGAGGAGCTCCTGGAGCATGGCGTTAACGTCTCGAGCACGCACGTCGATTTTATGATCGGCACGGACGACATCGATATTACGGGCATTACGCCTGATGGACGTGAAGTTGTGATTTTCCAGAACGGCCAATGGAGTTGGGAATAGTCCCAGACCGTGGTACAATGCCACCCGCGGGCCGTTAGCTCAGCTGGCAGAGCAGGGGACTTTTAATCCCAAGGTCCAGGGTTCGAACCCCTGACGGCCCACCATAGAATAGAAA